>QQNE01000078.1 GCA_003402735.1 Verrucomicrobiota bacterium
CCTTGGTGGACCTGAACCTGAGTCAGCGGCAGTCTCGCTTGTTTGATCAGGCGATGGCCCGGGACCAGGGGCTGGTTCTGATCACGGGACCGACGGGGAGTGGGAAGACCACCACCTTGTATGCGCTGCTCAACAGCGTGAACGACGACAACCTGAACCTGCACACCATCGAGGATCCGATTGAGTATCGCATTGAAGGGATCAATCAGACGCAGACCGACCCGGTGAACCGGATCAGCTTCGCCACCGGATTGAGGGCGCTGCTGCGTTCGGACCCGGACGTGATTTTGATTGGTGAGTGTCGTGACGAGGAGACGGCGATGGCGGCGGTGACTTCGGCGATGACCGGTCACCTTGTTTTGACCACCTTGCACGCGAACGATTCGTTGCGGGCGATTTCACGGATTACGTCGATGGGTGTCCCAGATTATCTGTTGGCGGACTCACTGGTATTGTCCCAGGCGCAGCGGTTGGTGAGAAGGCTCTGCAACTATTGCAAGCGGCCGGAACCGTTGACGGAGGAGATGTATGAGGTCCTGGTGCGCCAGGGGATTGTGCAAGGGCCTGTGGACAGCCCGGTGTATCGCCGGGTGGGGTGCATGGAGTGTATGAACACCGGCTTCAAGGGGCGGATTGCGTTGATGGAGATCACCGAGGTGAACTCCGAGATCAAGGATCTCATTTCGGATGGGGCCCCCATGGCGCAGATCCGGGCGGCCGCTTCCCGCGGTGGGTTGCTGAGTCTCTACCAGGAAGGATTGCACCAAGTCGTCGCCGGACAGACAACCTTCGATGAAATTCGCGGGTTGGCGTATTGAGAGAGGCGGACCGTCAACGAACCAAGAACCAAACTCATTTGATCGATATGAACCAGACTCCAGTTCCTTTGAACCACCGGTATCGTGTGATGATCGTGGACGATGATGCCGGGGTGTTGACGATTGCCAGGACGGTTTTGCAGGGGGCGGGGTTTCAGGTGATCGAAGCCAGAAGCGCGGACCAAGCCTTGGATATTTGTCAGGAGGAGTCACTCGCGGGCCGCGAGATCTCTTTGATCGTCCTGGATTTGACCCTGCCTGGAGGCATGACCGGACTGGAGATGTTGGAGAAGTTGAAGGAGATGGGGAGCGGGATCCGGGTGGTGGCATCGAGCGGCTACTTCGATGAATCGGCGGCCCAAGCGGCGCAGCGCAAAGGGTTCACCGGAATTCTTCCGAAGCCCTACAGCGCCGAGAAACTGCTCAAGGTGGTGAGTTGGGCCGTGGGGCGGGTGGCGGCCTGAGGCTCAGGAGGCCGGGGAACTGAGTTTCCAGAGGTGTGCGTCGGACCTGACGTAAATGGCTCCGCCGGAAATGGCTGGGGTGCACAACACCTGCTCATTGAGCTCGATCTGGCCGCTGACGGCCGGCTCCTTGACCTCGGGATCGACCGGGATGACGAAGCCCGTGCCGTTTTCACTGAAGAGATAGAGGTGGCCATTGGCGATCACTGGCGAAGCGCTGAAGTCTCCCTGAACACGGGTTTTCCAGAGGCGTTCCCCGTTGTCCGCCCGCACCGCGGTCACCACGCCGCCTTCCGGAAAGTAGATCCTCCCGTTGTCGGCCACGGGGCTGCTGGTTTTGGGGCGGGCCTGCTCGTTGCGCCAGATTTTTTTGACGGTGCCGCCATCGAATTGCAAAGCGGTGAGCCCGAAAGAGGGGACGTAGAGGGTTGCACCCGAGAGGGCCGCGGAGGGGATGGTGGAGGCTCCGTCGCGGTATTCCCACAGTTCGCTGCCGGTGGCAGGTGCGATGCCGAGGATGCCGCTGGTTGATTGAAGGGCCACGGTGGTGGGGTTTCCCTTGAGAACCGTGGCGGAGGTCCAGTTGGCGGCCTTGCGCCGGGGTTTGATCCAGCGATTGGAGCCATCCTCAATCGCGAGACCGGCCACGAAGGATTCGCTGTCGTTCTCACTTTGGATCACCAGGGTGTTTTCCGTCACCAGGGGAGACGAGGCGAGACCGAGGCTGTTGCTGGCATTGGGGTAATCAAAGGTCAGGCCGCGCAGCCAGAGCAGGTTTCCCTGGAGGTCGAGACAGAAGAGGTCGTTGGTGGAAAACAGGGCAAAGATGCGAGAGCCGTCGCTGCAAGGTGTGGGGGCCGCCACGTTCGTTTTGGAGTGCGTCATGGTTCGTCCAGTGGCCCGGAAGCGGCGTTCCCAGCGGACCTTGCCGGTGGCGGCGTCGATCGCGAAGATGTGGAGGCGATCCTGGTCCGGGCCGCTGGAGCAGGTGACGACGACCTGATTACCGATGACGATCGGGCTGGAGAGACCGCGACCCGGGAGAGGCAGTTTCCAGGCGACGGACCCCGGGTTGAAGGTGACAGGAACGGAGGTTTCCGAGGGATCGGCAACCCCGGCGCCCGAGGGACCGCGGAATTGCAGCCAATCCGCTCCGCGACAAGGGACCAGGAGCAGGCTCCAGAGAGCGAGGAGGAGAAGGCGGAGAGGGCGACGGTGCATGGTGGGGCGGATCATTTGGCTGGGTTGGGACGGCGCCGGGCTTCCTGTGGTTGTGGAGTGGGTGGGCGGTCAACGGCCAGCACCGCGTTGCCCGAGGGATCGCAGATTCGGAGTTGGAACTCCCATTGAACGGTCCAGTCCTGGGTCTGTTCGTTCTGGCAACACTTCACAAGGATCTCGTTGGGGCCGGCCCGGAATTTGGCGGGGAGGATGTATTGATCGATCCTTTGGCCGCGGTGATACTCATCGCGACCGAAGAGAAGTTCGCCGTTCACCCAGATTTTCCAGGCGTTTTTGCAACCGAGTCGGAGTTCGACTCCCTGACCCTGGCTGGCATTGAAGGTGGTGCGGGCGTAGCCCACCGTCTCCTTGAGCATGCCGAAGGGGAGATTCAAATCGACTTTGCCATAGGGATCCGATGTCATCAGGGGCTGCCAGCGGACTTCGCCCGATTTGCCTGGATAAACGGCGTCGCGTTTCCATTCGGTTTCGGGTGGGTAGACCTTGGTGAACCCCTGGAGACCGGTGTTATCGAACGGACCGATCACGTCCCAATGCATGAGAAACCCCATCCGGCGAGGGATATCGACGGGTTGTCCGCGCTTTGCCAGGAGGTCCGCCAGGGTGCGGATCTGATCGACGTCGCGGGCGGCGTTGGAGGCCTGGGCGTAGAGCAGGGTGGCATCCTCTTTGAGGCCGGCTTTTTCGGTTTCCTGGGCGATTTTGAGAAGGTGTTCGACGGCGAGTCGCCGCAGTTCGACGTTCGGGTCGGAGAGGAAGCCGGGAATCATCTGATCCGCGGCTTTGGGCGAGGCGCGGCGGATGAGCTCAAACGCGAGGCTGCGGGGTTGATCCCCGGCGTTCGCATCGAACAAAATCCGGGTGAGTCCGGGCAGAGGCAGGGTTTTCCCGGCGGAAGTCTCGCGGTCCACGAGGGTGGCGATGGCGGCCCGGATGTAATTTGCCGCCAGGGGATTGGCGCGGCCCAGGGCCTCGATGAGGGCGGGCAGATCTTCCAGGGTGGCGGAAGAGAGGGCGGCCAAGCCTTCCGCAGCGGATTGATTTCCGGAGCCTTCGCGGCCCACCGCGAGAATTTTCCGGAGCGGCTCCTCAACGGAGGCGGAGAGGGGGGCGGAGAGGAGAACGAGGCAGAGGAGGGGGCGCACCATCACCGAACGAGGCTAGAAGGAGAGTCGGGCACTTGTCAAACGGTCAATGCGACCCGGGTGTGAATGAATCCAACGGGGATGGATTCCGCATCAGCGTCGCTCAGTTTCAGTCACACCCATGCGACCGGCCTTGATTTCACGGAGCTGCGGGGGGGCTGGGCGTTTGGGGCGCCGTGCGGAAGATGGGGGGAGCGGTTTCCTGCGCGACCGGCGATGCAGTTGCGGTGACGGGGGCTGAAGAATCCGGGGCGCCGACCTGAGCCGCGGGACCGACCCGAGAGACGGCGACGGAAGGTGGGGGAGGAGGTGGGGGAGCGATGTGGCTGCGGACCCAGGTGAGATGGGGGGAGACGCGGGTGTAGACGAGGATTTCGCCGAACTGAATGCTGGTGCGTCGGCGATCGGGGGGGAATCCGGTGCCGTAGCCGCTGACGCCCACGAGGCACCAGGTGCCCTTAGCCGACTTGGCGAAGGCCGGACCGCCGCTGTCCCCGGGGTAAGAGGCGCCTTCGAGGGGGGACGGGATGCTGGAACTCTTTCCCTCGCCGAAGAGGTGGTCCCAGGACTTGGATTTCCGGTTCAGGCTGTTGCGTTCCTCGGTTCCGTTGTCGAAATCGAAGAGCAGGATGCCGCCAACCGTCCGGGGGTTGTAGGGATTGCGCTGGATTTCGCGGTCGATCACGTTTTCGGCGGCGCGTTTCAGGTCGGCCTTGGTCCAGGTCCGCGACTTGGTGTTGTTTCCAGTGGCAGCATCTCCGTAGCCGGCGATGAAAATCTGTTTTCCGCTGAGGAGTTCGCCTGTCTCATCGAGGGGACAGGGAGCGATCCCCGGGACCGGGGCGGCGAGGTGGAGCAAGGCGAGGTCATGAAATTCTGCATGGATGACCTCGCTTTCGGAAACGCGCGGACCGGAGCGCAGCAGTGGACGCAAGGTGCGGGGCGGCAGCGGGGTGGCCACGCCTGTCACCCGGTGTCGGGATAGCGGGGCGCTGGCCCGGGGGCCAAAACGGACCTCCAGTTTCGGTTCGAAATCCTGCCCCCGTTTGCCGGAGAGCGCCACGTGAGCGGCGGTGAGGATCCACTCTGGAGCAATCAAGGTCCCGGAACCGATGACTTCGAATTCGCCGTCATTGTGGAGCGTGCCCACGGCGGCGACGGGCAGGAAATCTGGAAATTTTCCGGCGGGGAACGCCTTTGCGTTCGACGCGAGGTCGAGGTAGTCCGTTTCGGGGACATCTTGCCGCATGCCAATGGCCTGAACCTCGGGGAGATGCGGGGCTCCGGTCAGGGCCACAGAGAGGAGTAGAACTGCCGCAGGGCGGAAGAATCCGGGCATAAGGGGCGGAACGGGAGAGGCTGGTGCGGGACGTTGGACGGCGCAACAAGGGCCCAACGTGACAGGTTGACGACACTCTGTCGAACGAATCGCAGATTCACGATGAATTCAGTGAAGACAGTCGGCGACCTTTGCTGTAACATGGCGAACGCCAGAAGCATAACCGTCATGTCAGAGCCAGGGGAGTCCACAAACAAAATCGATCTTTCGGGTTTGCAATTGATGCCCGATTGGGTGGTGAGCTTGGACTCGACCCCCAAGCAGTTGATTCGAGGGAACGACGATGAGGACGGGGAATCCCGGGGGAAGTCGCCAAGGCCGAATGCTGGCCGGGACCGTTTCGGTGGCGGGCGGTCATGGGATCGGGACAGTCGCGAAGGAGGCGGTGGTCGGGAGAGGCGGGATCGGCAGGGATGGGGCGGCGGGACGGATCGGCGCGACCGGAGAGAAGGCGGACGGGAGCGGGACCGCGGGCCTCGGGAGCGGGAGGCGCGGCACGATGCGCCTCCGGTGGGGTTGATTGCCACGGTGAAGCCCTCGTCGCAGGCGGTGGAGGCGTTGGTGCACCAGATCAAAAAATCGGGACGTGCCTTCGGGCTGTTCGATGTGGCCAAAATCGTTTTGGCTGGGCGCGAGCGGTTCGTGGTGGAGTTCGCGGTGGAACCAGGGGTGGAAACGCATCTGTTCCGGTGTCGGCCGGACGGTTCGCTCTGGCTATCCCGGGAACAGGCGATGAGTCATTTCCTGGAGCAGGGGAATCTGGAGAGCATTTACCTGGTGGAAAGCAAGGAGGTGGAGCCTCCCAAGGGGGAATTCCGAACGGTGGCGATCTGTGGGATGAGCGGGGTTATTCTGGGGCCGCCGAACCATCACAGTTTCCAAAACGCGGCGGTTCGCCTGCACAAACGCAGGTTCTCCAACATGCCGTTTGATCGATTCAAGTCCCGCATCAAGACGGAGACGAACCAGGAGATGGTGGAGAAATGGAAGGAGTCCGAAAGCAAGGTCACCCATTATCTCTATCCCAAGGAGGTTGCCGAAGGGGAGACCCAGGTTCGTCTCGAGTCGATCGAGGCCCTGGAGCGCCACGCGATGACGCAGCTTGCGGACGAAATCGTTCAGAAGGTCAACAAGGCGACGGTGCCCGGCAACATTCCGGGGAACCAGTTGGCTCCGGCATTGTTGTCATTGCTGCGGCAAACCGTTGAGCCGTTGCGGACGGCCCCTTTCCCCCTGGTCAAGGTGCTTTGCGGGCAGTTGGAGTCCAAGGGGTTGCGGATTTTCAAGCGCCACGGCAAGAAGCTGTTCGTCTGCAAAAGTCGTCCCCGCGCCATCGACCCTTCGGTGACTCTTTCCGAATCGATCCAGCGGATCACGGAGCGGGTCACCGCCAGTCCCGGTCTGCTGGTGAAGGATCTCGTGGCGGCGATCGCTCCCCGGGCACCAGAGATGGAATTGCCTGCGGGGGAATACACTCCAGAGGAGACCGCGGTGTTGTCGGATCTCCATTGGCTGATCGATGAAGGTTACATCATCGAGTATGCGTCGAGCGCTCTGTTTCTCGGGGTGCAGCCATCGGACTTGGCTTCCGGGGAAGCAAAGGAGGGGGCCAGACCGAAATCGAAGCGCAAGCGGGGCGGGCGCCAGTCGATCCCGGCCGAGGAGCACGCTGAGGCTGAGGGAGGGGAAGCTGGGCCGAACCAGCCCGAAGAGGCTTTGGAGGCGCTGCCTGAGGCGATCGATTCCGTTCCCGACCCGAGCCTGGCAGAAGAAGAATCGGGTGTGGAGAGCGAACGCTCTGAACCCGAAAATTTGAGTGAGAATGCGGAAAGTTGATAATTAACGATTCTTGGGTATATTCGGAGAGGTCTGACCCATCTCCTCCTCCCAAATCGATGAATCCATCTCCCACCCTTTCAACCGACCCCGGCGTGACCGAGGGCCTGCGCCAAGCTTATCGGCAGTTGTCTTCGGAGGAAAAAATCAAGTTCGTTGAGTTTGCCGCGAGGCGGCGGTTCACTAGCGATCTCTTCGAGAACTGGAGTCGGCAGTCCGGCGTGGACGCGGAGGAGTTGCTGCGGTCCGTTGCTGGATCTGGTTTGACGGAGCCTTTGAGGGAGCGGCTCGATGCCACCTTGTTGATGGAGGGAAATGAGGCCCTGCTCATCGAGGCGGTGATGAGGTATCTCCCTGCGATGCAGCCGGCTTTGTTGGCGACCGTGAAGAAATGGGCTGCGGAGGCCAAGCTGTCGGCCGGTGGAGCGGGGGCTCCGGAACCGCCGGAGGAGTTGCAGAGGCATCCTCAGGGAGCGCTGATGACCGAGGCGTTGCGCGGAGGGTTTCTTGACCAAGTGCTGGCTCAAGGCGGCGATCTGGGAGCGGGGGACCTCACGGAGCCTGAGTCTCCTGGGAAGGAGGAGATGATGGTGGCCAATCGCAACGTGGGACCGGCCCCAACCGATCCGGTGTCGGTCCCGGCAGACAAGGGGGCGGCCCTGGAGCAACTCGATGAGTTGGAGGAGTTGATGGACAGCGTCGAGTTCGACATTCGCCGCATTCGCAGCGCGGGTGGCGTGGTCGACTTGGGGGCGTTGGAACGGAAGTTGCGCCGGGCCTCCCTCCTTTCGTTGGGCGTGCATCGGTTCGTCGTGGAGCGTGGAAGTTGGGAGGATGCTGAGGGGGTGAGGGGCGTCATCGAAGCCATCCCGGACGCGCACAGTGTCTGGGCAAATGCGTTGGCTGATTTCCTTGAAGAGGTTCCGGTGAATCATCCGCTGCGGCGCAAGCGTGAAGAAATCGAGGCTTTGCGCGATGCCGCGATCAGTGATTTGCGCAATTTTGCGGATTTAGGGGGTGTTGAGGAGGAGGTGCCAGGGCCTGCGAGGGAGGTCGATGCCTGGTGGAATTGGGGGATGGGGTTGAGCGACGACGCGTTTCCCAAGTTGGAGGATTGGTGCGGCGTGAATTCCCTGGATCATCTTGCGGATTTCCTCGCGGAATTGTGGACGCTCAGCCGTCTTTCCGTGGCCTCGGCGCCCGAGGCCGCGGCTTCGAACCGGATTTCCCGGGAAATCAAAGAGGATGGCGCTGAGGCTCCGCGTCCGGCGGGAATCGGTGTGTCCGGCTCCTCTCCGGCTTCACCGAATCGTGACGGAGCACTCCTGGCGGCCATGGAATCCGCCCGTCGCCAAAGTTCCGCAGACCTGCAAGGGAGCTGACAGTGGTCTTTTCGCGTGGGATTAGTGGCAATCATTCAAATCTCCGCTTGAAAAAAAACCAAGCGGACATTTACTGCACCCTCCCTGAACGGCCCGGCATTTGCCCCCGATCGGACAGGTAGCTCAGTCGGTAGAGCAGTTGGCTTTTAACCAATTGGTCCTGGGTTCGAGTCCCAGCCTGTCCACTTATTTCGCGGCTTTTGGTCCCCGAACGGGGATTCAAGCCGCAAAACTTTCGCCGCAGGAGCAGGTCACCGTGGCGTTGGGGTTGGTGACCTTGAACCCACCGCTTTGGAGGTCGTCGCTGAAGTCGAGTTCGGAGCCGCTGACGAATAGGGCGCTTTTTGGGTCAATGACGACGCGGACTCCGGCAGTTTCGACCAGGAGATCGCGATTGGCCGGGCCATCGACGAGGTCCATTTTGTATTGGAGTCCGGAGCAACCGCCTCCCACGACGGCGACACGGAGGGCGCCGTGCTCAAGCCGACCCTGTTTGCGGAGAAGGCCGGTGAGTTTGTCCGAGGCGCGGGGGAGAACCTTGATGAGTTTTTCGTTGCCCAGCTTGAAGTTTACGCCGGGATAACGGGTGGGAGCGTCCATGGGTGAGGGAGGCGGACTTTGAATTGCGGATTGCGGGTCAGGGGGGCGGATTTTTTTGGGAAATGGTGATTTGCTTGTATCGGGCGTCGTCGGAGGGGCTCCAGGTTTTCACCTGGGGATGGTTGGCGAAGTGGTTGTGGACGATGCGGCGGTGATAGGAGTTGAGCGGGGGGAGTTTGGCTGGCTGCCCGGTGTTGAGGACGCGTTTGGCGACGCGGTCTGCCTCTTCGAGGAGTTGGTCCTCGTCCATGGAGCGGTGGTGGTTGACGTCCACACGGATGCGGGGAGCGGAGGGATCGCGAGCCTGGAGGAGGCGATTGACGAGATACTGGATGTCGTCGATGCGATCGCCATCCTTTCCGATGAGGAAATCGCCTTCGGCTGTAAAGATGTGAAGGCACGGTTCGTCGCGTGAGGGGTCGACCTCGATGGAGACGGCGAAGCCCAGATAACCGAGCATGGTATCCAAGATTTCCTTGGCGACCAGAACGTGATTCACTGGCTCAGGGGAAGACACGGCTCGATTTTCAGGGAAAGGAAAAGAAGGGTCAAGCCGAAGATGGCGAGGCGATCAGCGGCGTTTGCCCTTGGGGCGGCGTGGTGCTTTGGGTTTTTGTTTCCGCGGGCCTTTTTCTCCGAAACTTGAGGGGGAGGCGTTTGAGCCCAGGGAGGGGCCTGAGGCGGTGGCGGGGCGTCCCTCGGCTTGGGTGCGTCGGGCGGCCTCGGCCTGTTGATGGAGGCGTTCGATCCAGGAAGACTTGCCTTTGCGGAGTTTCTTGAGAGGCGGGATGGTGCGCCGGTTGAGAACCCATGTCTGGAAAATGCTGATGATGTTCGACCAAGTCCAGTAAAGGGCGAGGGCGGAGGCGTAGGTGTAACAGAAGTAGAGGAACATCAGCGGGAACATCATGAAGATCATCCGCTGGTTTTTGTCCCCGGTTTTGGGCATCATGGCGAACTGGACGTAGCTCGTGGCGGCCATGAGAACGGGAAGGAGATTGATATCGAAGCCTCCGATGGAGGTGATGGTGTCCGGCATGGAGAGGTCCTTGATCCAGGCCACGAAGGGTTCGTGCCGGAGTTCCACGGCGGAGGAAAGCATGCGGAAATAGGCGATGAAGATGGGCATCTGCACGAGGGCCGGGAGGCAGCCGCCCATGGGGTTGATGCCGTATTCCGCCCAGAGCTTCATCTGCTCCTGCTGCATTTTTTGAGGGTCATCCTCGTATTTGGCGCGCAGCTCATTGAGCATGGGCGTGAGCTGGGCCATCTGTTTGGAGGTGGCGTGCGCTTTGGCATGGAGTGGCCACATGATGGCCCGGACGACCACCGTGAGGAGGAGAACGGCGATCCCGTAGTTGCCGAACCAACCATTGAAGGTGGTGAGAAGCGTGACGAAGAGTTGGGCCAGCGGCTTGATGATCCAGCCGAAGAGAGTCTCCATCATCGGCACTTTGTCGTAGCCCATGGCAGCGCGCTGGCCATCGGGGAGCTGGGTGATCAGGGCAAATTTCTTGGGCCCCATGTAGATCTCGTAATCGAAGACTTGGCTCTCGCCGGGCTGCAGCGTGTTCGCGGGAAGTCCCAAGGCACACTCAATGCCCTTGGTCTGCATCTTGATGGATTGTTCTTCCTCACCCTCGATGGTGGTGGCAAATCGTCGGGCCCAGATCTTGCCGGGGCGATGCTCCAGCGGCCGGGTGATCATGATGAAGTATTCGCTCTTCACCCCGGCCCAATCGAGCTGCTTCACGTCGAGTTCATAGGATTCACGGTCAGGCCGGAGGAGAAATCCTTTGAGCCAGTCGACCCTCTTGAACACGAAGTTTCCCTGTTTCCAGAAGAACCCGGTATCCATTTGGCCGCGGGTGTGGGTGGTGGCAATGGCGCCTCCGTAGACCGAGTAGTTTCCAATCGGGAGAGGCTCTTTTCCGGTATTCTCCAGGCGAAGCTGGAACGAGACGAGGTGACCGCTGGGATCGTTTGGATCGCTCTTGAGGTTTTCCGGAGTCGGAACGGTGGCAAAGCGTTTGACGACTTTGAGACCGTTGTCGTGGATTCCGGTGAGGAAGAGCCCGTCCGGTTTCTCTTCGGTGTTGTAGAGGACCTCCTCAAATTCTCCGGAGCCGATGCCCAGTGTGCCGATGGGATGGGTCAAGCCGGAACCGCGATTCGGCTCGTTGAGGATGAGCGGGGCTTCGCTCCCCATGGCGCGCTTGAAGTCTTTGAGCGCCGCAGTGGAAATGCCGCCGCCTCGGGAGACCACATTGAAGGTGGCGCGGGGGGTGGACAGTTCAAAGGTCTTGCCTGGGTCCGCCGGTTTGTTGGCATTGCCGACAAAAGACGGTGGGGCCGAGGCGGGTTTGCCCTCCGCGGGGGTGGTGGCGGTGGGCGTTGCCTTTGGCGAAGCCGTGGGGGGCGGCGGGAGTGTTTTGGGCAACACCAGTGTATACCACAACACCAACAACACCGCGCAGGTGGTCACTCCTATCCATCCAGTCCGATCCATGCTCCAATCAAATCAATGTGGTTTATCCTCAATGGCTGCCGCGAAAACAGTCTGGCAGTCTCTCCTAGCCTGCGGGTTTGTCCAGCGCGGAAGCTTTTGGATCGCTGACCGCCGGGACGGGATCATGCCCGGAGCCTCCCCAAGGGTTGCACCGGGCGATTCTGCGGAGGCCCAACCATCCCCCGCGAAACACGCCATGAAGGCGCACCGCCTGCAGGGTGTATTCCGAGCAGGACGGAGTGAACCGGCAACCCGCGAGTGGCCCCAACAAAAAGTGAAGCGGCGGCGAAATCAAGATCTGATAGAGGCGGATCATGCCGCAGATGAACCGGCGCATGGGGGAGGAGGCGACGATGGGACCGACGACCGGAGGATGCCTGCGCGGCGGGCGAGCCATCTCCATTCCTTGAGGAGGGCATCCCGGGAAGCGGTGGCGGCGGCGGGGCGGGCGACGGTGACAATCAGGTGACCGGGAACGAGGTCCTCGCCCAGCTCGGTGAGGACGGAGCGGAGCCGGCGGCGGACAAGGTTGCGAACGACGGCCGGACCGAGCCGTTTGGTGGTGATGAATCCAACCCTGAAACTGGATTCGTTCTCCGCCGGGAGAACGCCTAGAACCAGCAATCTTCCGATGTGGCTGCGGCCCTGCTCGCGGACGCGGCGGAAGTCCGAGCTCCGGGTCAACCGCTTTTGGCGAGACAGGCGCATCGCCGCGTGCGAGAAGCGCGCCGGAGGGATCAGTCCTGGTGGCAGTGGCGCCGATAGGGAATCTCGACGCCCTTGGGCACGAGTCGCTTGCGTCCCTTTTGGCGACGGCGGCGCAACAGGTCGCGGCCTTGTTTCGTGGCCATCCGGGCACGGAAACCGAATTGGCTCCGGCGGCAGCGCTTGGAGGGTTGATACGTCCGTTTGCTCATGTCCTGTTGTTCTGATTTGAGGTTCCCGAAGCCAATCCCCTGATCCCGGGAGACAAGGGGCCGTGAGCATACCGCAGAGGAACGAGTTGTCAACCGCCGTTCCTTTGACAGTTTTCGGTATCGACACTACGATCGGCCAGAACGTGCACGGAGTCCCATCAATGCCCTTGAACGAGCCCTTGGCGGTGCTGAATCCGGGCGGTCGCGACCCGATGATCGATTATGCGCCGGGCCCGGGAATGCCAGGGCCCGGGGTGCATCCTCCGGTGAATTTCCATGCTTATGCGGCGGCCACGCAAGGGGCGTTTTGCGATGCTGTGGAACAGGTTTTGGCCGGGCGTCGCTTCGGGCATTGTCTGGTGCTTTTGCGGCGCCGACTGCAACCGTGTCGGGAGGCGGTGCGGCGTTTGAGGGCGGCGGGGATCACGGTTTGGGTGGCTTGGAAGGAATGCAGCAGCTTTCAAATCGCCGAGCAGTTGGAGGACCCGAAACTCTGGGAGATTTACGCGGACATTCTGGCGATGAGCCAGGGCATCGTGACGCCCACAATGGCCCCACCGCCCTTGCCCGTGACCTCCGTGGAGTTGCGGATCCTGGACATTCCCACGCCGTATCCGGTCGATCTGGCCGCGTGGGATTTTTCCTCTCACCTGGCGGAGCGGCGGGGAATCTTTTTGGGGACGAGGGAGCTGTTCACGGCGTCGCGCAATCACTTGGCGGCGTTGACGATGGCGCTGCGGGTGGCCCGGCGCACGGGAACCCATGTGACGGTGATCAATTCCGAGAAGGGGAGGGGGCGGCGGATGTTGGAAGTGCTTGGGCTGGGGACCGAGTCCGGTCAGTTGCGGATCATCGAGTGCCGGTTGCCTTACCACGAATACCTGCGTCAGATTTCGTGGCACCGGGTGGTGTTTCAGCTGGACCGGAGCGGGGTGCCGGGGCAGGTGGCGGGAGACGCCTTGTTGTGCCGCACGGTTTGCCTGGGAGGAAACAGCGCGGTGGAGCGGATCGCATTCCCCAATGAGAGTTATCCGGCCCTGGCCGAAGGGGATGCGGAGATTCACCTCGAAGCCCTGCTCACGGACGACGCGGTGTATCGAGCCGCGATCGAAGCCTCCCAGCAACGGGCGCTGCGATTGCTCAGTTTTGCGGTGGTCGGCCAGCAGATCCGCGAAGCGATGGCGAAGCGCGCCGCGGGAACACCGGAGTGAGGAGGGGCATGGCAGGGAGCGCATCGTTGCCGTTTCTCCATGGCGGGCCGCTTGGGCGGGCCGGTTTCAAACAGGAGCCGGAGGACTTTGTGGTGGAGGAGCGTCTCGGTTTCGAGCCGTCCGGCGAGGGCGAACACTGCTTGGTTTGGGTGGAAAAACGGGACATCGACAGCAACACGGCAGCCGCTCGATTGGCCGACGCCATTGGGTTGAGGCGTCGCTTGGTGAGCCACTGCGGGTTGAAAGACCGGCATGCCGTGACGCGGCAGTGGTTCAGCCTGCATCTGCCGGGTCAGGCTTCGCCCGGGGCGGAGGTCCTGGAATCCGACGGGCTCCGGGTGTTGGGCATGACGCGGAACACGAGGAAGTTGCGACGAGGAATTCACTGGGGCAACCGCTTCATCATCCGGTTGCGGAACCCGGACTTTTCCGTCGAGGCGGCCCGGGAGAGATGGGCGGTGATCTGTGGCCGCGGAGTGCCAAATTTGTTTGGTGAGCAACGGTTCGGGAACCGAGGACAAAACGTGGAGAAAGCGGCGGCGATGTTTGCCGGTGAGTTTGGGGTCCGGGACCGACTCCTGCGCGGGTTGCTGATTTCCGCGGCGCGGAGCGAGATCTTCAACGCGGTGGTGGCGGAGCGTCTGGTGAGGCAAACCTGGGACCAGCCGAAGCCTGGAGAGATTTACGGGTTTTCCGACAACGGGACGATCCTGGTGCTGGCGAACCAGAGGGGAGATGAGGCGGAGCGCTTTGGCCGGGGGATCTTGGAATTGACGGCACCGATGTGGGGCGGAGGGGAATTGCCGAGCGGTGGCGTGGTCCGGGAGTTGGAGACGATGGTGGCGGCGCGGTTTCCTGAACTGCGGGCCGGGTTGGAAGGGGTTGGCTTGCGCCAGGAGCGGCGGGTGATGCGGTTGCGTCCGGTGCGGGCGGAGTTGCGGATTTTGGGAGGGGCGGATTTGGAGTTTCGCTTTGATCTGCCTCGCGGGAGTTACGCGACCACCTTGTTGAGGGAATTGGCGGAATTGGAAGAGCCGGTCAAAAGATGAAGTAGGGGTTGCGTCTTGGGGAACTTCGCTCTAAACAGCGGCATCCCGATGAGAATCCTAGCCTTTGCAGCCCTTTTCGCCTTCGTGATTCCCTGGACAGACCTCTGCGCCGAAGACGGGTTTTCTCCTTTGTTTGATGGCAAGACCACAGCCGGCTGGAAAAATGTTTACTCGTGGGGACAGGCGAAAGTGGAGGATGGAGAGATCCGGTTGTCGGGAGAGAAGAAGTTCTTTCTGGTCACGGAACGGACCTACGCGGACTTTGTTTTTGAAGGGGAAATCCTGTTGCCTCCCGGGGAAGCCAATAGCGGGTTTGTCTTCCGGGCGCACGCGGAGCCGGGAAAGGTGTTCGGATACCAAGCGGAAGTTGACGGCAGCCTGGATCGGAAGTGGTCCGGCGGGCTCTATGACGAGGGGCGCCGCAAATGGTTCATCAGTCCCATCAAAGGCGATCCCGCGAGCGAGGCCGCCTTTCGTCAGCGGGCGGGAGACGCATTCAAACGCAACGAATGGAACCTGTTCCGGATCACCTGTCAGGGACCGAAGCTAAAAATCGAGGTCAATGGAGTGGTCACCACCGAAGTGGAAGACCAGATGGATGCGAGCGGGGTGATCGGCCTGCAGCATCACGGCGAGAAGGGGGCCATCTACCGTTTCCGAAATCTGCGGATCAGGGAATTGAAGTAGGGGCACCAAGTCTCACACCAGCGAGACGCAGGCACCCTGATCGCGGGCGGAAGCCAGGCAAGCGTCCATCACCTTTTGGGTTTTCCAGGAAATCTCGGGCCAATGAGGGTCCGGCTGTCCTCCGGCGACAAGGGCATTGAACGTGCGGAACAGATTGGTTTCCTGAGCGGTGGGGTGATTGTTCGAGTATTCGGCGCAGGAAATCTGGCGGCGACCTGGGGCCATGTTGAACCGGCATCCATCGACCTCGAAGGAAGACTTGGTCACCGTGAAGCTGGTTTCGCTCCCGAAGAACGGCAGCACAAAGTCTTCCAATTTCAGGTAACCTGCGGTGCCGCTGGCCATAAAGATCTGTTGATGCTCGGTCCGGAAGGAATTGGAAAACGAAGCGGTCAGCCCACCGGGAAAAAAGAGTTCCGCCGAGAATTCCATCGGGACGGCATCGGGGCTGTCGGGGCGGCCCTGGGCGGCGAGGATGCGGCCAGAGACGCGTTCGGGCATCAGGTAACCGAGGGCCCAGAGGGTCATGCGGATGGTATACCAACCGAGATCTCCGAGGCAGCCCTGCGGCTCGAGGTGGCTGCTCATGCGGATGTTTCCGGCAAGGAAATCAGCCGGGGCATTGAAACTGAATTGGGAGTGGAGGCGCCGGAGCGTTCCCAGTTCTCCGGAGTCGAGAACCTGGCGGATGGCCTGGAGACGCTTCGTGTGCATGAACATGACTCCGTCCATGAATTGAACATTCGCTTGGCGGCAAGCCTCGATCATTTCCGCGAGATCCGAGGCGTCCAGGGCACACGGCTTTTCACAGAGCACATGTTTGCCTGCTTGGGCGGCGCGGATGACCCATTCCTTGCGCAGACCGGTCGGCAGCGGGATGTAGACGGCTTGGATGTCGGGATCCGCGAGCAATTCCTCGTAGGAACCCAGGGGGCGCGGCGTTGTGGGAAAGGCAGCTTCGCGTTGGCAGTCGGCGATGAAGCCAGCAGCCTTGGCCTGGTCACGGCTGGCCACGGCGGAAACCGTGCCGGTGCCGGAGAAGAGGAGTGCCTGCCAGTTTTTGCGGGCAATGCCCGCGGTGCTGAGGAATCCCCAGCGGATCGGTGTGGATGTCATGGAGTGAAGAAAACTTAGGTGGTGGGCTTGGCGGCCTTGGTCTTTTTGCGCGGGGCCGGGGGAACTGGATTGGCGACTTCCTGCTGCTGCAGGCAGGCTTGGATGAAACCGGAGAAGAGCGGGTGCGGTTCGTTGGGGCGGGAGAGAAATTCCGGATGGAATTGGCAAGCAACGTAGAAGGGGTGATTCGTGATCTCGATCACCTCCGCGAGGTGGTTGTCGGAGTGAACCGCACTGATGGTGAGTCCGGCGCTTTCGAGGATGTCGCGGTAGACCGGGTTGAACTCGTAGCGATGCCGGTGGCGTTCACGGATCTGCAGTTTCCCGTAGAGTTGGTGGGTGCGGGTGCCCTCCTTGATGATGGCATCGTGACCGCCCAGACGCATGGAACCGCCGAGATCGACCACCTTGGATTGTTCTTCCATCAGGCAGATCACCGGATGCGCCGGGTGGGTTTCGAACTCCGTGCTCTGGGCTCCGGTCAATCCGCAGACGTTGCGGGCGTATTCGATGACGGCGATTTGCATTCCGAGGCAGAGACCGAGGAAGGGCAGACCGTGTTCGCGGGCATATTGGGCGGCGATGACCTTGCCTTCGATTCCGCGATCGCCGAAGCCGCCTGGGATCAGGATGCCATTGACTCCCTTGAGCGCCTCGTCCGCTCCGCCTTTTTCGAGCTCGCCGGAATCGACGTATTGGCATTCGACTTTGCAGCCGAAATGGGCGGCGGCGTGATCGAGCGATTCGTAGACGCTCTTGTAGGCGTCTTGCAGGTGGTATTTGCCGACGAGCCCGATCTTGATCGTGCGGGAGGGATTCTTGACGAGATCGACGAAGTTCTCCCAGGCGTGCATGGAGGACGGCTGGCTCTGGAGACCGAGCCGTTCGCAGACGATCTGGTCAAAACCTTCCTCGCGGAGCCACAGAGGGACTTCATAGATGGTGTCCTTGACGTCCAGGCCTTGGATAACGGAGGAACGTGGGATGTTGCAGAAGAGGGCGATCTTGTTGCGCACGTCCTCGGTGAGCGGGTGTTCGCATCGGGCCACGATGACCTGGGGCATGATCCCGATTTCGCGAAGTTTGGCGACGCTCTGTTGGGTGGGCTTGGTTTTGAGTTCTCCGGCGGCCTTGATGTAAGGGACCAGCGTCACGTGGACGAACAGGACATTCTCGGGACCGACGTCGTGGGCGAACTGGCGGATCGCTTCGAGGAAGGGGAGGCCTTCGATGTCGCCGACGGTGCCGCCGATTTCGGTGATGATGATGTCGCCACCCATTTTTTTGGCGACCTCATGGATGCGGGCCTTGATCTCCGTGGTGATGTGCGGGATGACCTGAACGGTTTTGCCCTGGTATTCGCCGCGTCGTTCTTTGCGGATGACCCGGTAATAAACCTGCCCGCTGGTGAGATTGTTCAGCTTGGAGAGAACACAGGAGGTAAAGCGCTCGTAGTGGCCCAGGTCGAGATCGGTCTCCGCCCCATCGTCAAGCACGTAAACCTCCCCGTGCTGGAACGGGCTCATGGTGCCTGGATCGACGTTTAGATAGGGGTCAAACTTTTGCAGGATGACCTTGAAGCCGCGGTGTTCCAGCAGCGTCCCGAGAGATGCGGCCGCCAAACCTTTGCCTAGGGAGCTCACGACCCCTCCCGTGAAGAATATGTATTTCATGCCGCGTTGATCAGTGCGCTGACTATCCGTGCTTGTTCGGGAGTGTCAACGCCAGGGGAATCGTCGCTGGTCAAGAGCACCCGGATCCGGGCTCCATTTTCCAGGGCGCGAAGTTGTTCGAGCCCTTCGGTCTGCTCCAGAATGCCGGGGGGCCAGCCGACAAATCGGAGCAGGAATTCACGGCGGTAGCCATAGATTCCCTTGTGACGCAGCGTTTGCAGACCGGGGACGTTCCGGGTCCGGGGAAATGGGATGCGGCTTCTGGAGAAGTAAAGGGCGTCGCCCGCCAGGTTGAGAACCGCCTTGACCACATTTGGATCGTCCAGGAGGGCTTCGTCTTCAAGCGGGTTGGCGGCGGTGACCATCGGCAGGTCCGGCTGTTCGCGCAGGGTCAGGGCGAGACGATCGATGAGGGCCGGGCTGATCAAGGGTTCATCCCCCTGCACATTGAGAATCCGATCGTGAGAGGGGAACATGGCCGTGATTTCCGCGATCCGGTCCGTTCCACTGGGATGATCGGAGCGGGTCAGGCGGGCGTCGGCCCCGAAGGAGAGGGCGGCGGCGCGGATGCGCTCGTCGTCGGTGGCGATGACCACGGCGTCGAGTTGGGAGCATTCCTGGCATCGCTCCCAGACGTGTTGCACCAGAGGTTTGCCGGCGATGAGTTCGAGGGGTTTGCCGGGGAATCGGGATGAGGCCCAGCGGGCGGGGATCACGGCAAGACAGGAGGACATGGAGGGAACTTTTGAGATTTGAGACGGTTTTTGGGTTGTGCTTGGCCGGGCTTCTGCTGAGATAGAGGGGTGGCGGACCGCCGCAAGAGGAAAAAAACTGCCGTGATGGATCTGAGTTGGAGGGATTTGGTGAATCGGGGGCTCCGGGCCGTGTGGCTCGTGGCTCTGCCGGTGCAGTTGCAGGCGCAGCAGGCGGTCGCCCCGCCCCTTGACCTGCAAAGTTTTCCCGCATCGATGATCGAGGAAGTGATCGTGCCGGACCCGGGTGAATTGTTTTCGCTCATGGACAAGCTTCCAGGTCAACCGAATTGGGACAGCTGGGTTCGCAGCGATTTCGGGAAAGGGACCCTGACGGATCGGACGCGGCTGGCTCTCTGGTTTGGTACGCTGATTGCCGATGGATTCATCGCGGTGCAGGCGGAAAACGTGGAGGGCGTGACCAAGGCCGGGCGCCGGATCTTGGAGTTGGCGGAATCGCTGAGTTTGCGGGACGCGGTGTTGCCCCACAGCCGGGCAATCATTGAGGCTTGCGAGGCCAAGGACTGGCCTCGGGTGCGTCGGGAGCTCGATCGCACGCACAAGACCGTGAGGGAGCAGATGGAGATGATGCGGGATGAGGACTTGGCGCAGTATGTCAGCGTGGCCGGATGGCTGCGGGGCACGGAGGTGCTGACGAGTCTGATCGTGGAGTCCTATTCGCAGGACAAGGCGGAGATTCTCAATCAGCCGGACTTGGCGGACCATTTTCTCGAACAGCTTTCCGGATTGGACGCGGAAGGCAAGGCGGGCGAGCCGGTGCAAGCGGTGATCTCCGGTTTGCGCAAGGTGCGCCAGGTGATGGGAAGTTCCTCAACCGCGTCCTTGAGTTCGGAATCGGTGGAGCAAATTCACGGAATTTGCGCCGGGATCGTGAACCAGATCGTGCCCAAGTGATCACGACAAGATGCATGGCCCGGGTGGGAGCGATCGTGTCGGCGTTCGTCATGTGGGCGCCGCTGGCTGAGGGGACGGATGATGAGGCTCACGCCGCGATCATGGAAGCGGTTGCGGGACATGTGGAGGATGGCTTCACGATCCGGGAAGAGTATTGGAAGGGAGAACTCGAGAGCGGTGGCAAGAAGCTGATCCGTCACCAGTTGTTTCGGGGCAATGAATACTGGTTCTGGGTGGCATCCAGCATCCCCGGCTGTGATGTCAAATTGGAGGTCTACGATGCCAACGGTGCCTCCGTAACCCTCGAGCGCTCGGAAAAAGGGAGAGTCCGGGGGGTGCGGGTCACTCCCGCCCAGACTTCCTCATTTTACATTCTCGTGCAAATTTCGCGGGCTCCGGGCGAACAATCCGGCAAGCCAGCAGTCCAATTGATCGACTGGGCGCTGGTTTATGGCTATCGCTGAGTTACCACCCCAAGGGGCATGGCCACCAAGACACTCCAATTTGAGAGCCCGCGGTTTTTGCAATCGCTCTTCGCCAATGATGTCGCCCTGTTGAAGCGGCTTCAGGAAGTGGTGGAGGTGAAGCTGACGACCCGCGATGGTTGGGTGCGACTGGAGGGCGATCCCGATGCCGTGAGACGGGCTGAGCAGGTCTTCCGCCATTTGGAGAATGCCCGACGAAAGGGGCTTGATATCAGTCCGCAGACATTTCATTACGTTGTGGACAGTTCCACCGGCGAGGAGGAGGAGCCGAGCTTGGCGGACCTCGCGGATGTTCAGATCCTGGCCCCGCCCTCAAAGCGGCCGGTGGTCCCCAAAACGGCGGGACAGTTGCGTTATGTGGAGGCCATGCTGAGGCGCGAAGTTGTCTTCGGGATTGGACCGGCGGGAACAGGCAAAACGTTTCTGGCTGTGGCTAGCGCATTGCAGGCGCTGAAGAACAAGCGGGTCGAGCGGATTGTCCTGGCGCGTCCGGCGGTCGAAGCAGGCGAGGCTTTGGGATTTTTGCCGGGAGATCTGAAAGATAAGGTGTTCCCTTACCTGCGTCCGTTGTATGACGCCATTTCAGACATGGTGTCCCCAGCCGAGGTGGAGCGCTGGATGGAGCGGGAGATCATCGAGATCGCGCCTTTGGCCTACATGCGCGGGCGAACCCTGAATCGGGCTTTCATCATCCTCGACGAGGCGCAGAACACCACCTGCGAACAGATGTTCATGTTCTTGACGCGCATGGGCGAGCACTCACGCTGCGTGGTCACGGGTGACCCAACACAATCCGACTTGCGTCGGGGAATACGATCCGGTCTGCGCGAGGCGATGAGCGCGCTGCACGGAGTCGAAGGCGTGGAGTTCTGTCACCTGGAGCAGCGGGACGTCGTTCGGCATCCAGTCGTGCAACGCATCATTCGGGCTTACCAGACGCACCGCAATGATCCAGAGCCTTCCCCCGGCAGTTGATCGAGCCTTCCTCTGAAATCCCCCAGCGCCCGATCCAGACACCGAAGACCATCAAGCGGACAAGGATCAAGCAGCTTAACTGTGCAAGCCAAGACCTTGTGCCCCCAAATGATCAAGCAGGTTGAATGTGCAAGACGAGGCGGCACGCCCCGGGGACGGGGGCTGACCTCCGAAAAGAATGAAGCAGGTTGACTGTCGCAAAAAGACGCAACTTCCGGGCGCTTCTATCACAATCAAGCAGGATGACTGCGCCAGCGAACACGCCTATGAGGAGGGAACGAGGCGATCGCGCTGCCCATTGCGAGGACAGTCCCGGCCAAATCACTGAGCAATGAAGCTGCTCAGGGCGCGGAGAGGCCCGGCAAACGGCTTTGGGCCCAATGGCGGTGCGCTCCGGGCCTGAGGGAGGTCGGAGTTTTGCAGGAAGATCGATGGGGTGACTGCTTTATCGGCCGGCCCGGC
>QQNE01000079.1 GCA_003402735.1 Verrucomicrobiota bacterium
CCGGGGTGGCGTGCGGGTTCGGGCAGGTTCGCAACGTCGAATTCTGTGACTGGATGACGCCGGGCGGGGGAGGTTGAGGAGGAATCGCGACGGTGACGATCTTGCCGAACTGGCGTTCGGACTTGCGCATCAGCCGTTTTGGGAGATCGGCGAGGGGGTGTGGCCCGCACAGTTTTTCTCCCAAGGGCAGCAGAGCCTCCACCAGCTGTTGGCCGTGGGTCGCGCAGTTGTGCCGCAGCGGTTTGAACGGTCCCAGGTTCAGCGTGCGGAGGTCATCTCCCCGACCGGCGGCTTTCAGCAGCGTGACATGCTCCCTGGTGGCGGGAGTGAATTGCATGGTGACTCCGTAGCCCCGGTAGGCCGTTTGGGTGTAGAGCCAATCCGGCAGGTGGGAGACTTCCACCGTCATGATCATCGAGTTGTCCATGTTGAACCAGTCGAGGATGGTGGGGTGGGTGTCCTTGAGCCAGGGAGCCCGTGGATCCAGCACCCAGTCGTCGACACGGGTCCCGGTGCTGCCGTTTTTCCGCAGGCCCAGGGCGAAGTGAGAGTAGAATTCCGCCGGACTTTTGGCGGTCATCACGATCAGGTGATGGTCCTCATCCGGAGTGAGAGGCTCGTCCATGCGGACATTCCACCAGGCGTTGCCGACCGCGTCGGGCCCAGGTTTGCGGGTCAGTTTTCCCGTCCCCACGTTCAGGAAGCGCTGCCGGTTCATCGGAACCAGGGCGATGGAATCCTTGTCGGTTTCGATCGCCTCCACATGGAAATTCCAAAAGTGGTCCAGCACCGCTTGCGCCAATTCCGTGCGGCATGGGGCGGAGGCTTTTGGCAGATCCACCCGAATCGAATCGATGCGGACGCTTCGACTGCTCCGCAAGCCGGGGCGACGAATGGTCACGGTCGCTTTGGCATTCGATCGCTTTTGCGGAGAAACCCGCAGTTCCACTTGGGGATTGCCGATTTCCTTCACCATGACCGGGGGAAGATGCAGCAGATCGTTGAGCCGCTGCGTCGGAACTGGGGCGGCAGGGGCTGGGAGGAGGAGGACCAGCCAAGTCAAGAGAGGGAGACACCAGCGATTCATAGGCTTGCTTTGAAAAGGCCGTAATTACCACTACGGGAAAGCCACACGTCAACCGCAGAGGTGGGGAACTCTGCAAAATCCCGAAAATTCAAACCGGGGTGACTCCTTTCGTCAGGAGGATGTTTCCGTATTTTGCGGTTTCGCCGGTCATCACGACCGCAAACGCCGCCTGGGCCCGCTCGTAAAAGGCGAATCGCTCGATCCGCGCGATCGGCGGGGTGCCGGGCGCGTGGACCCGGATCGGCTGCAGATAGGCGGCTTCGACCGCGGGATCCAGGACATCGCCCGGAACCGGTGCCATCATGCAGACCGGGGAGGGAACCATGGAGTCGAGCTCGAAGAGGGGAAGAATGGCGTCGAGCAACGGGGCGATCCGCAATCCATCGGCGCGGATGGATCTCCGGCTGAACGTCGCTCCGGGAAAATGCGCATCCGCCAGAACGATCTCATCCCCATGCCCCATGGCGCAGAGGGTGGCGAGAAGCTCGGGGGAGAGGAGGGGCGAGATTCCTTTGAGCATGGGCCCACCAAAGACCGGGCTGGCAGCGATGCAAGTCCGGCGAGTGAATTCACGGCTGTCTCCGATCCTGACGGGGAGCGAGGGTCAGTCCGGGGCGGCGATTGGATGTCCCTGAAGGGTGCTCTTGAGGAACGGGGCCGTTCGGCTTCCCTTGACGCGGATGACTTGCTCCGGGGTGCCTTCCGCCACGAGCTGGCCGCCGGAGGCCCCCGCTTCCGGGCCGATCTCAATCACGAAATCCGCTTCCGCGAGGATCTCGAGATTGTGTTCGATGACCACGACGGTGGCGCCATCCTCGACGAGCCGATGCAAGACATCCAGGAGCCGGACGACGTCCGCCTTGTGAAGACCGATCGATGGTTCCTCGATGAGGTAGAGGTGGGATTTTTCGATCCGGTTTTGGCGGAGTCGTGCGTTTTGGAAGCGGTTCACGCCGCGAGTCAGTTCGCTGATGAGCTTGATGCGTTGCGCCTCGCCGCCGGAGAGAGTGGGGCTGGGCTGGCCGATTTGCAGATAACCGAGCCCGGTATCCCGGAGGAGGTTGAGGCAGCGGGCGATGCGTGGGCTGGCCTCGAAGAAGGCAGCGGCTTCGTCGATGCTCATCTGCATGACTTCGCCGATGTTTTTGCCTTGATAGAGGATCTCCAGGGTGGCGGCGTTGTAGCGTTGTCCCTGACAGTCGTCGCAGGGGACGTGAGCGGTCGGGAGAAAGCTCATCTCGATCTTGATTTGACCGTTGCCCTGGCAGGTTTCGCAGCGGCCTCCGGAGCTGTTGAAGCTGAAGCGGCCGGCGTTGTAGCCTCTGGCGCGGGCGTCGGGAACCTGGGCGTAGAGTTTCCGGATTTCGTCGAAGACCTTGATGTAGGTCCCCGGAGTGGACCGGCTGGTTTTGCCGATGGGAGATTGGTCCACCTCATAGACCGCGCCGATGTGCTGGGCCCCTTCAATCTGTCGCCAGGTGGTGGAATCGGGTTTGATCGGGCGTTTTTCCAGGTTTGCCTTCACCGCGGGTTGGAGCACCGAGCGCATGAAACTGCTCTTGCCAGACCCGGAGATGCCACAGATCACGGTGAGCCGACCGATGGGGATGCGGACGTCGATTTCCTTGAGATTGTTGGCGCTGGCTCCCGTGATGCGCAGCCAGAGATCGGAAGGCTCCGGGAGCGGGCGGCGCTGTCCCCGGATCGGGTGGGAGAGGGGATTCCTCAAGATTCTGGCGGTGGGAGAATCCGGAAAGGAGGCCGCGGGCTCGAGGAGCTTGAGAAAGGGACCGGCGAAAGCGATTTCTCCCCCGAGCCGACCCGCTCCGGGCCCGAGGTCGATCAGGTGATCCGCCCGCCGCATGGTCTCCTCGTCATGCTCGACCACGAGAAGGGAGTTTCCCTTGTCGCGAAGGGCGGCGAGGGTGTCGAGCAGTTTTTCATTGTCGCGCGGGTGGAGCCCGATGGTGGGTTCGTCGAGGACGTAGAGGACGCCGCGCAGATTGGACCCGAGTTGGGCGGCAAGCCGGATGCGTTGACTTTCGCCGCCGCTGAGGGTCTGGGCGGAGCGGTCCAGCTGGAGATATCCGAGCCCGACCTCCTCCATGAAGCGGAGGCGCTGGACGATTTCGGGAAGAATGTCTCGGGTGATCAACGCCTGCTCTCCGGTGAACCGGAAGGTGGCGATCAACTTGCGAGCTTCCGCCACGCTGAGCCGGGCAATTTGTTCGATGCCATGACCGAGCACCTTGACGTGCCGCGCGATCGCGTTGAGCCGGGCGCCATCGCAATCCGGGCAGAGCCGGGTCTCCCCGGGTTCGCTCTGCAGGTGGAGTCGTTCCTCGCGCAATTCCGCTTCCAGGACCGATTCGGCATCGCCGTCCGGAACCGGTTGGGAGCGGGCCAGGAGGATGCCATAGCCGCGGCAGTTGGGGCACCAGCCGTGCGGGGAGTTGTAGGAAAACAGCCGGGGATCGAGCTCTTCGAAAGACATCCCGGACTCCGGACAGCTCAAGCGGGTGCTGACCACGTGGAGCTTGCGTTTGGCGTCGAGGTAACGGGCGGTCTGCTTGCCGAATTTCAACGCGGTTTCAACCCAGGCGCGGGCTTCGGGCAGAGGGGTGGCGGTTGCGATCTTTCCGATGACGACATCGATGGTGTGTTCCTTGAAGCGTTCCAGGGGCTGGAAGCCGTTGGAAGCCACGAACTTGCCATCGACGAGCAGCGTTTCGTAACCGTGTTTTTCGGCCCATTCGGCGACCTCGGTGTGAAAGCCTTTGCGGGCCTTGATCAGCGGGGCCAGAAGGGTCACCGGTCCCGCTTTGGCGGCTTCTCGCAGGCGGGAAACGATTTCGGTGACGGATTGCGCGATCACCGGCTTTCCGGTGGCCGGAGAATGCTGAACGCCGGTTTTGGCGAAGAGCAATCGCAGGAAGTGGTAGACCTCGGTGACGGTGGCCACGGTCGATTTTCCACCCCCGCGCGAGATCCGTTGTTCGATGGCCACGGTCGGAGGGAGTCCCGTGACGTGGTCGACATCCGGCTTTTCCATCTGCTCGACAAACTGCCGGGCGTAGGTGGACATGCTGTCGAGGAAGCGGCGTTGGCCCTCCGCGAAGAGGATATCGAAGGCCAGGGTGGATTTGCCCGAACCGCTCAGACCGGAGAGGACCACGAATTGGTCGCGCGGGATTTCGAGCGAGATGTCTTTGAGATTGTGTTCCCGGGCTCCGGTGATGCGGATGCCGTGGGGTATCGGCGCCGGGGCGCGGACGGGCGATCGATCCTCCTTGACCCGGGGTGAGGCGGCGCTGCGCAACGCCGCCCCGGTGTGCGACTGGGGAAGAGCAGCGATCTGTTCGGGCGTGCCGGTTCCCACGATCCGTCCGCCGCCGGAACCGGCTTCGGGGCCGAGATCGATCACCCAGTCGGCCGAGCGGATGACATCGATGTTGTGCTCGATCACCACGAGGCTCTCCCCGTTTTCGACGAGGCGGTGGAAGACCTTCATGAGCATGGCGATGTCGTCGAAGTGGAGGCCGGTGGTCGGCTCGTCGAAGATCAGGAGATTGGTTTTCTTCCGGTCCTGGTTGGGTCTGGGGCTGTGGGCCAGCAAGTGTCCCACCAGCTTCAGACGTTGGCTCTCCCCTCCGGAAAGGGTGTTGAGCGGTTGCCCGAGACGGAGATATCCGAGACCGACGTCCTGCAGGATGCCAAGGGAAGCCACCACATCCCGGGACGCCTTGGCTTTGCCGCCATCCAGCGCCGCGAAAAAGAGGGCGGCTCGGTCCACCGTCATTTCCAGGATGTCGTGGATGGACTGATCCTCCAGTTTCACTTCCAGCGCTTCCCGGGTGTAACGCGTCCCTTCACATTCCGGACAGCGCACAAAGACATCGCTGAGAAATTGCATCTCCACTTTTTCATAACCGTGGCCCCAGCAGCGCTCGCAACGGCCAGCCCCGGAATTGAAGGAGAAGAAGCCCGGCGCCAGTCCCCGGGCGGTCGCGTCCGGACTCGCGGCGAACAACTTGCGGATCTGCTCGAAGACCCCGATGAACAGAGCGGGGGTGGATCGTGGCGTCCGGCTGAGGGGCGATTGATCGACCATGATGACCCGCTCGATTTTTTCGGCCCCGCGAAGTTCCTTGACCCGACCCGGCTCGTTCTCGGATGTCTCGCCCTTGGCACGCAGCAGGTTTTCGTAGAGGACGTGGTGGACCAGGGTCGACTTTCCGGACCCGGAAACGCCGGTGACGCAGCAGAAAACCCCGAGCGGAAAATCGATGTCGAGTCGCTGCAAGTTGTGTTGGCGCGCCCCGAGGATGCGCAGCTTGTCCTTGGCCCGACGCCGTTCGGTCGGAACCGGAATCGATTTTTCCCCGAGCAGATAGGCGCGCGTCAGCGAATCCTTGCGGGCCTCTTTGGCCAGGCGCGGTGCGGGTCCGCTGAAGACCACCTCACCGCCCTGGTCTCCCCGACCGGGACCGATATCGATCAAATGATCCGCCGCACGGATGACCGCCTCCTCATGTTCCACGACGAGGAGGGTGTTTCCCTTGTCGCGCAGCCGTTCCATGACGCCGATCAACCGCCCGATGTCCCGCGGATGTAGGCCGATGGAGGGTTCATCGAGGACAAAAAGGGTGTTCGTCAGGGACGCTCCAAGGCACGTGGTCAGGTTGACGCGCTGCACCTCGCCCCCGGAGAGCGTCCGGGTGGGACGATCCAAGTCCAGGTATCCGAGTCCCACTTCCTCCAGATAGCCGAGTCGCGAGACAATCTCATCCCGCAGCAGCTTGGCCGACGCATCGCCCGCCGGCACGGTCAGGCTGCGGACCCACGGGAGCAGTTCGCAGACCGGCAGGTGCCAGAGGTCCGGCAAGGTGCGCTCGCCGATCCGATAGTTCAGGGATTCGGGCTGCAGCCGTCGGCCTTCGCACGAGCGGCATTCCGTGTAACTCCGGAACCGGCTCAAAAAGACGCGCACGTGCATCTTGTAAGTTTTGGTCTCGAGCCAATCGAAAAAACCCTTCACCCCATACCATCGCCCGCTCTCGTAGGCTTCCTCCGGATCACCGCCCTCCCCGCGCAGCACCCATTCCTGGTCCTTTTCGGACAGGTCCTCAAACGGAGTGTCGAGATCGATCTTCCGCTTCCGGGCGTTGCGTTCCAGATCGATCTGGCATTCCTGGTAGGTTTCTCCCTGGAAGGCTTTGACCGCGCCGGCACCAATCGACAGCGAGGGATCCGGAAGCGCTTTGCGGTAGTCGATCCCGATGACGCGGCCGAATCCACGGCAGCTTCGGCAGGCTCCCAACGCGTGATTGAAACTGAACAGACCCGGGGACGGCGGGCGGATCGAGGCATCGCACCGGGCGCAATGCCAGACTGAGGAAAAGTCGAGCCGGTCTCCCGACACAGGCTCGATCAGGGCGACCTTTCCCTTTCCGAGACGCAAGGCGGTCTCGAGGGATTCCAGCAGCCGGCTGCGACGGTTTGCCGGGACCCGGTCCTGGATGATGTCGACCCGGGCCGGAAGGTTTCGGGTGAAGGTTCCGGGTTGGTCTGTCCGAAAGATTTCCCCGAAGACAAACACCCGGACGTAACCCTGGCTCTGGAGAAAACCGAAGAAGTCTTCCGGGGCTGTGCCCGCAGGAGCCGCGACGCCGAAGGTGACCAGCACGGCGGATTCGTTCCATCGTTCCCTGGCCGCGATGGCGATGGTGGCCGGGGAGTCCGGTTGCACCGGGCCCTGGCACGACGGGCAACGTCCGGTGGCGAGGCGGGGGAACAAGAGCTTCAGATAATCATTGATTTCCGTGATGGTCCCGACCGTGGAGCGAGTCGTTTTGACATGGTTGGCCTGTTCGATGGCAATGGCCGGCGGGATGCCACGGATCTCATCGGCTTGTGGCTTGTCCATGCGGTCGAAGAATTGACGCACGTAAGGAGAGAAGGTCTCCACGTAACGCCGCTGGCCCTCGGCGTAGACGGTTTGAAACGCCAGGGAGGATTTGCCGGAACCGCTCGGGCCGGTCACGACCACGAGTTGGTGCAACGGAATGTCGAGGTCGATCCCCTTGAGATTGTTTTGGCGCGCCCCACGGATTTCGATGACCGGGACAGCCTTTGGCTCGGTCTTACGGGGGCGGGATTTCCGGACGCTGGGCCTCCTCCGGCTAATTACGAGAGAGCCGAGGAGAAGGCCACCCGGAAAATTCTCGTGCCGGGGCTGCTTACCAGAAGCGGGTGATGACCTTGCCGAGAAAGCGCTTCTCTTTCGGAGCTTTTGCATCCGTCGGGGCGCTGGCGCCCTGCGTGGGGACGTCGCCGGAAACGATCGGAGGCGTCACCTCGGCGGGTGCCGGGGCCGGAGCGGGCATGGCAACCGCCGATGGGGCCGGGAGCACTGGGTTTGGAGAGGGCGGCAGGGCGGCGGTTGCCGAAGTGGGGATCAGCTCGGCGGACGGCACGGGGTCACGGAAGGCGGAGCCATCGGGCTTGCGGAATTTCGGGAGCGAAGGGAGCTTGAGCCGTTTCTCTTTCGGCTCCTCTCCAGCCGGAACTTCCTCCAGGATCACTTCCTCGGGCTGGGCCGCCGGGGGCATGGACGTGGCCTCCCCTCCTTGGCGCGGGGCGGGCTCGGTGGACTTGGCGCCGATGAACGGGACCTTGGGGAGATCGATCTTGGGGATGACTTTGTCGACGTCCTTGACCGCGGCTCCGGCGGCGCGCACTCCCTGCGAGGCGGCGGAAACGGCCCCCTTCGTCAGGGAACCAGCTCCCTTGGTGAGGGACGTGGCCCCTTTTGTCAATGTCTCCGCGCCCTGGGCGAGCACCTCCACCGGGGCGGACTTGGCCTCGCCCTCCCCGATCTGGGCCGACATCTTGATCCGCTGCACCGGCATATCGTTGGTGTCGGTGGTTTGTTCAGAGATGAAATCGAGGTGTTCAATGCCGCTGACCACGCTGCCGAAGACGGTGTATTGGCCATCGAGCTGGGACATGTCGGCCAGGGCGATGTAAAATTGGCTGCCGTTGGAGGCCCGGGACGGGTTTCGGCCATCGGGGAGGCGGGCCATGGCCACGGCGCCCCGCTGATGCTTCAGCTTGATTTCAGCCGGCACGGTGTAGCCCGGTGAACCGGTGCCCCAGTTGCCCTTGGCATCGTTGTCCTTGGTCAACGGATCCCCCATTTGCACGAGGTAGTGATTGATGGCGCGATGCACCGCCAAGCCGTCGTAGAAACCTTCCTGCACCAGCTTTTTGAAGTTGGCCACGGTCTGCGGGGCCGCCGCGGCATCGAGCTCCAGCACCACCCGCCGGACGCGGTCTCCGACCACGAAATCCAGGCTGACCCGGTCCGGTTGAGGCTTCGGGGCCGACCCAGGCTTGGGCTCGGCGGCGGTCAGGGAAACGAGCGCGAAGGTCAGGGCGATTGCGCTCAAAGAGCCCGGGAATGCGATGCGGGGGACGTTCATCCGTTGGACAAGGTGCGTTCGACAGAAAGCGAGAACTTCGCGGAAAGTCAGGCAGTCAACAAAGTGGAGTTTCGCGGATTTCCAAGTGCGAGGAAAGTGTTTTTTGCGGCGTCCCCGCGCGGAGTCGGGTTCCGGGCGCGGCAGCCTCCCGTTTGACGTAGGCCAGCGCCGTCATTCGATCCAACTCCGCGTTTTTCACTAGGCTTGTGATCGCGCCCACCTCGCGATCCTCCAGGAAGAGAGCATCACCCGTCTGCGGAATCGCTCCAGGCTCGACCACCAAGGCGCAGAGCAGGCGGTTGACGCGCCCGACACTCTTGATGCGCGAGATGACTTCCTGGCCGATGTAGCAACCCTTGTGGAAATCGAGGCAGCGATCTTCCAGACGGGCTTCCTGGGGCAGGACATCCCCGCTCAGCTCATGTTCCCAACGCGGCACTCCGTGCGCCACCCGGATGGATTCGAGTTGCTCCTCCCCGAGTTCCGGCCCGGCCAGGCCATGGGGCGCGCCCGAGGGAAGGAGGAGATCCCAGCCCGGGATGCCGTAACGATTCACTTGGCGGCGCGTCACTCCTTCCGGCGCTTCGGGTTCCCTCCCCAGAATATGGCAGAGGCCCAAGGCCTCCGTCACATCGGTCACCTCGGCGTTGTCGGCGATCAGGTAGCGATCGAGCCGCAACTGCAGGGCCATCCGCAGTGAACCCGGTCCGTCGATCAGGAAGGCATCGGGGCCACGGCGCGAGATGAAGATGTCTGCCTCGACCTTCCCCTTGGCCGTGGTCAGGAGGGAGGCCAAAGCGCTCTCCTCGACCGCGCGCCGCACATCGTTGGTGGTCTGGCCGTTGAGGTAGCGTTCGGCGTCTGGCCCGCTCAGGAGAAACTTGGCGCGGTCACCGAGATCGGTCCAACCCTCAGCTCGCATGATCCGCCTCTCCGGTTTTGCGGTAGTTCGCGGCCAGCACCGAATAATCCTCTTCCCCGTGGCCCTGTTGAAGCGTTTTGAACATCACACTGGCGGTGGTCGAGAGCGCCGGAGTCTCGATCTTCTTGGCGTTGGCCAGGGCCAAGGCGATTTGCGCATCCTTGAACATGTTCTTCAGGGAGAAATGCGGCTCGTAGTTCTCGTTCAGGATCGAGGGCAGCTTCATCCGGATCAGGTCCGAACAGCAGGCGTTGTGGCCCAGGGCTTCGAGGAGTTTCTGGCCATCGATGCCGTGGGCCTCCGTCACCGCCAGGGCCTCGCTCAGGATCTGCACCGTGGCGCCCGAGATCATGTTCGTCGTGATCTTCAAAACCGTGGCATCCCCGATGCCGCCCACGTGCAGGATGTGCTTCGAAGTCACCGCGAGAAGGGGACGGGCCTTGTCGAGCACGGCGGCATCTCCCCCGGCATAGTAGACCAGCTGACCTTTTTCCGCCGCCATCCGGCTCCCCGTGAACGGACAGTCTAGAAAGGAGGCGCCGTGGGCCTCGACGATCTGGGCCGCTTTGCGGGTCGTGGCCACGTCAATCGTCGCGTGATTCAGGATCAGGTGTCCCCGGTTCAGGTTCGGTTCCATCGCCTCGATGACCTGAATCAAGGCTTCGCCGTTGGTGACGAAGATCTGCACCGCGTCCGCATTCGCCGCGATTTCCGCCGGAGAGCCCATGAAATTGGGTTCCGGTTTCGGTGTGCGGCTCCACACATAGACATGCTTCTGGGCCTTGCGCAGGTTCTCCGCCACCCGCGAACCGACGATGCCGAGACCGATCACGCCCACCTTTTCCACCCTGCCGGAAAACATGCCGCTACCGATAGCCGGAGCCAGGAATGCCGGCAAGTGAATGCTGCGGCGGTGATTGCTTGCGCCGCCGGTGAACGCATCGCAGACTGTCCAGGTGCCCGCTCCCATTCTCGACGTGCGCGACCTCAGGACTTCGTTCCATACCCGCGAGGGCGTGGTGCGAGCGGTCGATGGCGTTTCCTTCAAGCTGAAACGAGGACAGACGATTGGCATTGTGGGGGAGTCCGGTTCCGGAAAATCGGTGACCTGCCTCTCCCTTCTCGGGTTGATCCCGAAACCTCCGGGGCGGATCGAGGGCGGCGTGGCCCTGCTCGGGGGCAAGGATCTCCTCACCATGTCCGAACCGGAACTCCGCCAGGTGCGCGGCAGGCGCGTGTCGGTGATTTTTCAGGATCCGATGACTTCGCTCAACCCTTACCTGAGGATTTCGACTCAGGTGATGGAACCGCTCCGGATTCACCAGAATTTGTCCAAGGCCGAGGCGCGGCACCGGGCGATTTCTGAACTCGCGGCGGTGGGAATTCCGGACCCGGAAAAGCGGATGGAAGCCTACCCGCATGAATTTTCCGGCGGGATGCGTCAACGGGTCATGATCGCGATGGCCTTGATCACCCGGCCCGAGGTTCTGATCGCGGATGAGCCGACCACTGCCCTTGATGTCACGGTGCAACGGCAGGTTCTCGACTTGATTCGGGCCCGGCAGAAAGAACTGGGCACGGCCGTGATCTTCATCACGCATGACTTGGCCCTCGTATCGGATTTTTGCGATGTGGTCCACGTGATGTATGCCGGACGGGTGGTGGAATCCGCACCGGTGGAGGTTCTCTTTGCCAAACCCCGCCACGCTTACACCCGGGCCCTGCAGCGTTCCATTCCCTCTCTGCAGCCCAAGGGCCGTGAACTGCTGACGATCCCCGGGCAACCACCCAACCTCGCACAACCACTCTCGGGTTGCGCCTTTCGCGAACGTTGTCAGACCAGGACCCGCACCCAATGTCTCGTGGATCGTCCGCCCGAATTGTTCCAGGTGGAGCCGGGACATTGGGTGCAGAATTGTCCCGGCTGTCTCGGGGAAATGGAATGACCGCCAGCTTCGTCGGAACACGGTCCCGGCACCGGAATCAGCTCCCGAAGCTGCGCCGAGTCCCCCAACTCGAAGGCTCCCGCAAAATCGAAATCGAACTCGAAATCGCGATCAGAAGGTGGTGATTGGGGATTTCGATTTCGATTTCGAAGGGGCGAGGTGGAATTGTGAGGGAACCACAATCCCCAGAACCCGACGTGCCCTCGAAACGAGGGACTTGCGAAAGCGACCCGTACGGGAATCGAACCCGTGTTACTGCCGTGAAAGGGCGGTGTCCTAACCGCTAGACGAACGGGTCATCGCTGACCGTGCGGCTTTCGCGCTGCGGGGTGTTAATGTCGCCAATCGGCAAGAGGGTGCAAGGGAAAAATCGATCTTTGTCGATTCAGGTCCCGGCAAGGAGGGGGGCCAGGGCGGTGACGGTGCGGGCGGCCGCTCCCTGGTCTTGAGCGACCACGCTCCGGCCTGCGGTCACGATGGCGGCGGCTCGCTCGGGGTTTTCCAGAAGACGGGCCATGGCTTCCGGGAGTTCGGAGTTGTGGGCGACCTGGACCCAGCCCCCGGCGGCGGTGAGCCGTTCCGCGAGGCTCGCGAAGTTTTTCAGGATGGGGCCTGCGATGACTGGTTTGCCAGCGAGGATGGGTTCGATTGGGTTTTGGCCCTCGTCCGAGAGGAAGCTTTTGCCGATGAGCACCAAGTCCGCAAGGTGATACCAGGCCCAGAGTTCTCCGGTGGTGTTGACGATGAGGCAACGCCCGGCCGAGGTCGGAGGAGGATTGGATGCATCGTCGGCGAGCTCGGTCTTCAAAACCGGTTCCAAGCCGCAGGCGTTCAGGTCGCGTCGCACGGTCTCCGCGCGCTCGAAGTGGCGGGGGACGACGACGAAGAAGGCTTGTGGATTCTGTTCGCGCACCTTGAGGAACGCCTCGGCGATGAGTCTTTCCTCGCCCGGGTGGGTGCTTCCGGCCAGGATCACCGGGCCTGGGGCGTTTCCGCGCAGGGCGTTCAGCAGGTTGCGGAAGGAGGTGATCATCGCTTCGGGCACGGGCTGGGCGGATTGATCGTATTTGATGCTGCCCGGGCAGGAGATTCGCTCTGGCGGAATTCCGAGCCGGGACCATCGGGCCGCGTCGTCTGGGGTCTGTACTTGGACCTGGGCCAGTTCTTCGAAGAGGGGACGGGTCAGTGGGGCGAAGGATTGGTAGCGGCGTTCGGAGCGTGGGGAGAGGCGGGCGTTGATGAGGACGACGGGGACGCCACAGTGGCGGGCTTGATTCAGCAAGTTGGGCCAGATCTCCGCCTCCACGAGAACGAGGAGTTTGGGCTGAAGCAGGTTGAACGCGGAAGCGACGGCCCAGGGCAGGTCCAAAGGATGGTAAAGCACCTCGCAGAGATCGTGGCATCGGGCGAGAGCGAGTTCGTGAGCGGTCGAGGTGGTGCAGGAGAGAACGACAGGTTGGGCGGGATGTTCGCGGCGCAGGGCTTGGATGAACTTCAGTGCCACCAAGACCTCTCCCACGCTCACCGCCTGGACCCAAACGGGCCGGGTGGGGGCTCCCCCGAGTTTGGCGCGAGCCGAGTCCGAGTAGAACCCGAACCGCTGGAAAAAGTCCCGCCCGTAGTTGCCCCTGCGGAACATCTTGGCGAGATAAGCCGGGGCGGTGAGCAGCATGCCCGGAGGCAGCAAGATGTTGTAGAGCAGCGAGACGGATCGCAAATTCATCATCCGCGCAGCTGGAAGAACTGAATCATGTTGGTGCCGTAGTTTCGCGCTTCCACGAGCTCCCACACCGGGCTTTGCGGGTCCGGGGTGTCCCGCGGCGCTTCCAGGATGAGCACGCCGTTGGTTGCGAGGATTTTGGGCAGATCGATCGAAGCGATCAATGCGGTGCCAAAGTCGGTGTCGCCGGGACGCGTGGCATACGGTGGATCCGCGAAGACGAGGTCGTAGCGGCTGGTGCCGAGTTGCGCTTGGCCCGACAAAAAAGCTTCCACGGATTGGCGCACGACGCGTCCGGTGGAGAGACCTGCCCGGCGCAGGTTGTCCTCGATGCAGGTGCAGGCCTCCTTGCGCGCTTCCACGAAGAGGGCCGAGGCGGCTCCGCGGCTCAGGGATTCGATGCCGAGGGTGCCGCTGCCGGCGAAGAGATCGAGCACGGACGCTCCGGAGACGCGGTCACCGAGGATGGAGAAAATGGAGGAGCGGACCCGGTCGGTGGTGGGGCGGGTCAAGTCGCCTTTGGGGGCGCGGAGGGAGACGCCGCTAGCGGAACCGGAGATGACGCGCATGGCAGGGGCAGGGAATCGGTCAGTCGTTGCGGCGGCCCAGATTTTCACTGGCGCGTTCGAGGATGCGGCGTTCCGCCGGGGTGAGGGAACCGATTCCCTCCCGGTTGATCTTGTCGAGAACCTCGTTGTAATCAGCGGTGGGCTTGCTGAATTCGGCATCGATCACGTTGGGTTGACCGGGCCGGGAACGATAGGGAGCCGTGGCGGTGGATTTCCTGGTTTGGCCGGGAGCGGGCTTGGGCCTTTTGGAGGAACGGACGAAGCGGATCACTGGGAGAGTGATGCGTTGGCGGAAGTATTTGCCGTGGAGAATGCCGTAAAGGGCGCCTCCGAGGTGGGCAAGATAGGCCGTGCTTCCGGCCGAGGCGGGGGAGGCGAGGGAGGAGAGGCCGAGGAGGCCGTTGATGATGGCGAAACCCCAAGCGAGGCGGACCAGAGTGAAGGAGAAGGGAAAGGGGAAGAGCCGGACCATCATGCGAGGTTCGATGGTCACGAAGACGAACATGAGCGCGGAAATGGAGGCGGAGGCTCCGACGATGGCGCAGGGGCGGCCGACGGCGGATTGGAGCAGCCACTCAAAAAGGGCGCCGCAGACGCCGCCCGCGAGGTAAATGAGGGCGAATTGAGTGGGGCCGAGGGTCGACACCACCGTCCGGCCGACGAAGTAGAGACCGACCATGTTCAGGCCGACGTGGAGCAGTCCGCCGTGGACGAACTGGTAAGAGATGAGCCGCCACAGTTCCCATCGTCCCAGGCCGTTGGAGGTGAACGTCGCCCAACGATCAACCCCGGGAAAGAGGAAGAGGATCGTCGAAATCGCGATGAACACCCAGACGATCCGCTCAGGGCCGAACCAAAAGGCGGCTCTTCCGCCTCTCCATCCAGAGTCGCGGCGCATGTAGTCCCTGTCGTTTGATCCCATGGCTTGCGCTGACTAAGTCACCATCATACGCTGAGACTTCGCTCTTGGCAAAAAGGCGTCGACAAGATCGTCCAGATGCCGAAGGTGAGCGGAGCAGAGGAGAGACGGATGGCCATGACTCGAGAAGACTTCGCGGAGGTTCTCCGCCGCATCGCCCTCTTATTGGAACTCAAAGGCGAAAACCCGTTCAAGATCCGCGCCTATCGCAACGCAGCCGATGCCGTGGAAACGTTCGCGGGGGACATCGTGGCCCTGGCCCGGGAGAATCGTCTGGAGGGGATCAAAGGGATCGGAGACGCGATTGCGTCGAAATTGCAAGAATTGGCAGCGACGGGCCGGATGGAGTTTTGGGAGAAGACCCGGGCGACGTTTCCGGATTCGATTTTCGAGCTTTTTGAGATCACCGGGCTCGGGCCCAAGAAAATCAAGGCGCTCCACGATGCCTTCGGCGTGGATTCCATCGCCCGGCTCAAGGAGGTTTGCGCCTCCGGTGAGGCGGCGGGCCTGCCCGGTTTCGGCGAGAAATCGGTGGCCAAGATCGTCGAGGGGATCGCCTATCGGGAGAGTCACGCCGGGATTTGGCGCCTCGGGGATGTGGCGGCGATGGTGTCGGAGATTCTCGAGGCGTTGCGGGCGCACCCGGCCACGAGCCGAGCCGATGCCGCGGGCAGTTTCCGCCGGGGCAAGGAGACGGTGCGGGATCTGGATTTTGTGGTGGCGACGAAGTTTCCCGACGAGGTGCTGGAATTTTTCGCCACGGCGCCCTGGGTGACCGAGGTCCTGGTGCGCGGAGAGACGAAGTGTTCGGTCCGGTTGGAGGAGGGAATCCAGTGCGATTTGCGGGCGGTATCGAACGCGAACTATCCGTTCGCGCTGAATTATTTTACCGGCTCCAAGGAGCACAATGTGGCGCTCCGGGCGCGGGCCTTGAAGCGGGGCTTTTCCCTGAACGAGTATGCCCTGACGCCGCTCGAAGATTCTGATGCCGGAGCGCTGGACATCCACGAGGAGACCGATCTTTACCGGGCGCTCGGGTTGGACGCGGTGGATCCGGCGCTTCGCGAGAACACCGGGGAAATCGAGGCGGCGGAAGCGGGAGAGCTTCCGGTGTTGGTGGAGCTGGCGAATCTGCGGGGCACGTTCCACAACCACACCACGGCGAGCGATGGACTCGACAGCCTGGAAGCGATGGCCGAAGCGGCCCAGGAGCTCGGCCTGCAGTATTTGGGCATCGCGGACCACAGCAAGAGTTCGTTCCAGGCCAACGGTCTGGACGAGGTGCGCTTGCGTGCCCAGATCGAAGCGATTCGTCGGTTGAACGAGACCTTTGACGGCGGATTCCAGGTTTTCGCCGGATCGGAAGTGGATGTTTTGCGGGACGGATCCCTCGATTTCGACGATGCGCTGCTCGGTGAATTGGATTACGTGGTGGCCAGCGTGCACAATGCGTTCCAGTTGCCCGAGGCGGAGATGACCGCGCGCATTTTGCGGGCGGTCGAACATCCCCAGGTGACGATGCTGGGCCATCTCACGGGTCGGCTTTTGTTGCAGCGCGAGGCCTATGCGGTGAACATCGAGCGCATCATCGAGGCCTGTGCGCGGACCGGCACTTGGATTGAATTGAACGCGAATCCGTGGCGCCTGGACATGGATTGGCGTTGGTGGAAGCTGGCTCGGGAGAAGGGGGTCAAGTGCGTCATCAATCCGGACGCCCACCGTTGTGCGGACCTGCAGCACCTTCACTTTGGCATTCTTCAGGCTCGCAAAGGGTGGTTGCGGCGGGACGATGTCGTCAATTGCCTTCCGTTGCAAAAGATGCGAGAGACCCTCGCAGCCAAGCGATTGGCCCGCGTGTAGGGCGGGTCTGCCTCATTTCCCATGGATTTTCTTTGGATACTTGTTGGTTACGTTGTCGGTTCCACGCCGTTCGGTTACATCGCCGGGCGGATGAAGGGGATTGACATCCGCGAGCACGGCAGCAAGAACATCGGCAGCACCAACGTGCTCCGGGTCCTCGGCAAAGGCATCGGTTACCCGGTGTTCGCCCTGGACGTGCTGAAAGGGGTCGTCCCGGTTCTGTTGGCGAGGATTTATGCTCAGGACGTGGAGCCGGTCGGGCTGGTGCCTGCGTTGACCAGCATTGCCACCATTCTCGGGCACAACTACACCTTTTGGCTCGGTTTCAAGGGAGGCAAGGGAATCGCCACGTCGGCCGGGGCCTTGTTGCCGATCATGCCGTTCACGATCCTGGCGGCCGTGACCCTCTGGGTCGTGACCTTTTTGACCACTCGTTATGTGTCGCTCGGATCGATTGTGGCCGCCCTCACCCTGCCGACCTCTTTTCTGATCCAGGGGGTGTCGACCGGAGCATGGAATTGGCCGTTGCTGGGGCTGGCGAGCTTGATCGGTGGGCTGGCGGTGTTCAAACATCGGGCCAACATCGAGCGCCTCCGCCGGGGCACGGAGAACAAGTTCGAGCGAAAAAAGAAGACGGTCGACCCCGCATGAACCACCTTGTCATCATCGGGGCGGGCAGCCTCGGCACGGCCTTTGCCGCCGCTCTTGCCCAGACCGGGCGACGCGTCTCGCTTTGGGGGCGGGACCCTGAAACGATCCGGGAAATCAACGAACAGCGCACCTGCAAAGCCTATCTGCCCGGGGTGAGCCTGCCCGAGGGATTTTCCGCCACGACGAACCGCGCGATTTGTCAGGAGGCCGACGTGCTGGTGATGGCGGTTCCCTCGCGCGCCTTTCGTTCGGTGTGTGAAGAGATTCGGGGTTCGGGATTGAAGCCGGGTTGTGTCACCCTCTCCGGGACCAAGGGGATCGAGTTGCAAAGCGGGTTGCGAATGACCGAGGTGCTCAGGGAGATCTTCCCCGATCATCAGGCCGCCGTCATTTCCGGACCGTCCCACGCGGAGGAAGTGGCGCGCGGCGTGGCCACCGCCCTGGTGATCGGCTGCGAGGACGAGGCAGTGGCGCGGGCCTTGCAAGAGATCTTCACCTTGCCGTGGTTGCGGAGCTATACCTCGAACGACGTGGTCGGCATCGAAATCGGCGGGACCGTCAAAAACATCGTGGCCATTGCCGGGGGCATCGTGGACGGGCTCGGACTGGGCGACAACGCCAAGGCGGCGCTGGTGACCCGCGGGTTGGCGGAGATGGTGCGGATTGGCGTTTCCATGGGAGCCCGCGCCGAGACGTTCATGGGTTTGAGCGGGGTTGGCGACCTAATGGTGACCTGTTTCAGCAACCACAGCCGCAACACCCGGTTTGGCCGGATGCTGGGCCAGGGCTTGAGTCTGGCGGAAGCGCGCGACCGCATGAACATGGTGGCCGAGGGGATTCCCAACAGTGAAAGCGTCTATCACTTTGCCCGGAAGCACGACATCCGAACCCCGGTGACCGACTTGCTTCACGACCTGATTCAGGGGCGTCTGGAAATCCACGACGCGGCGCGGCGCCTGCTCTCGCGGAGTCCTCGTGCGGAATTGGATTGAGCGGGACGGACCCCGATCCGGCTTTGGCTCAGGCTCAGGCCGTCCCAGCGCCCGAGGTTTCGGCGGGGACGCCCGCGGTCTCGACGGGTCGGCGGGTGAGTCTCCGCCAGAAAAAGTCCAGCTCCTTGGCCAAAAATCCGAAAAGGCGGGCGTCGGAGAGTCCGCCCGCATGGCGCAGGTTTGCTTGCAGCAGGTCATCGGCCGCATGCAGCGTGGCCGCGAGGTCCGCATCGATGGGGATCAAATCCACGGGAACTCCGGACTCTTCCGTCTTGAGTGCCTCCGGGGAAACCGGTTCCCCAGCTGGCAGGAGGATGACGACCTTGCGGAGGCGGAGTTTCCCGGAGGTGTCCGGTTCTGAAGCCAGCGCGTTGAGGTGACGCCAAAAGCGGTAACTTGTTGGGGGAGCAAAGCCGATGAAGATTTCGCGGTCCGCGATGGCCCAGCACAGGGCTTCGCCGTTCGTTCCGGTGCCGGAGTCGAGGTGGCGTTGGCGGATGGAGGGAAACCGTTGGCCGACGGTGGCCACGAGCCGTTGGATGCGTTTCCAATCCGGTGCGTGGCTCTGTCCGGAGAGATGGCACAGGCGGATTTCCTGGAACTGTTGCGCCAGGGATGGCGGTGCGGTCGCTTGAGTCTGAAGAGGTGGTGGCAACGGGGCGGTCGGGTGGGGGACCAGGGCCGGGATTTCGCCCAGGCCCGGCCCGCTTTGGCTCCGCAGGGCCTCCGCGACCGCGTGAAGTTTTTCGCGAGCACGTTGCACGGAGAGCTGGGGATCGGCGCTGGAATTGGTGTCCGTGACGGGATTGGGAAGGTTCTCGCGCATGTCCCAGGCGGCGCTGGCCCAGCGGAGAATGGCCCGGGGTGTGAGTCCGCCGGAGCCGGGAATCTGATGGAAGTTGAGGCGCCGCAGGAAGGCGCGGCTTTTTTCGTCGGCCCGGGCCACGGAGTAGAGTCGGCTGGTCACGAGTTCTTCAGCCTGTTCCGGGGTGAGGGGGCCGAGTTGGATGGAATGCGCGGCCAGCCGGTCTTGGAGGGCGCCCGGGACGCCTGGCATCATCGTCTGTTGCCAGAGATCCTGATTTGCGGAGAAGATGAGGAGGCTGCGCGGCACCAGGGTGGCGACTTCGCTCAACTGGGAGATGAGCTGCCGGGAGGCCTGCGGCACGGAGAAGAAGCGGTCCAGATGATCGACGGACCAGACCAGGGGCGCCACGCCGCTGGCGAGCCGGGCCAACGCTTGGAAGCACTCTTTCCAAGTGCTCTCTTTGCCCGCGGCTCGTTCCAGGCTGAGGGCGAGGCGTTCCCAGCGGTTGGCTGGGTCCGACTTTGGCGAGGTGTAGGTCAGAAGCCACCGCATCCAGCCTGCCAAGGCGCTGGGCTCGCAGCCGAGCGAGGTCGCGCAGGCGGTTCCGCAGGATGCCAGCAGGGTTTTGGCGGTGCCGGAAAACCAGTCGAAGCGGCTCTCCGGCGTTCCCGGCGCAAAAATCTCGCGGAAGCGGGTGTCGAGTTGTTCCCGCGCCGCCGGTGGATCCTCCACGACCACCTTGCCTTCGCCCAGACCGGCCTGGACGAGGCGGGAAAAGGCAAACCAGGCGACCTCGTCCAGCTGGGAGATTCCCTGGGTGCGTGCGGAGTGGAGTCTTGAGGCCAGAGCCAGGGTCAATTCTTTCCAGCTCAAGTCCTGCTCCGGTGCGAACCGGAGCGGGATCCAGAATCCGTGGCCTGCGGTGAGGGCCTGGCACCGCGCCAGGAAATGGGTTTTGCCGGCACCGGCTCTGGAGGCGGTCAGGAGCAGGCTGGCCCCGGGTTCGGGGGAGGCGAGGGAAACGCCCTCAAGATGGCGGACCAGAGTGAAAAGGGCGTCCAGCTCGTTTTGATGGATGGAGGCCACGGTGGCCTGACCGGGAGCGAAGAGAGAGGACGCGAATGGATTTTTCATTGAATTGGCAGGTGCTCATGAGAGAGCACTAGATTTAGAATAATTTCCAATACGATTTTTCATTTTGGCAGGGTGCTTCCTGCCATTCGCAGTTGCGGAAGTGGGTGGCAACGGTGAACGTCAGGACATGGACTTTCTGGAACCGATCCTCAAATCGCCGTTCACTTGGGGCTTGTTGGTGGGCCTGTTTTTCGCCGGGATGGCTCTGTGGAGTCACTTCAAGACGCAGATGGAGTTCCGCCGCTACAAGAAGCTTTTGGGAGACAAGATGGAGTTGGAGGCGGATCAATACCGGAAGCTGAAAGAGGAGCGGGAGCGGCTCGGTCAGGAGAACGAAAATTTGCGGCTCAAAGTGGGGAGCAGCAAAGAGAACCCGACGCGGGATCTGGAACGGGAGCTGGAGATTTTCGCGCGGGCCGAGAAGCGGATGATGATCAACGCGCCGGGATTTGCGGCGGCCTGGGAATCGGCCAAAGCGGCGTCTCACGATGAATTGGTGGAGGAAGAGCGTGGCAAGAGCTTGCCGAAGAAGATTTTCCGCAAGTTTTTCCGCAGCGAGGGGGCGCCGGTGGGAGCCGTGGCCGCGCTGGAATCGAAGTCGGGCGGCGTCAGTTCCGATGGCAACGGCTGACTCTGGCGGGTGTGAACGAATCCAACGGGCATCAAGGACGAAATGCGCGGGCGATTCCGCTCCGAGATGAATTCTGAGTAGCGGAATTCCCCAGAATTCCGTTCCAGCGTCCACCACAATCATTCACACCCGACTCTGGCCGATAGCTTGACGGGAAAGGACTTCCCCTCCATTCATCGGCAGTTGAGAGCAACGAGGGCCATCTCACTGCCCGATTTCCGAAGGCAAGCATGACTGGTCCGATTCGCGCTGTCGCCAGCGGACATCCGAGCCTCGCGCCTTTCCGCACGCCGGACTGTTCTTCCCCCTCGCCGAATCGTCCATCGTCGGTCGACAGAGCAAAAATCTTCCTGTCACGAAACGAAGCTTGATTTTGTGCAGGCTTGGGCGATGGACAGTCATCAATGCAAAAAAGGGTCGCTTCATGGTTATTCCATGTCGCTGGAATCAGTCGGAATGATTCCCC
>QQNE01000080.1 GCA_003402735.1 Verrucomicrobiota bacterium
ACCTGGTCCAATGTCCTTGTCCCCTGGGGCTTCTGGGTGTCACCGAAGGACGAAATCTGGATTTGCGGATCCTCTCCGATGCCGTGGCTGAGCGATCCCAAATACCCTGGGGCCCCGCTGGGATGTCCGCCCAAGGACCAGCTCTTCATGAAGTTCAACACGGACGGCAAGGTGTTGGAACACTGGACGCTTCCCAAAGGTGCCGATGGTCAGGAAAAACCTGGCGAGGTGAACTGGCTGCACACCATCGCGATCGACGCCGCCGGCAATGTCTACGCTGGCGACATCATCGGGAAGCGAATCCAGAAGTTCGTGCGTCGGCAGGCATGACGCCGGGACTCTGCTTCAATCATCCGCACGATATTTCCAGAGACCGTAACAGCCCCCGGCCGCCCAAAGTTCGCGCGTGCGAGGATGCACCCTCAGGGCGAAACACTCCCGGGCCCCGTCTTTCCCGGTCCCTCTCGGCGCAAGCCGCAGGTTGCGGGTGAGGACCTCCCAGGTCTGCCCACCGTCTGAGGATTTCACCACGGAAGTGTCCGTCGCATACAGATCACGAGGACCGCCCGCATAGACAATCGCCGGATCCACCGGGTCCGTGGCAACGGTCGCCACGCTGACCTGCCCATACTGATCCACCGGAAGTCGCCGCGTGATCTCCTCAAGGTTGCCCCCGCCAAACCGGAAAAGCCTGTGCCCCTCCGCCGCCATGTAAAAGGCCCCGGCACCAGCACCGACCGCCAAGTCCACCACCGGCACCGGCAGCCGCACGACCGTTGTCCAGGTCTCCCCCAAGTCACCCGATTCCACGACCTCGTTCCCGTTGGCGCCGTAAACCTTGCGGTCGCCGTCCAGAGTGGCGGCCAGCACCCCCTGACATCCCTCCATCCGAGTCCAATTCTTCCCGAGGTCCAGACTGCGCCAGTTGCTGAAGTAGATCACTTCCGCCGCTTTGGGATCCCCACTGGCCACCGGCAAACCAGAGCATGACAACCGGGTGCGCGCGAAACTCTTTCCGCCGTTGCGACTCACGGCAATGACCCCCGGACCATTCCACTCCTGAGCCACCTGGGTGACCAGAACCTCCCGAGTGACCGCATAAGCGCCGTAGGTGAATCCTCCCCATCCATGTCCGCTGGCGTTGCAATAGCTCCAGGTTTTCCCACCATCAGACGTCACCGCTCCGTTGTAGTCCTGGGAACCGACATAGAGAAGATCCGGGTCCTGCAGATTGAAGGTGAACAACCCACCCACCAGCACCCCGTTGAATCCATTCGCATCCCAGCTGAACACCGCTCCCCGGTCCCGACTGCTCGTGATCCAGTCGCCTCCCAAGGCCCAAACCCGCTCCGGGTCCGATGGATGCCAGGCAAATTTCTGGGGCCTTCCGTTGAACGGCATGAAGGCGTGACGGTTGTCCCACCTTCCCTTCTTCCAATTCAAACCGCCGTCCCCGGACCGATGAATCGAAAAGTCGAAGGGCCCGTTCTGTTGGCAAACCACCATCTGCCTCGCATCGGCCGGACTGACCGACAACGAAATGACGTTGCCGGGATACCAACTCCCGCGAAACTCCGAAAAGACGCTGCCTTCGTCGATCGAAATCCACAGCTTGCCGGAGCTCGCGATCCAAACCTTGCCCGGTTGCTCCGCAACCACCGCCACGTCCCGGACTTCGCCAGACCACGTTTGCACGAAGGTCTTGCCTCGATCCCGACTCAGATGGAATCCCTGCCGGTTCCCCAAATACACAATCCCGTTTGCAGGATTCACCCGCACGATGCCCTCGCCGAAATCGTCACGAATTTTCTGCCAGGATGCCCCGCCGTCCTCCGACCGATAGAAGCCCCCAGCGGGATCGGGCGCCGACCAATACGCGATCCGTGACCCCTTGACCTCCGGATCGGAACTGGACGGATCAAACGCAATCTTGTCGTGGTAGGATCGATAACCGCCATAGCCATCAACCTGACAGACATGGGTCCAGGTCGCGGCCCGGTCGGTGGTCAGATAAATCCCGTGGCTCTTGTGCGCAGAACTGTTGGCCCCCACGGCCAAGGCCCGGTCCGCGTTGTTGGGATCAATGGCAAACCCACAATTCCCGCGCGGATGATAGCCCACATTGCACGGTTCCCAGGCCTTGCCGCCATCCGTGCTCCGGTAAATCCCACCGACATCCGTCCCCATCAGGAGAAACTCCCCGGCCTTGGCGTCGATCGCCATCGCCTGAACGAATTGACACCCCTCCCCCCCCGCGTGCCCGGCCGCACGGATGTCGCTCGAAACCAATGGAATGGCCTCCCAACCTCCGCCCGACACCGAGTTCGGCAACACCCAAAGGATCAGGAGCAAGGATCGCATGATCCCATTTTTATAATATCAATAGTTATAAAACCAAACAAACTTCTTCAGCTCCGCCCCGGGGACCGCCCAGAGCAAAGGGGTGAGTCAGCTTCTGCGGAGTTTTGACCGCCGCCAAGACGCGAGAAGGAAAGCCGACTCACTTGGCGGCGGGCAGGATCAGAAACGCCAGCTCACTTCCCGGTGCCAGATACTTTCTCGCCAAGGCATCCATGTCCGCCTTGGTGATGGCCTCGTGATCGGCCACGAAACTGCGGGCCCAGTCGAGCCTTTGCGGAAACTCCTGACTCGGAGCCATCACGCTGTTCATCCAATACCCGTTGCTCCGGCGAAACTCGCCGATCGTGTTGATCGTCGGCTTGCGAGCGCGCTCCAACTCATCCTCCGTGACCCCATCCTTGGCCAAGGAAGCGCTGATCTGGCGGATCGCCTCCACCATTTTCGGAGCCTGCTCGGGAGAGGTTTCTGCCAGGGAGAACATCGTCCCATACCCGGTGAACGTCTCGCTGGAGACATTGCGCGCATAGGGACTGTAGGCATCCCCGAGTTCCTCGCGAATCTTCACACGCAGCCGGTCCCGGAAGATGGAAGAGAGCAGCCCCAAACGGCGAGTCCGCTGAATGTCGGACATGTCATCCGTGGGCCAGTAAACCGCGGCCATGGCCTTGGGAATCTCGGTGGAATATTCAATCTTGCGGACCTCGCGCTTGGCCGGAAAAGCGACTTTTCTGGCTTCCAGCAGAGGTTCCTTGGAACTCTTTCGCGGCGGCAGACTGCCAAAGGTGCGGGACACGGCATCGATGGCCAGATCGAGATCGAAGTCGCCCACCACCGAAACCTCCAGATAGGCGTCGCGCAAATGGGGCGTGAGCCACTCGCGAACCTCGGCAAGGGTGCGGGACTCCAGTTCGGGACGCGATGGATAACCGAACCGGGGATCGTTTCCGTGGGTGACCCGCTCGACTTGATCCGCCAGGATGCCCTCCGGGGTGCGGGACAGCTGCGTGTAGAGCGGTTCGAGATTCTTCTTGAACTGGCGTTCCGCCTCCTCGCGGTATCCCGGATGAGCGATGCTGGCGACGAGGAGCTGCATCTCGAGGAGGAGATCCGCCGGGCGGGTCTGACCGGAGAATTGAAAGGCATCATCCTCCACCTGGAACATGCTGGAAACCGTCTTGCCGGCGAAGATGCGCTTCAAATCATCCAGGCTGTGCGCCTCCAAGGCGGCGTCCGAAAACGTGGCGTTGGCGAAGGTGGCCAGTCCCGGTTTGTTGGCCGGCACCGTGAGCAAGCCGGACCCGATCCGCACGCTGATCAGAATCTGGTCCGCCTGAAAGTCGGTGGGCTTGAAATTCGCGCGAACCTGGTTGTCGAAGACGATCTGGGTGATGTCCAGATCCTTCTCGTGCTTGCGGCTCTGGACGCCGGCTGGCTCTCCGGTCACTTCATAAGCGAACTCGGCCGAAGCCGCATTTTCGGGAGCCTTGACCGGAATTGCCTCCGCTTTTCGGTAGGCGGCAAGGATGGTCTCCGTCCCGCCGGGAACGACCACATTGCCACTGACATGAACGGCCACCTGGGAACAATCGCCCCAGAGTTCTTTCAGTTCCGCGTGGCATTGTTCCGGGGTGAGGCTTTCCAGGAGGGGACGGACCCGCTCCAGATCCGCCACTGGATGGGTAAAGACGCGGCCCGAGCCGATACGACTGACCACCAGATCCGAGAGATCGCGCGACTTGCGGGTGGAGGCCGACTTCGCCGCATTTTCAGCCTGTTCCAGGAAGTTGGCCTTGGCCTCGGCGAGTTCGGAGGCGGTGAACCCGTAACCGAGGACGCGGCGCAGTTCCTGATCGATGACCGAGAGTGCGGCCTCCCACTTGGCGGGTTCACAGGAGGCGTCGATCGATCCGTAATCGGCGAAATTGAGATCGAAGATATCGTCGGCGCGCATCGAGGCCCGGTTCAATGGAGAACCCTCCTGCTTGCTGAGAACCTCCAGGCGCCGAGTCACCATGACCCCGGCAATGAGCCGGCGCAGATCCCTGGCGCGCCGGGCCACCGAGTCCTTCTCGGGACGGGCCGGCTTGGTGATCTCGATGGAGACTTCGGTTTCGGACGCCTCGGAATCCGAGTGATGATGGGCCAGGATGCCGCGTTGCGGAACGCTCCCCAGAGCGGGATCCGGAACCCGGGGCGAGGCGGACCGAAGGTCGTTGAAATGCTTGGAGATGCCGGGAAGAACGGCCTCCGGTTTGAGATCGCCGACGATCACCACGACCATCCGATCCGCCGTATACCACTTGTTGTAGAAATCGGTGAACCGCTTTTTCGGCGCGGTCTTGATGACCTCTTCGGTTCCGATCGGCAATCGTTTGCTGATGAGGCTGCCCGACAGGGCGAACTGGGTCCAATCGACAAAGGCCCGCCACTCCGGCGAGTCGCGATCCCGTTTTTCCGAGAGGATGATGCCGCGTTCGTCCTCGATTTCCTGCTCCACGAAGAGCAGCCCGTCCGCGTAATCCCGAAGGATCTGAAGACCGTTGTCCACGAGTTCCGGGTTGGTCTTGGGAAGCTCCAGTTTGTAGACGGTCTCCTTGAAAAAGGTGTGGGCGTTGGTGTCGGACCCAAAACCCATGCCGAGGCGCTGGAGATACTCGACCAGTTGCCCGGGCGGATAGTTCCGGGTGCCGTTGAAGGCCATGTGCTCGAGGAAGTGGGCCAGGCCCTGTTGATCGTCCTCCTCCATCAGGGAACCGGCATCGACAAAGAGACGGAGGCTGGCGCGCCCCGGAGGCTCGGCGTTTGGCAGGATGACGTAACGCAACCCATTGGGCAAGGCCCCCCAGGTGGCTGCGGGATCCGCAGAGAGGTCGGAGCCTTCGTGCGCCCACTTGGAGGCAGCTTCTTGGGCCGGGAGCGGCGCGGCCAGAGCCAATGCGAGAGGGACAATACCGGACAGAAATCGGGAAAAGGGTGTCATGGGGGTTCTCGAAGAGTTACGAAAGAAAATCAGTGACGGCGCACGTCATTTGTCCACATGCCGCCTCTGAAAAGACGTGATCCGCGTCCGGAAGTTCGATCATTTGTTTCGGTTCCGTTGCTGCGGCAAAGATTTCGCGGCCCTCCGCAAGCGGAATGACATCGTCCTGCGCGCCGTGAACAAAGAGCCAGGGCACGCTGATCGAGGAGGCATGGGGAAGCACGGTGCCGATCGACCGAAGATCCGCCTGGTAAGCGGAGGAGAAGACGCAATCCGGCTTGTCCCACATCAACCCCTGGTCCGGCACCACCTCGCCAAACTCCGCCTCCACAAAACGCCCGGTGTGCACCATGCCGGCCAGCGATACCAGGGTGGTGATGCGGGGATCAAACGCAGCGCGGAGTAGGCCGACCGCTCCTCCCATGCTGTGACCGACATACACGATTTCAGGGTAACGTCCCGCCGGCAGGGAGTCGATCACGGCACCGAGATCCCCCACCTCCTTGGTGATGGTGGAATCGGTGAACAATCCCTGGCTCCTTCCGTTGCCAGAGAAGGAAAACCGCAGGGCATCAATCCCGGAGTCGGCGCAAGCCGCGGCTAGAGCCACGGCCCAGGGACGATCCATGTTGCCGGTGACGCCATGTCCGATGAGCACGATGCGGGGACGCCGGGGAGTGGAGGCCGCGTGAAAAGCGTATTCGAGCCGCTCGCCGTAGGAATTGCGGATGGGGGAATTCACTGGATGATCAAGTTCCGGGGGTCAGACGGTGGGGGCAAACTCGGTGTCGTAAACCCGGACGGTGCGAAACCAGGGAGCAAACGTTTTCACGAACACGTCGTGATCCGGGTGAACCTGATAGGCATTGTGATGGTCCACGGACTGAAACTCCAAGAAAAGGGCGTGGTGAAAGGAATGGTCCGTCACTGGACGGGAAGGGGTGGTGGCAGGGATGCCGATGCGTCCGTTCGCCACGACATCGATGGAACAAAGGGCGCGAAGACCGGCTTCGAACTCCAGGTGTTGGGCTTCGGTGAGGGCAGGATCAAGCCAAAAATAAACGGAGTGCAACATCATGCGGCGGAGAATAGGCACGGATTGCGAATGTGGCAATCGCGCTGTCGCACTCGTCGTTTCTGCAGGCCGACCATCGCGCCAAGTTGACAAGAAGGGCGGTGCCGGGGACGTTGCCGTCCCCATGAGTGCCCCTGCCGCCATCCCGACCGAACACAACGAGGCCATAAACGCCCGCATCCTGGCGGTCTCCGAAGACAAGATCCAGGGGTTCGTGAGATTCCCGTTTCAGGTGATTGCGGAGCAGGCCAACCTGCCCCTGGAAGTGGTTATCGAACGGATCCGGGCCATGCTGGAAGCGGGCGTGATCCGACGCGTGCGCCAGACCCTGCTGGCCAACAAACTCGCGGAAGGCGCCTTGGTCGCCTGGGCCGTGCGGGATGACCTGCTGGATCGAGCGTTCGATTTCATGTCGAAAGAAGACCCCTTCAGCGGTCACGTCGTGATCCGTTCCACCGATCGGAACATGACCGGCGGAGGCTTCAAACTTTGGACCACTCTCAAGGTTCCCCAGGGCGAATCCCTCGAGGAACACGCCAATGCCCTGGTGCGGCTCACTGGAGCCGATGAATTTGTCCTCATGCCCGCCAAGGGGATCTTCGCCCTGGGCGTCGGCCATGTGCGCCGCAAGGAATTGGAACCGGGCGACCGCTCCGACGAACCGGCCAAGATGATGACCACGGCCGGTGCAGAACTTTCGCCCGAGGAATGGAACATCCTGATCGCGCTCAAAGGCGAGCTCTCCCCGGAAGAAATCGGTGCGGATCCCTGGAAGGGCCGGGCCGCGAGAGCGGGGGTCGACTTCGAGACTTTCTGCACAATCGCGGAAGCGCTCGACAAGAAACAGGTGATCGGCCGATTCTCGACCTTTCTCGAACACGTGAAACCGTCGGCCGGGGGCGTCAAGGTGACCAAGTTCAATGGGCTTTTCCACTGGCGTGTTCCGGAAGGCATGCAGGAGCGGGCCGGGAGCGAGGTCGGGCGCCATCACATCATGACCCACTGCTACTGGCGCGAGGGAGGTCCCCGCTTCGGAAACGTCAACATCATGGGCGTGGTCCACGGCACCGACAAGGGTTGGATGCTGGAACACAAGGCCGCCATCGACAGACACCTCGCCGAAGTCGGCATCCCGGTCCTTTACGACAACGTCTTCTGGGGCGGGCGCAGCGAGATCAAGCCCTCCGAAATCGACCCGGCGGTCTACCGCGAATGGCACCTGAAGTGGGCCGGAAAGGAGGGGGAGACCTGTCAATCCAAACAGCATGAGTGAGCCTGGACTGCAAATCGTTTTCAATGAGATCAGCGCTCGGGAAATCTCCGGATTGCCGACGCTCCAACAGCTGGAACTGCTGAGCAAGTTCCGGGTGACTCCGGGCGATCTCGAGAGCTTGGATGAGGAACGCTTCGGCAAACTAGAACGCGAGGGACGCACCTTGTTCCGTTACCGCTTCAACGATTTGCGGATCTACTTTTCCGTGGAAGACCGGAAGGTCCTGGTGCACCGCGTTCTGCACAAAAACAGCTTCCAGGATTTCCTCTACCGCGGCGGTCTCAAGGTCCGTGACGAGGACGAGGCCCTCTCTGGAGCCGGAGGCTTTTGGGAATTGATCGACGAGGGCGAGAATTCGCGGCCCGACTGAGGAGAGGAGTCGGAAGGCGGGATGCAGATCGATTCCTTGGCTCAACTGGCGGATGAAGAGATCCGTCGCGCCGCCTTTCCTGTTTGCCGGGAGAAGGTCTTTCTGGCCCACGCTGGAGTCACCGCTTTGCCCAGGGCGGTGGCGGACGCGGTGATCGACTACACGGACGCCTGCACCCGGGACGATCAGGAATACGAGGGGGTGCTCCGCCGCATCCAGGAGACCCGCCGCCTCTGCGCGGATTTTATCGGAGCCAAGCCGAACGAAATTGCTTTGCTCGGACCGACTTCTCTCGGGCTGAGCCTGGTGGCCAACGGCTTGCCCTGGCAGCCGGGAGATGAAGTGGTGGCCTACCTCGACGATTATCCCGCCAATGTCTATCCCTGGATGGAGTTGGAGCGGCGCGGCGTCCGCCTCATCCCACTGCGTCCGGAACGCCCGGGAGAGATCACGCCCGAAGTTGTCGCCCGGGCCCTCACCCCCCGAACCCGTCTGGTGTCGCTCGCCAGCGCCCACTTTCTGACCGGCTACCGGATCGACATCGATGCCATCGGGCACCTTGTGCATGATCATGGGGCTCTCTTCTGCCTGGACGCGATCCAGACTCTGGGAGCCTTTCCGACCCGCGTGGACCACGTCGATTTCCTGAGCGCGGACGCGCACAAATGGATGCTCGGGCCTCTGGCCGCAGGGATTGTGTATGTGAAAGAAACCCATTTTGAGCGGCTCCGGCCGACTCTTTTGGGCGCGTGGAACGTGAAATCGCCCGGATTCGTCGCCCAAGAAACGGTGGCGTTCGAGAACGGAGCGCGGCGCTATGAACCGGGCGTCTTGAATTGCGCGGGTCTCTTCGGCATGCGAGCCGCCTTGGAACTGATCGGTCGGGTCGGGCTACCGCAGGTTTCCGCCCGACTTCGGGAATTGAAACAGATCCTGGTGACCGGCCTGAAACGGAGGGGCTTCGAAATCTATGGCCCCGGAGACGGGGAACAGGTGCACGCGATCACGACCTGCTCCCATACAACCCGCGACCTCGGAGGGCTCTTCCAATTCCTCAAGGAACGGGGCATCGTGACGAGTTTCCGTGAGGACCGGATCGGAACTCGCTTGTTGCGGCTGAGCCCGCATTTTTACAACACTCCAGAAGAACTGGAAAAAGTGTTTGCGGGAATCGATGCTTGGACCTAGGGGAGCAGGTGGGAAAAGCCTCCACCGTGAATTGCACGAGGGTCGTGCTTGACGAAAGGCTTCCCTGAAAACACGGTTGGGCGCGCCTCGCAAAGCGCTTCAAGAACGAGTGAACCCAGAACCGGAAGAGGAGGAAACTTTGGAATTCAAGGAGATCAAGCAGATCGTCGAACTCATGAACAAACATGAGTTGTCGTATTTCCATTTGGAGAGGGGCGATTTCTGCCTGGAGTTAAAGAAGGGACTGGACACCGAGTCCCTCCAGGAATTGCTCGCGAGCGCCCGAAACGCGGTCCCGTCCATCGCCCCACAAATGCAGATGGCCAGGCCCGGATTGGCGGAGGGCGGATCCATGGGAAATGCGGCCCTTCCCTCGGGAGGTTCCGAAGAAGCCGGAACAGACACCATCAACGCGCCGATGGTCGGAACGTTCTACCGGGCAGCGTCGCCCGAGTCCGAACCTTACGCCAAAGTGGGCCAAGTGGTCGATGAGAACACCACCATCTGCGTGATCGAGGCGATGAAAACATTCAACGAGATCAAGGCGGAAAAGCGCGGCACGATCGTGAAAATTCTCGTGGAGAATGCTCAACCGGTGCAATACGACGATCCGCTCTTCGTAATCAAACCGCTCTGAGCGGTGATCGGAAAATTTTGAGGGTTTCGCGAGCCAGGGCTTGCGCCTGGAAAGGATAGTTCAATGTTCAAAAGAGTACTTGTTGCAAACCGGGGGGAGATCGCCCTCCGAGTGATCCGTGCCTGCAAGGAATTGGGGGTGGAGGCTGTCGCGGTCTACTCAACGGCGGACACGGATTCAATGCACGTCCAACTGGCCAACAGCGCCATTTGCATCGGGCCCGGACCGAGCGCGCAGAGCTACTTGAAGATGGAGGCCATCATCAGCGCGGCAGAGATCGCCAACGTTGATGCCATCCATCCCGGCTACGGATTTCTCTCGGAGAATCCGAAGTTCGCCAAAATCTGCGAGAGCTGCAAGATCAAGTTCATCGGGCCATCCGCCGAGGTGATTGCGATGATGGGCGACAAGAGCACGGCCAAGGCCACTGCGACCCGGGCCGGGGTGCCGGTCACGCCGGGTTCCAAGGACATCGTCCGAACCGAAAAGGAGGCCATTCAGATCGCCGAGGAGATGGGGTATCCGGTGATGATCAAAGCCACCGCCGGCGGCGGAGGGCGCGGCATGCGTCCCGCTCTGAACGAGGCCAGCCTAAAAAACGGATTCAACGCCGCCCGGGCCGAGGCCGAGGCCTGTTTTGGCAATCCCGATGTCTACATCGAGAAATTCATCGTCAACCCGCACCACATCGAGTTCCAGATCGTGGCGGACTCCCACGGAAATGTGGTGCACCTCGGTGAGCGCGACTGCTCCCTGCAGCGCCGGAACCAGAAGATCATCGAGGAGTGTCCCTCCCCGATTTTGACGCCGGAACTCCGCAAGCGCATGGGCGACGCCTCCGTTCAACTCTGCAAGGAGATCGGCTACGAAAACTGTGGCACCATCGAATACTTGGTCGATGACGACGGGAACTTCTACTTCATGGAGATGAACACCCGGATCCAGGTGGAGCATCCCATCACCGAGGAAGTGCACGGCTGTGATCTCATCAAGGAACAGATCCGCATTGCCGCCGGGCTCCCGATCTCCGAGCACGTGCTCAACAGCCAGCCGCGGCACCATGCCATCGAGTGCCGGATCAACGCTGAGGATCCCTACAACAATTTCGCTCCGAGCCCGGGACGTCTGAACTTCTTCTACGCCCCCGGCGGGCGCGGCGTCCGGGTGGACACCCACGTCTACACCGGTTACGAAGTACCTCCTTACTACGATTCCATGATCGCCAAGCTGATCGTGACCGGAGCCACCAGGGACATTGCCATAGCCCGCATGACTCGCGCCCTCAGTGAGTTCAAGGTCGAAGGGATCAAGACGACCATCCCGTTCCAAGACGATATCATCAAGAATTCGGACTTCCGCAGCGGGAACTACAACATCGGTTGGGTGGAGAAATTTCTGGCCATGCAGCCGAATACCAAGCGCTGACTTGACGGACCTCCCTGATGCCCGGCTCAAATCGGCCCGGCTGTATGGCATCCTCGACCTCGGCTACACCGATCCCTCCCAACTCGTGGAAATGGCCCGGCGCCTCACCGCCCCGGGCGGGGTCGATGTCCTGCAACTCCGGGCCAAAGGATTCTCCGCGGCCGAAGTCGCCTCCTTCGCCGTCCCGATCCTCGATGTGACCCGCGCAGCCGGGGTTCCGCTTCTCATCAACGATCATCCCGAGGTCGCCGTTGCCGTCGATGCCGACGGCGTCCACGTCGGGCAAGACGATGCCCCCATCGCTGCGGTCCGCCGCCTGCTTGGACCGCACCGCATCGTTGGCAAATCGACCCACAGCCTGGCCCAGGCTCGCGCCGCGTTTGGGGAACCGGTCGACTACATCGGGTTCGGTCCCATCTTTGCCACGCCAACCAAACCCGAATACAGGCCAATCGGGCAGACGGAGATCGCCACCGTGCAGACGGAAAGTCCCTTCCCGGTCTTCTGCATCGGCGGGATCAAGCTGGAAAACCTGGACGCGGTGCTGGGCGCGGGCGCGCAGCGGGTTGTGATTGTTTCCGGATTGCTCTTGGCGGAAGATCTGGGCGGGTATCTGCGGGAGGTTCGGCAGAGCCTCACCCGATCTGATAGAAACTCCGGGCATTGTTCGCCCAAAGTGCAGCCTGAGCCTCCGCAGGGCGGTTGCTGATGATTTGAGCCAGAGTCTCGATCCAGGTCTTCAAGGGGGCTCCGATCAGACAGACCGGCCAGTCGCCACCGAAGACCACCCGATCCGGTCCGAAGACGTCAAGGCAGTGATTCACGATGGGGGCCAAGTCGAGCGGGTCCCGCCCTCCGGGCAGGCGCGCGATGATCCCGGAGATCTTGCAGATCGTGTTCGACAACGCGGCCAAAGCATCCATGTCGCGTTTCCACTGTCCCATTACAGCGGCGGACGCGGTGACATCAGCGTTTCCGCAATGGTCCACAACGAACCGGGTGGACGGACATTCCTTGGCCAAAGCCACGCCGTCCTTCAATTCCCCTGGGCGCATGCAGAGATCAAAGTGAAGTCCCTGACTCCCCAGAAAGCGGACGCCGTTTACGAACTCGGGACGCAAACAATGGCCCGCGGGCGTTCCCGCTCCGTGGAGAACTTGGCGCACCCCTCGCACTTTGTCGCTGGCTGCGTGCCGCTTCACATAGGTGGAGAATCCTGCGTCATCGGGGCGTCCGCCGATCGTGGCCGCCACGGTGCCGCTCTTGGCATCCTGACACAGGGCAATCACCTGCTCCGCTTCCCGGTTGAGATCGGCGGGGGCGACATCGATCTCCATGTAAATCGCGGTCACGCGAAGCCCGTCCGTGGCTTGTCGATACTCGGCGAGGTGATGCCGGGAACGAATCTTTTCCGGGGCAGACTGCAACCAAGGAGGATTGATCCCCACCGGATCCCACAGGTGTTGGTGCGTGTCGATGATCTCTTGAGGCATGGCGTGGGCGGCAGTTGCGTTTGCCTGGACTGACATCGATGCGGCGGTGGCGCAAGTGGTTCGCAAAAAGTGGCGGCGTTGCATGGTGACAGACTCGATAATTTCCATGAAAGCTACAGCCGGGTCAATCCCGGATCCAGACACAAAGCCCATCGCTGCGTCGCGACGAAGGATTTCGACAAGCGGTCAGGCAATCCACTCCTTGACCACCTTGCCCGCCACATCCGTCAGCCGGAAATCGCGCCCCTGGAATCGGTGGGTCAACCGCAGGTGATCCAACCCGAAAAGATGGAGCATGGTGGCGTGGAAATCGTTGGTGTGCACCGGGTCCCTGGTGATGCTCCAACCGATCTCGTCGGTCTCGCCATACGTCAGTCCCCCTTTGAGACCACCGCCGGCCATCAGAATGGTGTAGGCGTTGGGATGATGATCCCGACCGGTCACGGATTTGCTTCCGCCCCGGTTTTCCCCGAGTGGGGTGCGACCGAACTCTCCGGCCACCACCACAAGGGTCTTCTCCAAGAGCCCGCGGTCCTTGAGATCCTTGATGAGGGCGGCGATCGGCTGATCCGCCATGCCGGCATTGAAGCGAAGTTCGGTGTCGAGGTTGGAATGATGATCCCATGAGGCATGGATCACGTTCACGAAGCGGACCCCACTCTCCACGAGGCGACGGGCAAGCAGACAATTGCGCGCATAGTTCCGGTATTGGCCCGGCCCACCCGCGCGGGAGGCGTTGACTTTGAGATCCTCGCGATCCACCCCGTAAGCAGCAAGGGTGGCGGGTGACTCATCCGAAAGATCGATCAATTCCGGTGCCGTTGATTGCATCCGAAACGCCAATTCATAGGCCGCGATGCGGGAAGCGATTTCCGGGTCCTGAGCCGCCTCGAAGCGTTCCTGATTCAGTCTTGCCAACGCATCGAGCCCTCTCCGCTGCAGTTCCATGGGCAAGCCTTCGGGATTGCGGAGGTTGAGCACGGGATCGCCCTCGTTCCGAAACGGGACGCCGGCAAAAACGCTCGGAAGAAATCCAGATTGCCACATGGAAGCGCCGGCACTTCCGCCGCGTCCCGCAGTGAGGACGACATAACCTGGAAGATTGCGGGACTCACTGCCCAAGCCATAGGTCAACCAGGAACCCATGGTAGGAAGACCAAACGTGGATCGGCCACAGGCGAGGACGAGCTGGGCGGGATGATGATTGAACTGATCGGTGTGCATGGAGCGCACCTGGATCAAATCGTCGGCACACGAGGCCAGGTGAGGCAGGAGATCACTGAATTCCATCCCGCTCTGACCATGCCTGGAAAACTGGCGCGGCGACCCCATGAGCACGGCGGACTCCTTCTTGATGAAAGCGAACCGGACGTTCTTGGTGAGCGATTCCGGAAGCGGTTTTCCGTTGAGCTCGTTGAGCTTCGGTTTGGGGTCGTAGAGATCAAGCTGGCTCGGAGCTCCCTCCATGAAGATGAAAATGCAGTTCTGCGCCCTAGCCGGAAAATGCGGTTGCCGCGGCGTCAACGGATCGGAGTCGGCCGCACGACCCGGGGATTCAGCGGCAAAGACCCGGTCTTCCCCGAGGAGCGAGCCCAGAGCGAGTGCGCCCAGTCCATTGGCCGTCGTTGTGAAAAACTCGCGCCGGGCGAGAAAGGCAGCGTGCTCGAGAGGATGCATTTTATTCCCGGGTGATGAATTCGTCGGTATTGAGCAGGATTCGGACAGTGGCGGTCCAAGCTGCGGTCTCGATCTCTCCGCCCAACTTGGCATCCTCCGACTCGTGAGCGGCGTAGAAGCGCCTAGCCTCGTGAAGAAGCTCTTCAAGCACCCGGATCTCCTCCGCGCGCGGGCTGCGGACCAGGCACAGACGGAATGCTCTCTCCATCCGGCCCGCGTCGCTGATCTGTTCCGGAGAGGCCAGCAATCGCTTGGCAAGAGCCTGAGCCGCCTCCGCGAAAGTCGCCGCATTCAGAGTGGTCAGCGCCTGCAACGGCGTGTTGGAAACATTCCGTCGCACGCTGGCCACATTGGCGTCCGGACAATCAAAGGTCATGAGCTCCGGATGCGGCGCGGTCCTTTTAAAAAAGGTATACATGCCCCTCCGGTAACGGTCCTCACCCTTGCTTTCGGTCCACTTGAAATTGTTTGCGTAACTGACCGCCGCAACCTCCACCGGCATCGGAGGAAAGACACTGGGACCGCCCACCTTCCGAGAAAGCAGCCCGGCGGCGGCGAGGTGGAGATCCCTGACAATTTCCCCTTCGGCACGGAGTCGGTTCTGTCGTGCCAACAAGACGTTGCGGGGATCCACCCGTTGCAACTCGGGTCGCAGCACGGACTGTTGACGGTAGGTGGCAGAAGTGAGGATGACCCGGATCAGGTGCTTGCGGCTCCATCCATGGGCCACCAACTCACTGGCCAACCAGTCGAGCAATTCCGGATGAGAGGGGCGCTCCCCCCGCACACCGAAATCCCCAGGGGTGCGGACGATCCCTTCCCCGAAAAGGTGCATCCAAATCTGGTTGGCGATGGCCCGGGCGGGAAGCGGATTCTCCTCCGCCATCAGCCAGCGCGCCAGGTCCAGACGATCCGGGCGCCCTGCGCTCCCCTCCCGCGCCCTGAGGGGCGGAAGAACGCCCGGTGTCCCCGGTGCCACTGGTTCCGTCGGCGAAAGAAACTCTCCCCGATGCAGCAACCGGGTATCCCGCGGCTTCGTCCGCTCCGCGAGAACCCGCACCTCCATGAGTGGCGGCTTTGGACCACTCGCCTCCAGGGCAGCAAATTCTTCGGCCAAAGAGGACACCGCCGGATCTCCCTCCGCCAGCCAACTGGTGATCGTTTCCCGTCCTTCATGGGTCCATTTTTCGGAGCCGATTGCCACCAGTCGCGACACTTCTACGGGCAGGGCGCTTTCGACCGATTCCCCCACCAACGCCACGATGCGGAACCGTCCGATCCCGTGCTGTCCACCGGAATGAGCCTGAACCAGAGAAAGGCTGAGACTCGGTTCCTTCACGCCGTCGATCGGTCGGACAAAGAAAAAGGTGGCTTGGTGCGGCTTGCCGGTTTGCCCCCCGCACCCCCAACCGGTTGAAGGCTTGCCATCGATCGCACCGGCGACGTTCCAACCGGTCTGACTGAAGTCGGCTTTGGCGGAATGAAACTTCAAAAGCGGCCCGTCCGAACCAGCGCGGGCCTCGAACTCACTGAGCACGAAATTCCCGCCCGGACTCCGGCCAGGACCTTGACCAGGCAGCGAAGGATCCGGGAGAACCTCGAGACGCAGACCGCTGATGATCCCCGGAGGTAGCGTGGCCCTTAGGGTATAAACGTCCTGGGCGTTTTGCGCACCAGCCACCAGCCAGGAACCATCCTCCTGCGGGTGGAAGACCGCTCCGCTCTGGGCGACCGGCGCACCCATCTCCAACGGAACGCTCTGGGTCTGCCGCCCCTCCAGCGCAACCATCCGGGCCGCGATCTCTTTTTCCCAAACCGGAAATCGCTCCGAGAGCGCTGCGCGCGCAGCGGTGAGCTTGGTCTCCAGGGCGCGAAGTTTTCTCAGGTGAACGGCGTTCTCCCGCTCAAAGGTCGCCAGGGCCTCGGAGGAGGTTCCAACCCGGGCGTTGGTTTCGTCCGCGTTGTTGAAGAATGCATACAGACCAAAATATTCTCGTTGGGAGATTTGATCATACTTGTGGGTATGGCAACGAGCACAGCCAACGGTGTGCGCAAGCCAAACCGTCCCCGTCGTCTCCGTGCGGTCGAAGACCGCCTCCACCCGATATTGCTCCTGATCGACCCCGCCTTCCTTGTTGGTCAGGGTTTGGCGGTGAAAGGCGGTCGCCAAAACTTGCTCCGGAGATGGAGCCGGAAGAAGGTCGCCGGCAAGTTGTTCGATGGTGAAGCGGTCGATCGGGAGATCCGAATTGATGGCCTCGATGACCCAATCACGGTAGCGCCATGCGTCGGGACGCGGACTGTCCTTCTCGTAACCGTCGCTGTCGGCATAGCGCGCCTGATCGAGCCAATGCCGCCCCCACCGCTCCCCAAAATGAGGGGAGGCCAGAACCCGATCGATGAGCGATTCATAGGCATGCGGCGAGGTGTCACGCACAAAGGCATCGACGTCCTCAGGCGTGGGCGGGAGACCGAGCAGATCGGCATGGATTCGCTTGGCCAGGGTCGCCCGGTCCGTTTCGGGCGACGCATCCAACCCGTTTTGCCGGAGCTTGGCATCGACAAATCGATCGACCGGATGGGGCTCTGGACCGGGCGGCAACGCTGGACGGGCGATGGGACGATAGGCCCAGTGCGGCGCCCAGGAAGCCCCCTGTTCAATCCAACGCCGAAGCGTCCCGATCTCCACCTCTGAAGGTCGTTTGGTCTTGGTCGGAGGGGGCATGACCTCTTCCGGGTCCGAGGACGCGAGGCGGTGGAGCAAGGCGCTGGAGGCTGGCTGACCGGGGACGACCGCATGCGCTCCGCTCTTTAGCGCCCTGAGAAACCCGTCTTGGGTGACCAAATTGAGCCCGCCTTTTGCTTGGTTGGGACCATGGCACTCCAGGCAATACTCGGCAAAAATCGGCTGAATCTGCTTCTGAAAGTCGATTTCAGCAGCAGACGCACGAGCCAGAAAAACGGCAAGAACGGCAAAGCGAACAGGCATGGCGCATCCCCATCACCGGACGCAGGACCTGGAACTTACGCAAAAAAACGAGAAGACCCGGGGAAGATTTCCTCCCCGGGTCTGCAAAAAATCAAATCAATTCAATTGAGCAAGACGAGGCTCAGGAAGCCTTGACGCTCTGGATCTTGTTGTGCTCGCTCACGACCACAACGTCTTTTCCTTCAAGGGTTTCGATGGCAACCGGCTTGCCATCCTTGCCAGAAACGGTGGAGGTAGGGGTGAGGGTGAGGGTAGCTTCTTTGCTGCCGTCCTTCACCACGATGGTCTTGGCCGAAGCGTCATACTTGCTGAGGCTGCCCTTGTTTTCAACGGTCTTGCCGCAACCCGCGTGAGCGGCACCGGCAATGGCGAGAGAAGCAAGGATCGCGAGGATTTTTTTCATGGGATGTTCGATGGAATGTCGTTTGGTGAATGAAGAGCGGGCACTTCGCCCTATCCCCAGACACACGCAAGAGTAGTCGCGCTTCTATCAGGCGCGCAAGTTTGTTTTTTCATCGAAAAGGGTAATGCACAGCGCCTCATCGGCGTGTATGCGGAACGAACCCCGACTGATCTCAACTCGTGACCTGCAAAACCCCGTTCCCTTTCCATTCGCTTGTCCTGATTTCGTTCCTTTGGCTTTCTGCCGGAATCCGTTGCGCAAGCGCTCATCCCGTTCCCGACGTCCCGGTTCAGGCCCATTTCGAGGCCGATGGAAGCTGTCTCATCCGGGTGGAGATCGACCCCCGAAGTTTTGCGGCGGACCCGGAAAAAGAGCCGTTCCTTCAACATTGGGTCCTTCAGAGGATGACACCGACCGAGCAGGAGGAGTTGCTCTCCAAGGGGCGGGATTGGATGACCCGCTTCGTGGAACTGCGCTTTGAACCTCTCGGCAAGGTGCAACCGGAGTTCACCTTCCGCTTCACCGGCCATGGAAACAAGCCACTCGCCGGCAACGAAGATCCGGTCATGCTCACCGGAGAATGGCGGACCAAGGTTCCCGCCGGAATCGAAGGTTACCGCGTCAAATCGCTTCCGGGCGGGAAGTTGAGCGTGGTGGTGGTGAACCACTTGCGCGGTCAGCCCGTGCAACGCATCCACGTTCTTTTCCCGGACGAGACCAGCTACCTGCTCGATTTGACCGGGCTGACTGCCGCCCTGCCCACCACTCCGTCACCAGGTGCGGTCGGCGTCGCGGGCGGCTCCGGGGCCACCTTTGTCAATTTGCTGCGGCAAGGATTTCTGCATGTGGTGCCCGATGGCCCCGATCACATCCTCTTTGTCCTCGGAGTCTTTCTGCTGAGCCGCCGCTGGAAACCCCTCATCTGGCAGGTGAGCACCTTCACTGTCGCCCACACCCTGACCCTTGGGTTGGCCACGCTGGGGATCGTGGAAGCTCCGGCTGCGATCGTGGAACCGGTGATCGCCGGCAGCATTGCGGTGGTCGCTTTGGAAAACGTCTTCCAACCCAACTACAACCACTGGCGGATCCTGGTGGTGTTCCTCTTCGGATTGATTCATGGCCTGGGATTCGCGGGAGCACTGGCCGGATTGGGCCTCACCCAAGCCTCGCTGGTGACCGGTCTGCTCGGCTTCAACATCGGTGTCGAGTTCGGGCAACTGGCGGTGATCGCCGGCGCCCTCCTCCTCACCATCGGGATCCGGGACGAAGCCCGTTACCGCCGCTTCGTCGTAATCCCCGGCTCTCTGGCCATCGCCGCCTTTGGCCTCTGGTGGATGATTGAGCGGGCTTTTTTCTAAAGCCAGCCGCGCTCAATCGGCATCTTTCGGCTCGATGCCGAAGAAGCCATGATGCACCCCGGACCGGTGAAACCCGCTCACCAGCCCCTGGGTCTGCAACAAGCTCCCGGCAAAGCTCGCCGCCACCGGCGCCTGGGGATCGGTGGCGTCCCGATAGGTGCCGTTCACCAAGCCGGTGGATCGGTTGAAATTGACGGTAAACACCTCCGGGCCGTAGCTGAAGACCCGGTTGGCGTCTGACCAAGTGCCCGCATGCTCAATGAGGCCCAGCCCGGAATCTGCGAATCGGAACCAGATGTTGAAATTCCCGTCCCTCACGCCGGGAAAAGCCCTCACCCGGGCGGCCGGCGGCGTGTAGCGGCACCCAATCACGGCCCGGGTCGTGGAGAACCCGGCCGGAAACAGCGCTCCCGGACGGGTGCTCTGGGGCCGGACCCAACGCCAGGAACCATCGACCTGGCTCACGCTCGGCACGGCACGGAAAGTGAGCTTTCCCGCCACGAACCCTCCGGAACCGGAAGCAGAAATCGCCCGATGAAACGACCACTCTCCCAAGCGGGAAACGGAACCCGCCAGGGTCAGAGTGGTGCCGTCCGCCAGGATGAAGGTCCCGGCGCACGCCCCGGAGAACTGAACCAGGAGGGCGCCGCAACCATCGCCGACCGGCTGAGGAACTGCCTGGACACCTCCGGAAGCCTTCATCGCCAACGTATAACGCCCCTCTTGCGGAGCCCGGTTGCTCGTGGAAAACAAGGGACGACGCTGGGCATCGACGCTCAGATCTCCGAACGATCCCTTGAGGCAAAACCCGTCCGTTGTCCCGGTGGCGAGTTCCAATCGCAGCGTCAGCGTTCCACCCGGTTGGGCAATCGTGACTCTCCCATCCGCCCCGAGAATTCCGCGAAAGACGGAGCGCCGGCCGTCGACCCACAAAGTTCCGCTGATCCCCCCTCCCGCGGCGATGGTCACCGTTTCCAACGCTCCCGCAATGCCGCCCGACGCGGTCTCAACCAAGACCCCCTGATAGACGCCGCGCGCGTTGTCCGTAAAACTGGCTGCCACCGAACTCGGATCGATTGGCGCGCTTCCCGGCAACGAGATCCGGGCCAACGGCCCAACCGGCTTGGCCGGGGGATAATCGCCGGGCAGAATCCGCACCGCACCGCTCGCCGCCCCGTGCAAAAAGATCCCACCGACACGTCCCTGCTTCTGAAAAGCCACCCCGGTGAAGCGGATCTCCGCCCGGGTGGTGGGATCCACGAAACTCCCCGAAACCGCGCCGGTCCGCCGATCCACGGTTCCCCCCAACCGCTCCTGACCGTAATGGACCAGCCGATTTGTCGCCGTCCAGGTCAGCACCCGGTCCACGGCTCCCGCTGTCGGGAGACCAATCAAGGAGAGCTCGGCATTGTGATACTGGTTCTGAAGCTGGGCCAGAACGCGCGAGTTCACCCCGGCCGCCGTGTAGCGACTTCCCAAGGCCCAGACATTGATCTCAAAC
>QQNE01000081.1 GCA_003402735.1 Verrucomicrobiota bacterium
AGAGACATTTCGAGAGGTCCGGTCAGGGTTTCTTGCCCTTTTTGAGAGCCAAGGTGAACCAGTCATCCTCGATGGGGAAGGAACGGCGGTCGCGAATCTCCTCGGCGGAAGCGCGGCGCGGTTTGGCCGGTCCGCCCTTGCCGCCGCCGCGCGGTCCCTTGCTGCGGTCGCGGTCTCGGTCTGTGGAGTTTTGGCCGGGGTGGGACCGCTCGGCGCGCTCCTCTCTCCTGGATTCCCTGGTGGCCAGGGGATTGGCCTTGAGACTGAGCGAGATGCGCTTCCGCTCCAAGTCGACCTCGATGACGGTGGCCATCACCTTCTGGTTGACCTTGACCACCGTGGAGGCGTCCTTGACGAATTCATCGCTGAGTTGGCTGAGGTGGACCAGCCCGTCCTGATGGACACCGACATCGACGAAGGCCCCGAACTTGGTGACGTTGGTAACGATGCCCGGCACGCGCATCCCGACCTGGAGATCCTCCGGTTTCTCGATGCCCGGGGCGAACTCGAAGACCTCGAACCGTTGCCGAGGATCGCGCCCCGGTTTGTCGAGTTCCGCCACGATGTCCTGAAGCGTCGGGATGCCGACATCCGAACTGACATACGCCTGGAGATCAATCTTGCGGCGCATGGCCTCGTTGGCGATCAAGTCGGCCAGGGCGCACCCGACATCCTGCGCCATGCGCTCGACCAGCGGGTAGCGTTCGGGGTGCACGGCGCTGGCATCGAGCGGATTTTCGGCCTGGTGGATTCGCAGGAAACCGGCGGCCTGCTCGAACGTTTTGTCGCCAAACCGCGGCACCTTCTTGAGTTCGCCGCGGCTGCGGAAAGGTCCGTGCTCGGTGCGGTAGGAGACGATGTTCTCTGCCAGCGTCCTGTTCAAACCGGAGACGTAAGAGAGGAGCTCGGGGCTGGCGGTGTTCACCTCCACGCCGACGGCGTTCACGCAGCTCATCACGCAATCGTCGAGCGCCTGTTTCAGGCGGTTCTGATCCACATCGTGCTGGTATTGACCCACGCCGATGGTCTTGGGATCGAGCTTCACCAGCTCCGCCAAGGGATCCATGAGACGGCGGCCGATGGAGACCGCGCCGCGCACCGTCAGGTCTTGGTTGGGGAACTCACGCCGCGCCACCTCCGAGGCGGAGTAGATCGATGCCCCGCTCTCGTTGACCATGACGATGGGAATGGAGACGGAAAGGTTGAGCGAGCGGACAAATTTCTCGGCTTCCCGGCTGGCGGTGCCATTGCCGATGGCGATGGCGGCGATGCGGTGCTTGCGGACCAGGAACCGGATCATGTCGGCGCTGTCGGCAAGCTGTTTGCTGGATCCGACGATGTGAACGACCTCGTGTTGCAACAGGCCGCCCTGTTCATCGAGGCAAACGGTCTTGCAACCGGTGCGGAAACCGGGATCGAGGGCCAGGACCCGTTTTTGCCCGAGCGGCGAAGCGAGCAGCAACTCGCGAAGATTTTCCACGAAAACCTTGGCGGCCTCTTCATCGGCGCGGCGACGGACGATGGCGCGCATCTCGGTCTCCATGGAGGGGAAGAGCAAGCGGCGGCAACCGTCCTCCAACGCGGTTTGCACCTGGGCATGGGCGGGGCCGGTCAGGAAGGTGCGCTGCGCGGCGGCGAGCGTCTCCTTTTCCGGGGCCCCGATCCGCACAATCAAGAACCCCTCGTTTTCTCCGCGGCACATGGCGAGCCAGCGGTGCGACGGCACCTTGTCCAACGGCTCGCTCCAGAGAAAATAATCCCGGAATTTCGCCGCCTCGGGATCTTCCTTTTTGCCGGGAGCCAACTTGGAAGCGACGATCGCCGAGCTCTCGTAAAGGTTGCGGACCGCGGCCCGAACCGGGGGATGATCGCTCACCATTTCCGCGATGATGTCCCGGGCCCCGGCCAAAGCCGCCTCGGCGTCCTTCACGTCCTTGACCGGGTTGACAAAGGGAACGGCGGCCGCCGAAGCATCGAGCCCGGGATCCCCCAGCAAAGCGCTGGCCAACGGCTCCAGGCCTCGTTCACGAGCCACCATGGCCCGGGTGCGGCGCTTGGGACGAAACGGTGCGTAGACGTCCTCGAGGCCGGCCAGAGTGGAGGCGGCTGTCACGGAAGCCTTGAGTTCATCCGTGAGCAAGTGCCTTTCCCCGAGGGACTTCAAGACCGCTTCGCGACGGCTCTCCAACTCCTGCAGACGGGTCAATTGGTCACGAATGCTGGTCAAGGCCACCTCATCCAACGATCCCGTCACTTCCTTTCGATAACGGGCGATGAACGGGATGGTGGCCCCTTCGGAAAAAAGGCGAGCGACGGCCCGCACGCGGTCGGCGGGCAAATTCAGTTCCGAGGCGGCGCGACCGGCGAGGCTGGCAGGGTCGAGGGTCATGATGGATGGGACAGGGAAAACGGGAGGCAACCGTTATTCCTCGCAAACTTTTTGGCAAGTTGGAAGCATTGGGGAATGATGGTGCCGACGTTTTTCCAGAACCGAAATGTGCGCGATTGGTGGCATCATTGACCCGGAGTTTGCGAACACAGCCTCACTCCCTGGCCCTCTGAGGCGCATGGCACGTGCCATGTTTCACCGCGGCCCGGACGAGGAGGGGCTCGTGGTGGAACCGGGCGTAGGTCTGATCCATCGCCGCCTCAGCATCATCGGTCTCGGAAACGGGCACCAACCGCTGACCAACGAGGACGGGAGCGTGATCGCGATCGTGAACGGAGAATTCTTCGATCACCTCGAAAAGCGCGAGTGGCTGGAGCGGCGCGGTCATGTCCTGCACACGGATTCCGACTGCGAAATCCTCGCCCATCTCTACGAGGAATACGGTCAGGATTTTCCCCAGCACCTGCGCGGCCAATTCGCCTTTGCGCTCTGGGACAAACGCAACCGCCTCCTCTTTCTGGGCCGCGATCGCTCGGGCATTTTGCCATTGCATTGGGCCAGACGAGGCCGAGGCATCGTCTTCGCCTCAGAAATCAAAGGCATCCTCGCTTCCGGCTTGGTTCCGACCGAGCCCGACCACCGCGGGATTGATCACATCTTCACCTTCTTCGCCCAACCCGCCCGCCGCACCTGCTTCCGAGGAATTGAATCGCTGCTGCCCGCCACCATGCTCCGGGCCCGGCTCGAGCCAGGCGGAGTCGATCTCCGCGAGATCCGTTACTGGGATCTCGCGTTCCCCGATCGGGGCAACGAATACGATCCCAGACCGGAACAAGCCGTTCAGGAATTCGGCCAGCACTTCGAGCAAGCGATCCGCCAACGCCTCCGGGCAGATGTCCCCGTGGTCGGTTATCTCAGCGGCGGGATCGACTCCAGCACGATCGTCGCCGCCGCCTGCCGATTGCGGGACGAACCGATCCCCGCCTTCTCCATTCGGATCCCCTCCCCCGGTTTCGACGAAGCCAGCAAGGCGCGACTCGTCGCCCGACACACCGGCGCCCGGATGGTGGAACTGACCTGCGACGACCGGGTGGTCGGCCAGAGTTTCCCGGAACTGGTCGAAGCGGTTGATGCTCCGGTCGTGGACACCGCGTGCGCGGCGATCATGAACCTGAGCCGGACGGTGCGAGAACATGGCTACAAAGTGGCGCTCACCGGTGAGGGGGCGGACGAGCTACTGGCAGGTTACGTCTGGCTCAAAGTGGGCCGGGCCTTGAGTTGCCTCGATCACGGGAGATTCCGCCCGGGCAATCTGATGCGCTTCCTCGCGCTGAAGATGTTCAATCCGCACCGCACTTGGGAAGAGGCCAACGAATACCAGCATTACATCGGCGGACCACAGGGCATTTCGGATCTGTATGGGATGTATGGCGACGCCCGGCAGCGCTTTTTTTCCGGGGCGATGTGGGATCAAATCGGCCATCACATCGCGTTCGAGGACCTGGATCTCAATCTGGAGGCGATGAAGCGCTGGGATCCCCTGAACCAGGCTCTCTATTTCGGCTTCAAGACTCTCCTCCCGGGCATGCTCCTGTGCCACAAGGGAGATCGGGTGGCGATGCACAATTCCGTGGAAACCCGTTATCCATTTCTCGATGAGGATGTCATCGATTTCTGTTGCAAGCTCCACCCGCGCTGGAAATTGCGAGGTCTCTTGAGGGACAAGGTCATCCTGCGCCACTACGCATCCCACCTGCTGCCGGAGAGCATCTGGCGGCAGCCGAAACAGATGTTCCGGGCCCCGTTGGGCAACACCTTTTTCAGCGGGGCGTCAAAACTGACCAATCAGCTGCTCTCCGAAGAATCCCTGCGCCGCAGCGGACTGTTCCATCCCAAAGCCGTCTGGGCCGCACGCCAAACCTTTTCCCGGGGAGAACTCGGTCCCCTGCAACGCGTCTTCGTGGAGATGGGCCTCACCGCCGTCATCGCCACCCAACTCTGGCATCACAAGTATCTCGGCGGGGGACTCTGCGATCTCCCGGAAGCCGACTTCGGTCTCTCGGACCCGCCCGTTTCCACCCCGTTGGAGCCGTGCCCGGCGGGCGCCTGACGGCCCGCCATTCCCTCCGATGAATTGCCTTGACTCCCGCAAAACAGATCGGTGAGATCCTCGGATGCGCGCGTGCACCCGACAACCGAGCCCCTCTTCCCGATGTTTTTGGGCGCCGCGCCTGGCGATCTTCCTCCTCGGACCCGGCCTCATCGCGGCTCAGGACCGTGCCGCGGCCCCGCTCAGCCCCATCGATGACGCCAAACTGCGCCACCAATTCCAGGCGGCAGCGGAGGCCTGGATCAGCGATTCCTCCATTCCCAGGGGCACCAGTCTGTTGGAGTCTTGGAAAACCCGGAAAGATTCCCCGACTTGGTCGAGGCCAAGTCCGACGCCGACCGGGGACAAACCCGCCCCGCAGCTCGCGCCTCAGGATGTCTACCGCCGGGCCGCTCCGGCGACGCTGATCCTGGGGCACCTCTACAAATGCGGGAAATGCGCCAAGTGGCACCCGAGTCTCGCAGGAGGGGTCGTGATTGATCCATCCGGGATCGCCGTAACCAATTACCACGTTCTAAAAACGGCGCGGGCCGAAATCTTCGGAGCGATGCGGCCGGACGGGGAAGTTTTCCCGGTCATGGAGATCCTGGCCGCCTCCGAACCGGACGATCTCGCGGTGATTCGCCTGCGCGTGCCAGAGCGTCAAAAACCGCTCCCGTCGATCCGACTGGCTCCGGTCAATGATCCGCCTGGAACGGACATTCTCGTGATCAGCCATCCGGACGGGCGATTCTTCACCTGTTCGGATGGCATGATCGCGCGGCATTTCCTTGCGCCGGACACCAAGTCCGCCCGGACCCACATCACGGCCGACTATGCCCGTGGCTCGAGCGGGTGCGGCGTGTTCAATCTGCGGGGAGAACTGACCGCGCTGGTTTCATCGACGCAGTCGATCTACTACTCCGAGGAAAAGGGCGTGCCGCAGAACCTGCAAATGGTGGTGAAATCCACCATCCCGGTGGGCAGTCTTCTCAAACTGCTTGAAATCCCGCCCCGCTGAAGAGGTTCGTATCCTGAGATGCGCAATCGGAGTTTGCCGAATCAAGTCTTTTCGCTCAATGATTCTGGAATCATTTCAAGATCCAACTAGAGTGGCTCCGTCAAATTGGACGTGGCAACGTCAGGGAGGATCCAAGCCAGAAGATTTTATCGATGAACGACCGCTACCAGATCGTTAAGAAAATCGGCCAGGGCGGAATCGGAGCGGTCTATGAGGCCTTTGATACCCAGCTCAAGCGGAAAGTCGCCTTGAAACGGGTGCTCACGCCTGATCAAGCCAGTCCGCAAGCCGTCTCCGAAGCCGCGGAGAGCTTGATGCAGGAGGCGACCACGATGTCGACCCTCAACCACCCGAACATCGTGAGCGTTTACGACGTGGGGCGGGATGATCTGGGAGGATTTGTCGTCATGGAATTGCTCGCGGGGGAGACCCTGGACCAAACCATCGCGGAATCTGTTCTGACCCTGGAAGACTTCCGGGAAGTCGTTAACCAGACCTTGGAAGGACTGATCGCGGCCCAGGCGGCGGACATGTTGCACCGGGATTTGAAACCGGGAAACGTCATGGTGATCTGGCGCCCGAGCGGCAAATTCCAACTCAAAATCCTCGACTTCGGCCTCGCGAAAGTCAGCCAGAATCCTTCCAAGCAGACGATCGACCAGGGCGACGCCATCCTCGGCTCCATCTTCTTCATGGCGCCCGAGCAGTTTGAACGGGCAGCGCTCACCTTTGCCTCCGACCTCTACGCGATGGGGGCGATCTACTATTTCACCCTGACGGGCAAGTATCCGTTCAACGGTCCCTCAGCCCCGGCGGTGATGGCCGCCCATTTGCTGCACAATGTCACCTCCCTGGAAGAACTGCGCCCGGATCTTCCCCCGGAAATCTGCCAGTGGGTGATGTGGCTCATCAATCGCAACCCAGAGGACCGGCCCCAATCCGCCCGAGAAGCCCTCGATCTTTTCCCGCCCCCGCATCCCACCGGTGAAGTGGTCATGATGGCGGCAGTGGTTCCAGACGCCGTGCCCGTGGCCCGTGTTCTCCCGGTCAATGCCACGTCCACTCCGATACCCAAGCGCAAGGTCCCCGCACCTCCGCCGGCCCCTGTGGCCTCCGTCAAGCCTGCCACCGGCCCGGTCGCCACGGTCCGCAAGCAGACGGAAAGCTACACAATCCGCGCCGACGATTCCGACGAGGACGAGGACGAAAAAAACCGCAAACTCAAGCTCCTGCTCATTGCCGGAGTCTCCGTGGGAGCCCTGATCATCCTGATCCCGGTGGGACTGCATCTCTCCAAGGAGATGAGCCTGGCCGGGTTCAAAAAGCGAATCGACGCCCTGGCGGTTCCCAACCCGGAAGGCACTCCCAAGGATGTGCAACTTCTGGCCCCCTACCTCTCCGGAGATCCGAAGCGGTCCGACAGCCGAGCCCTCGGCATTCTCTCCTCGCTCAAGGGACCCGGGGTGGACGAAGCCATGGTCAACGAGTTGAAGAGCGCACCGGCCGGACCGATCCGCATCGGCCTGATGCGCGCCCTGGCGGCCCGTGGCCTCACGACGGCGTTTGATCCGGTGCTGGCCATTTATCGTTCCACTCAGGGCGAGGAACGCGCCGTGGCCGGGGAAACGCTGCAACACATCGCCAAACCGGGTCAAGAATCCACCCTTCTCAGCTTCCTCAAGGACAACGTCCCGAACCGGCCGAATCTGGAAAACGCGGTGATCAACCTCATCCGGCAAAACAAGGACGTAGCCGGGCGCACCCGCGGTTTGCTTGAGGAACTGCCGATCAGCAGCGGAGACTACCGCAAAAGCCTCTTCCGGATCACCGGCCAAGCGGGTGGTCCAGAATCCTTGGAACGGATTGGACGCCTGGTGAACGACAAGGCGGAGGATCACCCCTTTCTCTCCGATCTCCTGCTCTGTTTGGCGGTCTGGCCCGACCGTTCCGCAGGCCCTCTCCTGCAGCAGATGATGACCAACGCGGACGCCGTGATCGCCTCGGAGGCCTCGCGCGCCTACAACCGGCTCCTTTCCATGCCCGCGGGTGGAGACGATTCCACGAACTGGAAATATGTGTTGGAGAAAGCTCCCCGCGGAGACGCCCTCAACGTCTTCGAGAGCATGGCGGACAACCCCACCGCCTTCACTCTGGCGTTCCTCACCACCACGAACCTCCCGGGTTGGGAGCGAACCTTTCAACAGGCTCAGAAAAGCGTCGAGGAATCCGCCGCCGCAGCCCTGCCAGTCCAGTCGGGCAAACTGATTCCGGCCGCCCAGGCAAAACCTCGCGGAGCCCAGGAGGGTGCCAGCTTCGTTCAAGAAGGGGCCTACTGGACCTGGACCACTCCACCGACCTGGTTCATCTGGGTCCTAAAACTTCCCAAAGCCGGGACCTACAAACTGGAGGTGCTGTGCTCCGCAGAACAGGGCGGGGAGAGTGAGTTCATTGCCAGCCTGGCCGGTCAGACCCTCAAGGGAACTTCGGTGACGACGGATTCAAAAACCACGTTTGTCCCCGCCGTCTTCCCAGGGGGCGACACCTTCCAGATCAAGGACAACCAAGTGGGCGTCCAGGTGCTCGGACTGCAGGCCGGTGCCGTCACCAAGCCGCGCCTCATGAACTTCAGCGGCATCAAGCTGACGGTAAAGTAGCTCCGTCCAGTTCCACCCTCGGGTCAGCTCCTGAGAGCCTGTGGCATTCCTCCGCGCCGCCGCGAAGGACCTTGTTTTGGCAAAGGGCGCAGGTCCCGGAGTCTGTCACCAGACTCCTGCGGTGGCGCTGCTCCCGGGCCCGATCCTTTCCGGCAGGATCTTCCAAGTGAGGAAGATCTGCCGGCGCAACCCTCACTTCTTCTCCTTGGCCTTGGCCGCTTCGGCAATCACAGCCTCCGACACGTTGCGGGGGCAGGGTGAGTAGTGAGAGAACTCCATGGAGAACTGACCGCGCCCGGAAGTCATGGAACGCAAGTCCCCAATGTAGCCGAACATGTCGCTCAAAGGCGCTTCCGCCTTGATGCGGACACCGGTCGGGCCGGACTCTTGGGACTGGATCATGCCGCGGCGGCGATTCAGGTCGCCGATGACATCGCCCACGTGGTTATCCGGAGTGAACACGTCCACCTTCATGATCGGCTCGAGCAACTGCGGCGCAGCTTTCGGCACGCTTTGGCGGTAAGCGGCTTTGGCGGCGATCTCGAAGGCAATGGCCGAGGAGTCGACCGCGTGGAATCCACCATCCGTCAGCGTGACCTTGAGGTCGACCAACGGATAACCGGCCAGCGTCCCCTTGGTCACGGAGAGGCGGAAGCCTTTTTCCACGGCGGGCCAAAATTCCCGGGGGACGTTTCCACCCACCACGGCGGATTCGAACGTGAAACCGGTGCCGGGCTCGCCGGGCTCGACCACGTATTCAATCTTCGCATACTGCCCGGAACCACCGCTTTGCTTCTTGTGCGTGTAGGCGTCTTCGGTGCGCTTGGTGATGGTTTCACGATAAGCCACCTGCGGTTTGCCAACCTCGACCTCGACCTTGTGCGTGCGTTTGAGGATGTCGACCTTGATGTCGAGGTGCAATTCGCCCATCCCCTTGAGGATGGTCTCCCCACTCTCCTGGTCGGTCTCGACGCGGAACGAGGGATCCTCCTGAACCATCTTGCCGAGGGCAATGCTGAGCTTCTCGGCATTCGCCTTGTCCTTGGCGGCCACGGCCAGGGAAATCACCGGGTCCGGGAAGACCATGGGCTCCAGGGTGGCCGGATTTTTGGGATCGCAGAGGGTGTGACCCGTCTGGATGTTCTTCAGACCGACCAGGGCGATGATGTCGCCCGCTTGTGCGCTGTCCAACTCGTTGCGGGAATTGGCGTGCATTTCGACGAGACGTCCGACACGCTCGGTCTTGCCGGTGGCGGTGTTGAGGATGGTGTCCCCCTTCTGGAGTCGGCCCGAATAGAGACGAGTGAAGGTCAGGGCCCCATACTGGTCGTCCATGATCTTGAACGCGAGGGCACGCAACGGTGCATCTGCGGTCACCGTCGCGACTTCGCCGGTATCGGTGCCTTCGAGGTCAACGATCGGCTGTGGCTTCACCTCAGTGGGCGATGGCAGGTAATCGATCACGCCGTCAAGGACCAGTTGAACCCCCTTGTTTTTGAAGGATGAACCGCAATACGTCGGGAAGAAATTCAACGCGACCGTCCCCTTGCGAATGCAACGCTTCAGCGTCGGAACGTCCGGGATCTCCCCTTCCAGATACTTTTCCATCACCTCGTCGTCCTGTTCCACCGCGGCTTCGACGAGTTTTTCGCGCCACTCCTTGGCTTTCGCGACCATGTCGGCCGGGATCTCGGTAACCTGATAATTTTCGGGCAGACCGGAGTCGTCCCAGACATAGGCTTTCTCGGTGAGGAGATCGACCACCCCTTTGAACTGGTCTTCGATGCCAATCGGCAACGTCATGACCACGGGACGAGCCGCCAGGATGGTCTCGACCTGCTTGACCACGCGGTAGAAATCGGCTCCGATGCGGTCGAGCTTGTTGACGTAAATGATCCGGGCGACCTCGGAATCGTTGGCGTAGCGCCAGTTCGTTTCCGACTGCGGTTCCACCCCACCGGATCCACAAAAGACGCCGATGCCGCCATCGAGAACCTTGAGGGAACGATAGACCTCAATGGTGAAATCGACGTGCCCGGGGGTGTCAATGATGTTGAAGCGGTAATCCTTCCAGAAACAGGTGGTCGCGGCGGACTGAATGGTGATGCCCCGCTCTTTTTCCTGGTCCATGAAGTCGGTGGTGGCCGCTCCATCATGAACTTCTCCGAGCTTGTGGATTTTCCCGGTGAGCTTCAGGATCCGCTCGGTGGTGGTGGTCTTGCCCGCGTCAACGTGCGCGAAGATCCCAATGTTTCGGTATTTAGAAAGATCAGTCATTCCAGGTATTCTACAATTTTAGGAGTTGGCGCGGGCTCGCGCGCGCTACATGTAGTTCATCACGCCATTTTGGCAACTGCCTGCTGCGTCTTCACGCAACTGCTTTTCCCTATGAGTCTGTTGAAATCTTCCGGGATGTCGCGCGCAAAGGATCGGGAACGCAGGGCAAGGCGCGAGGCGGGAGCTGGGCGAGCCCAGTGACCAACGAGCAACGCTGCCCTGCGTTTCAGGGACTTGCGCCCGCAGGGAAGAGCTTTTGAAATTCATGCGAAGCCAAACCCCAACTTGCCATTCGTCCCCCCACACAAAGGCCTTCGCGGTGTCGCGGAGTATTTCAACAGGCTCCTATGCTCCATCCCCACCCGGGAATCAACCGGCCAGCTGCGCATGCAGCCGATGAACCCCCTGTTCAATTTTCGCCAAGGCGGACTCCACGCTTTCCAACGGCAGATCGCCCACCTCCCACCATTGGATCCGGTCCAACCAATCCGGGAAGGCACTCGCCAAAAGCGGCCGGTGCTCCCGCTCGCTGAGAGCCACAATCACCGCCGAAGAATCCAAATCTTCCAGCTGGACCCGGCAAGGCTCCCGATCGGGCTCCCGGGCCGCAACGCCCCGGAGTTCCAAGGCATCGAGCACGTGAACCGAGATCGTCCCGGGATTGCGCGGCCGGGGAAAGCTGGCGGCCAACCCGCGGGAAACGGCGCGCCACGAGGAACCGCTGTTTGCCGAGAGATGGTTGAAATATTCCTCGGCAAACCGGCTCCGGTAGTAGTTCCCGGTGCAGAGAAAGAGCACTTTCATGGTTTAGGATTCCTTCCGCTCAGCAACGTTTCCAACTCGGACGAGGTGTGAACGGGCAACTGGCAGGCAAAATTCTCGCAAACATAGGCCGTTGCCTTGCCACCGATCGCTTCCTGGGAAGAGAGGAACGGCACCAATTGGGCGATCTCCGGATGTTTCTCCGCCGGGCGGAAGAGGACCACCTGGTTCGGGCGGAACGCGCGCTGCGCCGTGGCCAGAAGCTCCTGCACCGCCGGATCTCCTCTCTCCCCGGAAATCACCACTTCCCGGGTCGGTCCCGCAAGAAAATCGATCGTTTGCAGGACGACCGGAAACGCGTGGGGCGCCTCCGCAATGGACTGGCCGAAGGCGCGTAGCAAGTCGTCCGCCCGCTTTCCCAGCTCAGGTCGTCCGGTCAACCGATGCAGGCGGACCAGATTCAGGGAAGCCACCGCGTTGCCGGATGGGATGGCTCCGCCGTAGAGCGTTTTTGAGCGCACCAACAACTCCTCACTGTCATCGGCGGTCATGAAATATCCGCCCCCCTTGGCATCCCAGAAATGGGCATCCATGGTCTCCGTCAACTCCAGGGCGGCACGGAGATATCCGGGCTCGAACGTGGCCTGGTAAACTTCAATCATCCCCCAGACGAGAAACGCATAATCCTCGAGATGCGCCGAGAGCCCGGACTGCCCCGCCCGGTGCCGTTTCAGCAACCGCCCGTCTTCCCGACGCAACCGGGTCAGTGCAAAGTCCGCCGCCCGCTTGGCCGCGTCCCGATAGGCATCGGAGTCGAGCACCACCGCCGCCCGGGCCAGAGCGGCAATCATGAGTCCATTCCAATCGGTCAAGACTTTGTCGTCTTTCTGCGGGTGCACACGCTGTTCGCGGTGCGCAAACAGCCTGCGACGAGCCGACTCCGCCCGTTCGCGCAGATCGGGCGAGATCGGTTCCCTGAGGTGCGGGATATTTTCTCCAGTCTTCACCCGCCGGGCCTCTTCCTGGTAGTTCCCTTCGGGCAGGATCTGAAAGAGTTCATTGAACCAGGTCCCGTCGCTCTCCCCCAGAACTTGGACAATCTCTTGCGGCGTCCAGAGGTAAAACGTCCCTTCCCTCCCCTCGCTGTCCGCGTCTTCCGCGCTGTAGAATCCACCCTCGGGGGCTGTCAGATCGCGCAAGACATAGTCGAGAACCTCCCGGGCGGTGGCCGCGTGGAACGGATTCCCTCCAGCCTGATACGCATCGGTCAACGCCAAGACAAAGAGCGCCTGATCATACAGCATCTTCTCAAAATGCGGCACCAACCAGACCCGGTCCGTGGAATAACGGTGCACGCCAAACCCAATCTGGTCGTAGATCCCACCCAACCGCATCGCGGTCAAGGTGCGCTCCACCATGTCCATGGCCGGAGCCTCCCCGGTGCGCTGGTGATGCCGAACGAGAAACGAAAGATTGGACGGCACCGGAAACTTTGGGGCCCCGCCAAACCCGGCGTTCTTCGGATCAAAGGTCTGCAGAAAATGGGCATACGCCCCCTCCAAAAGAGCCGCCCCCGGCAGATCCCCACCCGTCGCGACGGATCGGTCCCGGAGAAACGCCACCACCCGGTCGCTCTCAGCCAGCAGTTTCTCCTGTTGTTCACTCCAAAGCCGCCGGAAAACCCCGAGAATCGTCATCAACCCGGTCCTTCCCGGCGCGTCGCTCTTCGGAAAATAGGTGCCGGCAAAAAACGGTTTCTTGTCTGGGGAGAGGATCACCGTCATCGGCCAGCCACCACTCCCAGTCATCGCCTGAGTCACCGTCATGTAGACTTCGTCAATATCCGGCCGCTCCTCACGATCCACTTTGATGGCCACAAACCCGGCGTTGATGGCCTCGGCCACTTCCTCGTCCTCGAAGGACTCGTGCTCCATGACATGACACCAGTGACACGTGGTGTAACCGATGGAGAGAAAGATCGGCTTGTTCTCCGCCTTGGCCTTGGCAAACGCCTCTTCCCCCCACGGATACCAGTCCACCGGGTTTCGGGCGTGCTGCAACAGGTAAGGACTCTGCTCGAAAATCAACCGATTGAACTCGGCCCCACCATCCGGCGGCAGCTTCCCAATCTCTTCCGCCGACGGCAGCGGAGCGCGCACGGGACCAGCGGAGGAGGAGGTCGAGGTCATGAGGACAATGAGCAGGAGGGGAAAAAGACCGGCGGGAGACATGGCGGTTGGAGGGGCAGCCTGCATCCTTCGCCAGAATCCCGTTCCGTCAACCCGAGCCTCTCCCCCCCTCAAAGCCACCGATTCCGGTGAAAGACAAAGAGCATGATCCCCACAATCCCCAAAACCAGCGCCCAAAAGCCCATCGGATAGGACCATGGATACGCCAAAGGACTCCGGATCTCGGGCATATACTCAAAGTTCATCCCGTAAACGCCAGCCAGGAACGACAACGGCATGAAGAGCGTGCTGATGATCGTGAGCACCTTCATCACCTGCGTCAACCGGAAGTTAATCGCGTTCAGATAGGTCTCCGACAAGCCCGCCGCCAAGTCGCGGTAGGTCTCCAGCAGTTCGATGACCTGGATGCAATGATCGTGCACATCCCGCAAAAAGAGCCGCGCCGCATCGGAAAGATTGGCATCGTCGGACCGCAACAGACTGGCCACCACCTCCCGCATCGGTCCCATCTCCCGCCGCAGCACCAGGATCTCGTGCTTCAGCTTGCGCGCCTTCTGCATCGCCCTGGGCGTCGGACGCTGCAGGACTTCCGTTTCCATCTCCTCCAATTGTTCCGCGAGGTAGTCCATGACCGGAAAACAGCTGTCGACGATCGCATCCAACAGCGCATACATCAGAAAACTGGCGTCGTGCTCCCGCAGAGCCGACCCGTCCCGGGAGATCCGTTCCCTGACCAAGTCCCAGACATCCCCCCGATCCTCCTGAAACGTCAACAGCGTGTGCCGTCCCAGGAAAAAGCTGATCTGCTCACAGTGGACCTTGTCCTCCCTCACCGAAATCATCCGGGCCGCGATGAACAGCCTGGAAGGATGCTCCTCATCCCCCGGATAAAACTCCGCTTTGGGACGGGACCCGGACCGCAACATGTCCTCCAAAGCGAGGGGATGCAGCTCGTATTTTTGGGCCAAAGCGCCCAGGGTCGCCCGATCCGAAAGACCATCCACATTGATCCAACGCACCCGCGTCCCCGGCGGCCGATGCTCCCCCAGAAAGGCGTTCACGTCGATCACATCCACCGAGCGGAATTCTTCCTCCGAGTAATCCGTGCAGCTCACAAACGTGCTGCCCGGACCACACGGCATCAACATCAATTCCTCCGCCCGGATCCCTGCCAATGTTCCGGGGCGATTCGAAGGCATCACCTCGCCGAGCGGTGAGGAAGCCGATGAGAAAGAATTTGTGTTCATGGTGATGCAATCCCTCACCCACGCAAAAAGTCTGCGGGTTGCCACTCACCATGCCGAAGATTCCCGCCCAACCAACCACTTTCTTGATGCCCTGCCGCTTCAAGTCTCTCAAAAATCGCCTCCGCGCCCCTTGAAAATCGCCCCACCCTGAAGCATCTCGGGCGACGGCGCGGTCTGCGGCAACTCGTCCCCAGTCCGCAGTCGAAAGTCTTTCAACCGATTTTCCGATGACCCTTTCCGCAAACAGGCTCGGTTGCGCCGCCATCCTGCTCTTCTCCCTGCCCTGCGGCGCGCAGGAAGCCGCACCGCAGAGCGGTCGCTTGCTCTTTTTGGGGGTGGCCTACGACGAAGCACCTCCCAAAGGCCAGACCGTGGATCACTACAACTACGCGCCGGATAACTTCAGCACCATGTTCCGGACGCAATCCAAAGAACTCTTCCGGGAGATCGTGATCACCACCCTCAAGGGAGACCGGGCCACCCGCGCCGCCGTGCTGCGCTCCCTCCGATCCTTGAGCCAGGAGGCACAACCTCAGGACCTGGTGTTTCTTTACTGGGGAACCCACGGGGCCACTGAAGATGGCGATTGGGGCGCGAACCTGCCGGGCGGTGATGGCATTTCCGGAAGCGAACTGAAAGCTGAATTGGCCAAACTTTCTTGCCCGGCGGTGGTCGCCATCAGCACCTGCGGCTCGGGAGGGTTCATCCGGCCAGACCGCAAAACCGTGGATCTGCCGTCGAACGTCACCGCTTTCGCCGCCTGCCGTCCCCAACAGACCACCAACAACGAACTGGACATCACCCTGCTCGAGGCCCTCGCCGGATTTGGAGATGCCGACGGCAGCGGCGATGTCTCGATCCAGGAAGTGCGGAACTACGTCCCCCGCCGCTACCGAATGCTCTCGCCCGAGGACGACCTCGAAACCCTGCCCGTCCTCGGACAAGGAGACGGCGATGTCTTCCAAGGCTCCCTCACACGCGTCACCGGACAGCATGTGGCCGCCCTCCACGACGGCGCTTGGCATGGGGCCACCATCCTGAACCGAAAAAACGGGGCCCTGACCGTTCGCTACCTCGGGTGGGACCCCGTTTCACGAAACGCCGCTTTTTTCCTGCCAGATGAACTGGTTCCGCTCGACCGAGTCGATCTCGCCGGAGGAGAGCCCCCCGTTGAAGTGGAGTGGAATGGCACTTGGTATCCTGCCTTGATCCTGGGGCGCACCTCACAAGGCCGTTTCCGGATTCATTACATCGGTTACCCAGAAAGCGATGACGAGACGGTGCCAGCGAAGCGCATTCGCTATCCGTTCGGAAGCCCCTCCCCTTGATCGGCGCCCGTGGGGGGATCCGAAGCCCGTCGCGACTCCTCTCTACGCCCCCCGGCGTGACCGGACTCTTCCTCCAGTCGCTCGATCCTGCGGGCCATCTGATCCAGACAACCCGACAGATAATTCCGACACCGACGCCCCACCGCAGGATTGCTTTCCAGCAAGGTCTCGGCGCGGCAGGCGAACACCTCGCCTTGCGCGATGAGGTTGATCCAGACCTCGCGGGCGGCTTCGGACAAATGCGCCGACGCCCTCAAGCGCGCCCAACGCAGGACACGCTCCCCCTCGGCAGTCAGCTCCAGCAAACTGGGCACCCGTGGACCCAACCATCTGGACCGGAAATCCTTGCCTCTTTCCCTCCAATTCCCAGAGTGAACGCTTCGCAACCACATGGCAGAAAGCCCCACCAACCCCTCATCAACCTACCCCTCACCGGAAACCGGGACAATCCGCGTTCTGCCGTAAAAGTCCGTTGAAATCCTCCGCAAGCCCCCCGGTTTCGGCCATTGCGGAAAATTCCGGGCGCGGACTTCCTGTTCGTCATAGCAAAGCCCGAAAATCCCTTGCGTCCCCCAAATACCCAGCCTAACGGGCCCCTGCCACCGGCCGAATCTGCAACTCGGGCGCGTCGGGTCCGGACAGTCCCATGAGCGGCCAGGCGAATCCCGTGACCTCTTTCTCCCGCTCCGTGCCGATCGCGGCATAGATCTCCCAGGCCCGCTTGTGGCCGGCTTGTGGATTCGTCAGACCTAGCAAGAGCCCGCCTTCCGCTTCAGGTGAGTCCCGGTAGGCATGATAATGAAAGGCTTCAATCGCCGGAATCCGCCTCACCCGTTCCATGGTATACACAATGCCCGCCGCTTGACGCTCTTGCTCCTCGGGGGCCAGGGAAACCGCATTGATCCCCTGCTCCGAGAGAACAATGCCGCGAGGCTTGCCTTTATACAAGAAGCGCTCCTGAGCCAAATAGGCCGGGAGCACCTCGATATTCTTCGGCGTTATATATGGAACATCGAAGTCATACCCTTCCACATGCTTCCAGACATCCGGCTGCGTCATCGGTTCTGGATACGGATGATAGGCGACACCCCATTCGAAATCCCCCTCGACCCGGGCGGCCTCGGCGAACAACTCCAGGAGATCCCGGACGACATAGGTTTGCAGACCGCCGCTCAACTCGGTCCAGTGATGGGTCAGGGAAATAAAGACCCGGGCGCGGGGATCGAACCGACGCGCGCTTAGATACACCAGCCGGCAGGACTGCATATAAGTCCGCACATAGCGGGGCATCGGTTGTTCTCCCATGTTGGTCCAGGTGCCCGCCTGATTGACCTCGTTGTGGAGAATCCAATTGGAGATCCGCCCGAATTCACCTTCTTCCCGGGTGTAACGCTCCGTCAGGAGGTGGATCACGGCCCGGTAAAGCTCCGCTCCCTCCGGAGTCACCACGTCCGGCATGGCAAAGGTTCCTTCCGGCAAGGCATCCGGGTGAATCATCGGTTGGGCGGGACGGCCAGCGGCGTCGCGTTGATTGCCCACGAGGAGGATCGCGCTGACAATCACGCCTTTTTGCGACAGCGTGCGCACGGTGGCATCGAGCGTGCGGAGATACGCGGCATTCAGGTGCACGGTTCGTCCCTCAAACTCCCAGGGCGCCCAGCCCGGTGCAGCGCCCGGCCGCAACAGGGCGTTGACCACGATGTTGACCGTGGCGTGCTCGATCCCGAGAGCAAAGATTTCGTGATCAGCCGTCAAGTTCATGGGAATGCCGCCCAGCCCCTTGATCCCCTTCGCGGTGAGCCTCGGTAAGGAGCGCTGCCCCTCCCAGGCACTCGCCCGTGCCGGCGGAGTCAACGGGACACCGGCGTCGTCGACGATCTGAAAAACGTCCGCAGCACGATCTCGCTTTCCGTCGAACCGGGGGATCGCAGGGCCAGCAACCGCCGTCGCTTCGCCAACGCGAATCCGCCCCTTCACGTCGGCGCGGACCTCGATCGTCTCCGCCTGGATCGTCACCGACGTGATCCTACCCCGATAGGGCCGACGCAAACTCTCCAGCCACTCGGCGGCCTCTCGCTCCCGCTGTTGGCGCCGTTCCTGCCGGTCCGCCTCGCTCCGGGCTTCCTCCTCGTTGGGGGCGCGGAGTTGCAGATTGCGGATTTGGAACCGGAAGCCCGGTTCGGTGCCGAGAATCAGGGCAAAATCCTTTCCTGGCCCGGCCGCATAGGCCTCCTTGGCCAGGCGCAGGTCGATCCCAAACGGTCTCCAAGTCTCCGCAAGCGGCAGGGCCCCCGCCCGCAGGTGAGCCGCTCCCTCCGCAAACGGGACACGCACCTGCAAGTTCGGCACCGGAGCCGTCGCGAAGTATTCGAAGCTGAGGATGGGATGCGTCGTGGGCGTCACCCCGGCGGGAATTCCGGTCAGCCAAACGTGCGGGTTTGGCCCGGTCACGGTCATCGTCCAAGCTCCATCCGTCTCCGTTGCTTCCAAACTGGCGCGCGCCCCGAATCGCAACGGAACCGGCTCGCCGGCAGAGGCCAGCGCGGAGAAGAGACAAGCCATCCAGATCCATCGGTGCATGGACCCATCATGAACGAAGAAACGGATGACCGCCAGCTGCGATGGCACCGCATCAAGTTGCGGATCCGGGACGGCTCGGCGACGACGGCTTGCACCGCCTCGCCGAAGAGTTCACGCTGATCGGGATGGACTTTTTCGCTGCTGGGGCCGAAGTGCTGGGCAAGCAATTGGGGCAATGCACGCTCCTTCTTCAGCTCCTTTGTAAAAGCCTTGTTTATCTCGAGAAGTTGCTCGGCTGTGGGCGGCGTTTCGATGCATCTATGATAATGGGAATATCCTGCCACGCCACTCACCGGCTTCGGCCGGCCAATCCCAGCTAAACCCTCCCTTTTCCAATCGCTTGGCGCAGACCCAGAGCCCCGAACCATCCCAAAACAGAAGATTGATGCGGGTGCGAGAGCGGTTGCAAAAGACAAAAACATGACCGCTGACTGGATCTTGTCCCAACTGCTGGGCCACGATGCCATACAACCCGTTGAAGCTCTCGCGCATATCGGTTGGGCCGGTGACGATGAAGACCCGGGTCGCCGCGCTCAGGGGGATCCTATTGGCTTGGCGGCGGCGGCTGCTGTCAGTTCAACGAGGATTCGGGATAGTTCCGAGCACGGGCAGTGCACGCAAAGGGGACCGAGCGGCGAATTCAGTTCGATTCGCGCAGTGGCCGCCCCGGGCCACCCAGCCCCGGAAGCCGGGAGCGGCTGGATCTCAAGCAGCGTGGGCACCGCAAGACCCCGGCGACGGCAGAATTCGGCTTGCGTGTGGTCGGATCGATGGGAATCGCGGAGCAGGGAGTTCCACTCGGAAGCGGTTCGGCGTTTGGACATACCGGACCTTCGCCGGAAAAAGCGGGGATGAATAGATGGTCTCCATCAGACGCTTACCGAATACCAAGGCATTCTTCGTGCTTCTTCGTGTCCTTCGTAGCGAAGAAACCGGATGCGATCAACAGCCAGACCGGTTTCACCACGAAGATCGCGAAGGGACACGAGGGATAAAATTTGAGCGGGGGCACCGAAGGCTTGGTCCGGGGCGGCAGCCACCGTCGCGTTCTTTGAAGAACTTGGGCGCACCCCCACCTTACAGGATTGGCAGTTCCGCCAAGCCGTTCAGGCGGTGCAACGCTTCTGCCGCGAACCATCCGCTCCCACCTGGGCCAGGGACTTCGACTGGGAGGGACTTTCGGATCAAGCGGTAGCCCTTGGCCGGGAGCATCGCACGCTGCTGCGGGAGTTTGTTCCGGGATCCATCACTCCGGACACCGAACCGCCAGAAATCATCCACCAGCGTGACCGGACCGCCGTTCCCGGAGAGTCAGGGATGATCGCGGAACTGATCGCCCGGCTTCGCCGGGCCATTCGCCAGCAAAACCTCGCCGTTGCTACCGAGCAGACCTACCTGGGTTGGGTCCGGCGCTTTGCACGGTTCCAATTGCGAAGGTTGCGGGTAGAACACTTGGACCGTTTCCAACCCACCGCGGCCACCGCTTACCTGGAATACCTCGCTCTCGAACGCCGGGTATCCCCCGCCACCCAGCGCCAAGCCCTCAACGCGATCGTCTATGTCGCCAAAGCGGTCTACGGAGTCGAAGAAGTGAACCTTGGCTTTACACCTTCAAGGAACGGTTCCCGCCGTCCGCCCGTGGTTCTCACCAAAGCCGAGGTCCGCGCCATCTTCGATCAATTGGAAGACCCCTGGAAACTGCTGTGCGAACTGATCTACGGAACCGGTCTGCGCCAGATGGAAGCCTTGCGCCTGCGCGTGAAAGACCTCGACTTCGGTCAAGGGACCATCACCGTGCACGACGGGAA
>QQNE01000082.1 GCA_003402735.1 Verrucomicrobiota bacterium
CGAAGTCGAAGTCGAAATCGAAATCGAGCCCCCAATCGCCTCATCTCATCCAGCCGATCAAGCGGGTTGACCAGTTCCGGCTCTCGATCCCGACGACGAGTTCGATTTCGATTTCGATTCCATCATTGCTCCATTTTCGGAACCGCTGATTCCCGAGCAAGACTCCAAATCGAAATCGCCCCCCCCAATCCCCGGTCTCCCAGCCGGCGGGATTGATCTGCGGGTTTAATCTTTACTTGCTGAATCAACTTTTATGCTGTAGCGGTTTCAAACAACCCAAGCCGCCACGTGACGCCCAACCCTCCGATTTCTGATCCGCCCCGAAATTCTCACCCATCCTGGATCCAGTCCGTGGCCGAGCGAGCCGCGCACCTCAAATACGGTTCCATTCTGATCACCATTCACGACAGCCGCGTCACCCAGATCGACGTTCTGGAAAAGCTCCGCATGCCGCAGGGGCATCCCTCCGCCAAAAACCCGGAGACCGGTTCCTCCTGATTCCTCTCCCCACTTGACCTCTCCACATCATGAGCAAATACATCCACGATCCTCTCCACCGCTCTCGCATGAGAGAGCTGATTCAGGGTTTCATCGAACACTGTGAGGTGTCCCAAACCCTAATCGGCCGCATGGAGCGGCTCATCGAGTTCGACGGGCGGAAGTATGGCGTTCCGGCCTTCACCATCTTTGGACCGGCCCGCGCGGAATTGGAAACCCAGTTTGTCGGGCTTGTGGGCGTCAATGATGGTCAGGACGCCCGGGCCGCGGAGACCCTTCTCCAATTGATCGAACGGGTGGCCGTGCAGCCGCGCATCGCCGAGGGCTCGGTCTTGCAGATTCTTCCCGTCACCGACCCGGTAGGCCTGGAGTTGGATGCCTCCGTCCCCTCAATTGCGGAGGATCCCTACAAGTTTCGCCGTGAGCCGGTGGATGGTCTGATTGAACTCGAGGTGAGCGGTGCCGAAGCCTTCTCCGTCACCGCGGAAGGCCCCACCCCATTTCTGCAAGCAGTGGCCTCTGCCGAGGAGGTGCTGCACCGGCTGGCGGCCGAGGAACCGGGGGACCGGCTCGTCGTCCGCTCCCAAAGGATCCGGCGCGAAGGGGCCTGGAGACTGAGCATCCGGATTCCACAGACCTGGCCGGCCGCGGCATCGGTGCATTGGGGCAGTCAGTTTTTGGTCCTCTTCTTTCGGGCCCACGCCACCCGCAGGGAGCTTGCCTTGAGGGAAGGCGACTGAGTTGGGGATCCCAACGCCAATTTGACTTGCCAAATCAACATTCGGCCAGGATCTATAGCCGAATGAAACTCTCCAAGCGCGGTGAATACGGTCTGCGCACCCTGATCAAACTGGGCATCGCCAGGGAGGTCAACCGCGAAGTCGTGTCCGCTTCGGAACTCGCGGAAGTGGAGCGGCTTCCGCTGAAGTTCATCGAACAGATCCTCGCCGATCTCCGGCAGGAGGGCATCATCGGCACGCGGCGCGGAAAATTCGGCGGTTACTACCTCGAGAAAGACCCGACCCAAATCCGCATGGGAGACATGGTCCGTCTCTTCGACGGCATGCTGGCCCCGATCCCGTGCGCCAGCGAATGCTTCTACCAGCCCTGCACCTGCGACGACGAGCAACATTGCGGGCTGCGGATGATCATGGTGGACGTCCGCAACGCCATTTCCAACATCCTGGATCGCTACACCCTGGCCAACGTCGTCGAGGTGACCTTGCACAAGTTGCGGCGGGACAATCTCCCGATCCCCTTTAGCGGCGAGCGCTCCACGACCGGCAGCGGCACGGATCGTCCCAAGGGGCAGACCGAGGCCATCCACCGCAAACTGGAACCGGACGAAGGCTTTCTGGCCCTTCTTCTGAACCAGGTTGACCAGAACCGTCCCAAAGCAGACGAGGTCCAGTGAGCGGGCGACCGCCAGCGGAAACTTATCGTCCAAATTCCTACTTGAATAGTGTTGTTTCCTCAGATAGGGATTCGACGCTCGTCGCCCAGCCTCCCCATGCCTCAGCCTATCCAGATCCTCTTTCTGGCCCGCATTTCTAAAGTGCTCGCTGCTGCGGCTTGCTCGATGGCATTCCTGCTGCGTTCCGCTCGAATTCCAGGATTCACGGGTTCTCGGCATACCGCTCACGCTGGAATCCTTCGCGCGCCTGGCAGGCAAGGCCATTTGGCGGCGCCTCGCGACGCGATCCTTAGGAAATGCGGGCTGGCCATCCTGACGGTCCTTCAGCTCACGTCGGCAGCCTGGGCGACCGACCCGAAACCGACAGAGAAACCGAAATCCTTTTACCGCGCTCCCCGGAGTTACAGCACCACCCGGGATCCGGATCCTCCCAAATATGTCAAACCGGCGCCCCTGACCTCCTTCGATGCCCTCCAATCCGCCGACTGGCTGGACATTGGCATGGATTACCGGTTCCGCTACGAATACCGCGAGGACGACATCCGCCGTCCCCAAGCCGGTCTGGATGATCCCCTGCTGCATCGCACCCGGATTTACCTGGGCGTTCATGATCTGCTCGATCCGTTCCGCTTCGCCGTGGAGATGCAGGACTCGCGTCGGGACGACAGCAAGTATCCGCTCGACGACCGGGATGTGAACGAGTTCGCGGTGACCCGTCTCCAGGGAGAACTCTTTTTCCGGGACGCGCTGGGCACTGATTCCCTTGGAAACGATCGCCCGATCAGTTTGCGCTACGGGATCCAGAATTTTGAATTTCTCGACCGCCGTCTTCTTGCGAACAACCAATGGCGCAACACCGCCAACACCTTCCTCGGATTTCGGGGAACGCTCGGCCAGGAAGCCAACGATTGGAGCACCGATCTCCTGGCCATCCAACCGCTGCAGCGGGACCTCTTCGGTTGGGACGAACCGGTGGACGACCGCTGGATCTACGGATTGATTGGGCACTGGAGAGGCTGGTCAGATCTGGCCACCATCGAGCCGTTCTACCTCGCGCTGGACCAGAACCAGAACGATGTCAGCCAGGACCGCATGGTTCATTCCCCCGGCTTGCGCACCTACGGAACCATCGGAGACACCGGGTTCGACTTTGACGTTTCCCTCATCGGCCAAGTGGGCCGGAACGGAACCAACGACGTGCGGGCGTGGGGCGGCACGGGAGAGATCGGCTATTCCCTGCAGCACGCCTGGAAGCCGCGGGTCAGTGCCTTCTACGGTTACGCGAGTGGCGACCGCGACCCGAACGATGGGGAGGACAACCGCTTTGAGCGCTTTTATGGGTTCGGTCGTCCCTGGTCCGCGAATGATACCATCGTCTTTGAAAACATCCGGACCCCCAAGGTGCGGGTGGAACTGACTCCCGCCGAGAAAGTGCGGCTCGATTTTGGATACAGCTGGTATCACCTTGCCAGTGCGACGGATCGGTTCAGCGGGGGCGGCAACGTCCGGGACAGCACCGGTCGGAGCGGCGATGGCATCGGCCACGAGTTCGACATCCGCTCGCGCTTCCAGATCACCAAGCAGCTCGAGATGGTGCTGGGCTACTCCTATTTTCGGCCCGGCGACTTCGTGCGCAACGCCATCCGCCCCGGCGACACCGACTTTGTCTACCTGGAAGTGAACCTATCCGTTTTCTGACCGCGTCGATTCATGAAGACCCGCCTGTTCCCCACCCTGTTCCTGGCCGCCGTGCTGGGGTCCTCAGCCTGCTCGAAAGCTCCCGAACCTGGGGCCGAACTGAAGGTCCTGCGTTTTGGACACTTCCCGAACATCACCCACGTTCAGGCTCTGGTGGCGCATCAGCTTTCTCGCCAGGGCAAAGGCTGGTTTGAGGAGCGGCTCGGCGTGCCAGTGGAATGGTATGTCTACAACGCGGGACCTTCCGCCACGGAAGCCATCTTCGCGCGCTCCCTCGATGTCACCTACATCGGACCCAGCCCCGTCCTCAACGCCTACGCCAAGTCCAAGGGAACCGAGATGCGGGTTCTCGCGGGAGGGGCGAATGGCGGGAGTTCGCTGATCACCCGGAACGGCTCGGGAATCACCGACATCGCCGGACTCAGAGGGAAGAAAATCGCCAGCCCCCAGCTGGGGAACACCCAGGACGTGCAACTCCGCGCCTTGCTGGCGGACAACGGTTTCCAGATCAAGCAGACGGGTGGAGACGCCTTCATCCTGCCGACCGCCAACGCGGATCTGCTTCCCCTCTTCCAGAAGGGAGAGCTCGATGCCGCCTGGACGGTGGAGCCGTGGGTCACCCGCCTCCAGCTCGAGGCCGGAGCCAAGACGCTGCTCGAAGATCGGGAGACGAACATCACCCTGCTGACTTCCAGCGCGTCCTTCGTCGACCACCAGCCCGACCTTGCCAAAAAACTGATTGCCGCCCACCTCGAACTGACCCAGTGGATCAACGAGCATCCGGCGGAAGCCAAGGCCCTGATCAAAGCCGAGCTCACGGAATTGATGAAGGCCGCACCCAAGGACCAGGTCGTCGATCAAGCGCTCAGCCGCATCGCCGTCACCGGAGAGATCTCCCGACAAAGCCTGGACCAGATGGTGATCAGCGCACGAAAGGCCGGTTTCCTCGAGGACATCCCCGCACTTGACCGATTGCTCCCCAGTCTTTGATCCCATGACGGTCACCTCCGAACTGGAAAATCCGGCTCCCGCCAAGCTCGCGGTCGAACATGTCAGCAAATCGTTCCGGACCAAACGCGGAACGCTCCAGGCGCTGGACGACGTCAGCCTGAGCGTGGAAGAGGGCGAGTTTGTCTGCCTGGTCGGGCCGAGCGGTTGCGGCAAGAGCACCCTCTTGAATCTGGTCACCGGGCTGGATGCACCGGACCAGGGAACGCTGTCGAGCGACGGCGTGGCCATCACCCGGACCGGACGGGAGCGCGGCATGATGTTCCAGGAACACGCCCTGTTTCCCTGGCTCGACGTCCTCGGCAATGTGCTCTTCGGTCTCAAACTGAAGCCGCATCTCTCCAAGGAGGAACGGCTCCAGGTGGCCAAGTTCTATCTGGAGCTGGTGGGGCTGAAAGCCTTCATGCACGCCAACATCCACGAACTCTCCGGCGGTATGAAGCAACGGGTTGCCCTGGCCCGGGCCCTGGCTCCCAACCCGCGCCTCCTCTGCATGGACGAGCCCTTCGCCGCGCTCGATGCCATGACCCGGGAACATCTCTACGCCGATTTGCAGACCATCTGGTCGCGCCGCAAAAAGACCATTCTCTTCGTCACCCACAACGTTCGCGAAGCGGTCTGTCTGGGAGATCGTGTGGTTCTTTTCTCGCCGAACCCCGGCCGAATTCGGGAGGAGTTCCGGATCGATCTGCCCCGTCCGCGGGACATCAACAGCGTGCAACTTGCGGAACACGCCACGCGCATCACCCGGGCGCTGAAGAGCCACACCGAAGCCATGACCACCGCGGAATGAAACGCATCCTCCATTCCACCGTCTTCTTCATCGGTCTCATTCTCCTCTGGCAAGCTCTGGTGTCGGCGGGGCTCTGGTCTCCGGTCCTGCTTCCCCCGCCCGGCGACGTGGCCCACTACCTCCTGAAGGCGGTTCGGGACGGTTCGCTCTTCGAGGCTTCCCTGGTCACCATGGGGCGCCTGCTCGCGGGGTATCTCATCGGTTGCCTCCTCGGTCTGCCCCTGGGACTGGCCTGTTCCCGCAGCCAAATGTTGAGCGATACCGTCGGTGTCCTCGCGCTCGGTCTGCAGACCCTGCCCAGCGTCTGCTGGGTGCCGCTCGCCTTGCTCTGGTATGGCCAATCGGAGACCGCGATGCTCTTCGTCGTGGTGATGGGCACTCTCTGGAGTGTCCTCATCGCGGTGGACAACGGGGCCCGCAGCCTTCCGCCGATCTACGTGCGGGCGGCGCGGACCATGGGCAGCCAGGGAATCCACACCCTCGTCAAGGTCATCCTGCCCGCTTCCCTCCCGTTTGTCGTCAGCGGCATGAAACAGGGTTGGGCCTTCGCCTGGCGTTCCCTCATGGCCGCGGAAATCTATGTCACCATCCTGACCGGCTACGGACTCGGGCACCTCCTGCACTTCGGCCGGGAACTCAACGACATGAACCAGGTGATCGGCGTCATGCTCGTCATCGTCGTCATCGGTCTGCTCGCGGACAAACTGCTCTTCGCTCCCTGGGAACAATTCCTCCACCGCCGCTGGGGCACAGGAAGGTAGCGCAAAGGTTTCCGGGCGGTCCACCGTCTCAAGGACAATGGCCATCGATGTCCACGCCGTTCGCTCCCAACGCTGGGGGAATCTTCTCCATTCCGCGCTCCTGGTGCTCGCCCTCGGAACCATCCTCTCGCTGCTCGGTCTCCTCATCGCGGGCCTTCCCGGTTTGCTCATGGTCTCGATCCCTGTGGCGATGTTTCTCGTGGCGGGTCCCCGGATCGCTCCCTCCCTGATCATGCGCATGTATCGCGCCCGCCCCATCCCGCGCCACCAGGCCCCGGGACTCTATGAGATCGTGGATTCGTTGAGCGCCAGGGCCGGCTTGGAACGCTCTCCCACCCTGTTTCACATCCCCAGCGCCTTGCTCAATGCCTTCGCCGTCGGCTCGGAACGCCAGTCCGCCATCGGCCTGACGGACGCCATGTTCCGCGTTTTTTCGACCCGGGAACTCGCGGCGGTGATGGCGCACGAACTCGCCCACATCGCCAACCGCGACCTCCACGTGATGGGCTTGGCGGATCTCCTCAGCCGCAGCACCCAGTTCCTCTCCAACATCGGCTTCTTCCTGCTCCTCCTCAAACTGCCGCTGGTCCTCGCCGGCTCGGACTTGGCGATCTCCTTTGAAGCCATCCTGCTGCTTCTCTTCGCGCCAACCCTCTCCGCACTTCTTCAGCTCAGCCTCTCCCGAACCCGCGAGTTTCAGGCAGACCTCGACGCCGCCGGACTCACCGGAGATCCACGCGGACTGGCCATGGCCTTGCAACGCCTCGAGGCGGCCCAGGGCGGGTTCTTCGCCCGCATCTTCCAACGCGTGCAACAAAAAATCGAGCCCTCCATCCTCCGCACCCATCCAGAAACTGCCGAACGCATCCGGCGCCTCCTCGAACTGGAACAAACTCCCCCCACGCGGCCCACCCCGCCAGTCTCCGAAAGCCCGCTCCGTTTCGAGGACCTGCTGGAAGCGCTCCAGAGAGGCGGAAGACCGCCAAGAACGCCCCGCCGCCACTTCAGCGGGCTGTTTTACTGAGCGGCGCCGCGTTTCGACTCTTCTTTTTCTTCGGGCGCGGGCTCGGCATCCGGCCCTCCGTAACCGAGAACCTCGACCATGACGATGCTGGGGACCTCCATCGTCTCCGCCGGTTTTTTGGTGCCTTGCGGGGCCGGCATTCCGGAGGCCGCTGCGGACGCACCGGCGGCGGCCGCGTTGGAAGCGGCCCCCAGGCCGGAGACGTTCGGCACGGAACTCACCGACACTGCGGGCGTCCCGCTGCTGGTCCCGCCGACACTGATGTTGTTCGCATTGAAGACCGAGACTGCGGAAATGTTGAGGTTTCCCGTGGCCCGGATTCCGGCGTCGCCCGCATCCACCGCCCCATTGGGAGCAATCAAATCGACACTGCCGGGGGGCACTCCGGCCACCGTGGCCAACACCCCAATGCCGCCTCCGGTGGCCAGCCCGGCGAGGTCCGTGGTCACGTCGGCGCTGGTGGGATCGATCAACACCCGGGTGGGCGGAGCGGACTGCACCGTTTTGGATGAGGCGCCGGCGGCGATGTCGCCGTTGGTCGACCAGATCAAGATGTCGCCGCCCCGAAGGGTGAAGATGCGGGAGACGCCGAGGTTGACATCGGCCTCGGTGAACATGCGGATGCTTCCTCCGGCCTCGGTGATGACCCCCGGCGGAATCAGGGCATCCCGAGCCACGGACTGGGCCAGAGAGAGGCCACCGCCGGGGGTCAGGATGCTGATGTTCCCTCCGGACTTGGTGCGGATGTTCCGTTCCCGGGTCAGGATGTCGCCCTCCCGGGTGGCCTGACCGAACAACCTGTCGATGGCCCTGAAGCCATCCGCAAAGGTGCCAAACGAGGGACTGCCGGGAAGGTTCCGGTCGCGTCCGGATTTGCGGAGAACGAGATAGAAGAGTTGCAGGGCCACCTGGGAGCGGGCCTCGGGTCCGAGTTGACGGATGCCGGCCAGGGTCAACCCCGCCGCGCCACCGGGCAGGCTCAATTCGCTCAGATAGGCCGCGCCGCCCTCGGCCTCGAGGACCGAATTGAGAAACGCATCCCAGTCGACCCCGCTCTGGCCCAGTCCCAAAGTTCTGCCCAGACCGGCACCGGTGACAAGGTCAGCCCCCTCGAACGGCAGGAACGGATTCCGGGTGTTTCCGATGCTCGTGATGCCGGCCGCCGTGCCATCGGCCGTGGCGACCGCGGTTCCGAGATCCAGATTGCGTCCCGCCAGGACTTCCAACGTCCCCGGACCTCCGATTTGGATGTCGCCCGCGAGGGGACCGGCTCCGGCCTGGAAGAAGCCCTCCACCACGAAATTGTTGCCCGTCTTGGCCGCGACCCGGAGGGCGGAATTGGGATTGTAGGGAACCAGATCCCGAGCGCTGGAGACCACGCTGACCGCGTCCGGCTTGAGATTTTGGAGGTAGAGGGCCACGTCCGTGATGTCCCGCCCGGCAAGGACCCGCGCGGGTTTTGGGGAAAAGAGGGTGACGCCGGTGACATCAGACGTGTCTGCATACAAGCGCACCGGATCCGGATCCTGGACATGAAGCGGTCCGGGAGAGTGCAAAGTCTGCTTCACCTGCTGGGAGGCTTGCGTGCCCAGAATCGCGCCGGTTTCGCGGAACAGTTGATCCACGGTGAGGAGGAAGTTTGTCTGGGTGGAAACGGCTTGGGACGGACTGGTGCCGACAAGGCTTTGGTAGGAAAGTGGGGTGACCGCTCTTGGAACGACGCGCGGATCCGCATCGGAAACGGTGAGGCGGCTGGATACCCAGGCGGTCCGGTTTTCATTCGAGTTGAATCCAGTCGGCTGCAATCCTTTGATTCCGCCACGGGTCACCAGTTCCAAGGTGCCGGTGGGAGCTGGTGCCAACGTGAGGTTCCCGGTGAGAAGGATATCCCCGCTGAACGCCGTGGCTCGGACCGTGCCTGGCAACAAGCCTGCCACGGAGCGAAAGGGGATGGTGGCAGTCTCAGCCAGCCGCAGCCAAGGCTGTGCATTCGCCGCCGCCCCCGACCCGAGGAGTTGCTGACTTTGGCTCCAGGCCTCGAGAAGCGGCATGAACACGTTGTTGACGTAAGCTCCCTGGCGCAGCGACAGGGTGCCTCCGAGCGAGGAAACCTCGATGCGGCTGTCGGGCGCATAGGTGGAGAAGTAGGTCTTGTTCCAAAAACTGTTGCCCAGCCCTACCGGAAGCAAAAAGGGATTTCCGACAGGACCGAGAAGAACATCGCCGCGAGCGGTTACATCGATGCCGCCCTTGCCGAGAAACAAGGTGGTCGGCAACCAGGATGTTTCCGGCAACACCGAGTTGGCCCCGGTCGAGGGATTGAAAGTGCCCGGAGAACGGGTGGCGTTGGTGAGGATCCGGCCACCGGCATCGAGCACGGCACGGCCCCGCTCCACATAGTAGACTCCGGCATCGATATGGTTCCCCGCACGAACCCTCAGATCTCCCCCGCCCAATTCCACCATCCGCTGGTCCGCGGCCAGTGGGTTCCCCGGCGTGCCCTTGGTCATGCGGGCATTGGTGGGCACGACTGCATCGACATTCGTGATGTTGCGGCCCGCCTCCAGACTCACATTCCCACCCCCGAGCGCCCCCGCCCCCTGAAAAAAGTTGCTGAAATCGATCCACCAAGTGGTGGAGGCGATTCCCGTGCCGAACCCGGTGGTGGTGAATTCACCGGTCACGGGATCCACCGCGCCACGGCGATAGAGCCAGTTGTTGGGAAGTTGCCGCGAACTGCTGGCGCCGGACCGTTCGAGATCCTGCCCCGCGCGGATGGAGAGATTCCCACCGGCAACGCTATACAACGCCGGATAATTCTGTTGATTCGCCCCCAGCACGCCGGCCCCTCCCACCTGGCTCAGTGGGAAGGGATCGAACGTTCCGCCCATCGAGGCATCTGCCACCCTGGTGCCCGCCGTGTAGATCGCGGCAAACTGGTTGAGCCACTGCACGCTGCGCGCGGCGTTGATCTCGATGTCACCGCTGCCGGTCCGGATCACCTGATAGAGTCCCCGCCCCCCGGAGTTCCCGGTGGCTCCAATGACCGAGCTCGTGACCGCATTCGATCCACCGGGGGCCGACATCGCTCCGGTCTCCTTGCCGAGGCGGACGTGCCCGGAAACCGGGGCCAGATCCGAAAAGGGCCGGACTTGCCGGAAATCGGCCGCGCCCAAATCCGCACCGGCGGTGATGCGGTAGGACCACGACTGCGTGTTCTCGGGCAAGAGCGGATTGGAATTGGTGAGACGGGCCAGCCACAACCAACTCGGATCCGTGGGGCTGAGGGTCGGCGTAAATCCGTCACTCAACGCGTTGTGGAAGTTGATGTTCCCGGAGGCCCGCATGGTCAGGACGCCGGGGGCACCCTTCGGCCCGTAACGAAAGGAGGCCAGATTCCAATCCGACGTGGTGTTCGCCGACGCCGCGCCCAACGACAGGTCGCCTGCGGTGTTCAGCACCTCCACACCGGGGGCGAGAACGGTCACGGCCTCGAGCCCGAGATTGAGGGAGAGCAGCCGGTTGCGCATCGCCGTGAAATGGGGCGTCGCGCTGCCCGCCGCTCCGAGGAACGCCAGCGCGTCGTTTTGCATGCTGCTCTGTTCGGCTGCGCCGATGTTGCCCCCTCCCGCGGTGAGGTTGTAAATGCGGTAGCCCTCCACCACTACGCTCGAGGGATCGACCACCGTGCCTCCGATCGCGGCCACCTGCAGATCGGTGTTTGCCCCATTCCGGGGCGCCCGGATGTGCAGTTTGCCGCTGAATTGCCCCTGGAACGCACTGCTGCCCGGCGTGGCCGCATCCCCCGGGACTTTGGAAGTCACTGACAGATCGATCGTGGAACCGGGTTGGATGTCGACCCGCCCGGGACCCGCCACTCCGTTGCGCTGGGTGCCGGATTCGAGAGTCACCGAACCGCCCTTGCCGGCTCCGTCGAAGGTCTCGCCTTTCACGGTGAGGCGCGCACCGCTCAGCAAAGTCAGATCGCCGTGCGAGGCGAGGGCGATGCGACCGGCGGTGGCCCCGGACGCGTCGATCGTGCCCGAAACCGCAATCGCTCCCTGATCCGCGGAGAGCTGGAACTGGTGAGCCGTGAGAGTGCCTCCAACGGTCACATTTCCGGTCCGGACCCGAATCGATTGGGACTCGGTGAAATGCGCGGCGGAGAGAGTCAAGCCCAAGGCGTCGGTTGCCGACAGGCTTCGCAGATCGAGCGAGAAGGTTCCCTGCAGACCGCCGACCCCGCCGCGCCCGGAGAGGAGACCGTTGGTCGTCAGGGTGCCCTGGTTGGCGGAGATGGAGAGCGCGCCCGCATGACCGCCGCGGGATGGGGCGGACACATCGATCACGCTGCCCGGGGCAAGAATCACGTCGCCGGCATCCGCGCGGAGTTGGATCTGGCCTCCGTTGGTGTAGCGGGTGACATCAAAAAAGGACTGCACCGTTCCGGTCACCAGGAGACTTCCGCCCACGTTGAGGTCGCCGCTCGTGGAGCGCACGGTGAGGGCGCCGCTGGGCAGCCGGACGTTCGTCTGCACGGTGAGATTCTGCCCCGCAAGGCTCAGGGTGGCGCCCAGGCCACCGGCCTCCCCCGCCGTGGTGCCTGGCGAAACCATCTGCATCGGACCAGACGCGGAGATCGTGCGGTTCGAGCCCGCCTCACCCGTCAACAAAGGAGTGGACAGGTTCAGACCGCCCGCCACGGACAGCGTTCCGTTCCCCGAACTGGTGATCACGTCAGAAGCCGCGAACGATGCGGTGAGAAATTGGTCGAGCGCCAGGGAACCACCGGTCAGGACGATCCGGGACCCTGACAAATCCAGAGTGCCCGTGCCCCCTTCCTGCGGAACCGGTGCCACCGAGTTGGCCCGGTTCCCAAGGAGGAGATTCTCCGCCCCGATGCCGACCGAACCGCCTGCTTGTCCGAAGCCACGAATCGATCCGCTGTTCAGCGAGAGAGTTCGCAAGTTCCCGCCAAGGATCCCACTGCCATACAAATCGATGGAGGAATAGCTGAGCAAGGAAAGTGCGGTCGCTCCGCTCAAACCATCGACAAACCCTCCGCTCAAGACCAGTCCTGGAGAAGGCTGCAGCGCAATGGCCGGAATGAGTTCCACACTGATCCTCCCGCTGGAAAACGAGTAGGACTCCGCCCGCAAGGTGGCGCTTGCGTCCACTTGCATCGAGGCCGTGGAATCCAGAATCACCGAGCCTCCGGAAAGGACCGCTCCTGCCCCGATCCCGAGCGATGCGGTTCCGCCCGGGACGACCTGGCTCCGCAAGACATTTGCCGTCTCGTCCTGGGACACCCGCAAAAGAGCGCCCGAACCGGCAACCTGAAAGCTGCCGGCGCGGCTCGTCCCCCCCCCGGCCACCATTTCTGCGGAACCGCCCACGGAAATCCCGCCACCTGACACCAGGGTGAGGTCCGGGGCGGTGAGCGGGGCCCCGGCATTGTCCAGCGCAACGAACGCCGCCTGGGCTTGCAACGTCACCCCTCCGGGTCCGACCCCGCGTTTTCCTCCGATCACCAGGCTTTCCGCTCCGAATCGGGTCAGGACATTGGCATTCAATTGCACCGCATCGGGGGGAGCAGTGCCCCCATCACCGGTGATGACGATCTGTTGGGGAGTCGCGATGTCGATCGAAGCTCCACGCCCCCCGGAGATCGAGGCGGACAACACGTCCCCTTGCACCGCCATCGATTTTGAGCTCTGCAACAGCAAATACCCGGCGTCTCCCGGCAGTTTCGGGACCGCGGCGTTCAGACGGACTGCGCTCGACGTCAAGAACGAATCCGCCGAGAGATCCGCGTATTCGGCCCGGGCGCGGACCACCTCGCCGGGTGCAACCTCATAACGCTTCGAAAGCGGCGCCACCTCACGCCCCCCTGACAAATCTGTCAACCGGTATCCGGAGGCAAACGAGGCCCCTGTGACCAGACGCAACGAACCGGTGACGTTCCCGGAACGCGGCGTGACCAACAACCCACCCGGCAGTTGGGCATACCGCGCCGGAAGCAGGGTGTAGGTCCCGGCTCGGTTTTGCGGGGTGGCACCGAGAAAAATCCGGTCCCCCGCACCGATGTGGTCGTCGGAGTAACCGCCAAAAGGCGAATACGGAGCGAGGTCCAAGGAATACCCGGGCAAGATGGCGTAAGACTCGGGAACCCTCGTCCAGTAGACACTTGGCGAAGGCGTGATCCCCTGACTGGCGGCCCGCGCGGAGTAGGTCTGTCCCTCGTAAGTGACCAAATCTCCGCTGCCATAAGTGGTTGTCGCGGTCCACTCTCCCGCCGCCTTTCCCAGCAAATCAGTCTGCCCCCCATTCCCTGTTTTCCACTCGAAGGCGTAGAGTTCCCCGCCTCCCCGCAGATCGATGAGTGAACCCGTTTGCGCGACGAGGCTCTCCGCGCCCACGTTCACCGCCTTCTCCGGCAACCCGCCTCCCGAGATGTCGAACCCGCGGGGATCCAACCAGGAGGTTCCATCGGATTCCCCGAACGGCACCACAATCCCCCGCCCCGTCACCGGATCCACGCCGCTTACTGAAGTGGTGCTTCCCGCCCCCAGGGTCAGAGACTGCGTTGCCGAGAGGGTCCGGGTGTTTCCCGCGATCGGATCCTTCGGGGCCGGTCCCGTCCCGTCCCACCCGAGGTTGATGATGCCCATCGGGGCGCGCAGCGTTCCGAACTGCTCAATCTCGCGCGCGTAGAGGCTCAGCGTTCCGGCAGCGGAAAGCGGCAATTGGCGGTGGCCCGCTTGCTCGATCCGAATCTTGCCCGGCAGCAGGCTGGCCCCGGAGCCCCGGTCATAACTGAACACGCTGAATTCGCTGAACGTCGTCGGATACACCTGGGCCGCTCGCATCACCACTTCCCCCGCGATGCCGACAATCCCATTCCCGCGCAAACTGCCACCGTTGGCTTCGAGCCTGGCCGCGCTCACTCCCTGAAACGAGAGGGTGCCCAAATCGATGTTTCGGGCCTCCACCGAAAGCCTCCCGGTTCCACCGAGCGGAGCGACATTGGAAAAGGGAATCTGGCCCGGGCGCTGCTCCGGCAGAACCGGTGGAAGGAAGGCCTTGCCCAGAAAGACGTAGGCCGAGGCCAACCGCACTTCATCGTTGGCGGTCAGAATGCCTCCATCCGCGACCCGAATCATCCCTTTCCCGGCGATGCGCACTGGCCCCTGAAATTCCACCGACCCATTGAGTGCGAGGGAATCGAACCCGCCCCTCTGGAACGAGTTCACCGCGAAATACCCGCGCCCGATGACCCCGTCAAATCCCTGACCGACGGAGCTGGGTTGATCCGGCAAGGGCGAGAGGATCGTGGCACCTTGCTGGATCACCACCAGCGTGCTGTCTGTCACCGGCGGGATCACATTGGGAGGGTAGAAACGCTTTGACTCGATCTCGAGGAATCCTCCGAGGGCCAACGATCCTCCGGCGCGCCCCAGCAAAGTGCCATCGGCAAACAGCATCTGCCCACCGTGCAATTCGATCCGGCCGCCGTTGCCATCGACCCGGGTGCGCTCCACGCGCAGGGCTTCCGGGAGCGTGCTCAATCCACTGGTGAGTCCGGGCGTGAGCCGACGGGAGGGGTCGAGCGCAGCCGGATGATAATCCAACCGCCCACTGGTTCCCGAGACATCGAGCAGCGATCCAGCCGAGGCCACCACGTTTCCGGAAACCCGGATGTTCCCGCCCGGCACAACCTGTCCGATCCGCCGCCCAAAGGCGTCCGGCTGGAGCACGGTGGTGCCTTTCGCCGAAACCACGCCGTGCGCGCCAATGAACACGGTGGTGAGCGCCTTGGTGATGTCGGAAAACAAAATCTCCTGGGAATCTCTGGCCCCCTCGATCTCGATCTCTCCTCCGGGGGCGAAAATTCCGCCGAGCACCGCCACCGTATGCCCTTTCAAACTGACTGCGCCCAGCGGATCGGTTTGGATGCGGGACCCGGCCTCCATCACCACGCCCCCCCGCACTTCAAGCCCTTCCTTGCCGGCCGCTCCAGACGCCTGAAGGACCAGACTCGCCGGGGACCGCACCCCGACCGGTTGTTGGACGAGCCGCATCTCGACTCTTCCATCCGGCTTGCCCACCGCCATCGAACTCAAGGTTCTCGGGCGGACAGTGGTCCCGGAAGCGACCAACACGCCCGGGGTGTAAACCTCCGGAACGGTGGTGGCCCGGCCAATCCCGGTGATCGCATACCTGGCAAACCCTCCCCTTGTGAAGAAAGCAGGATCGAGTTGCAGCGCGCCCGCCGGGGCTCCCTGGCCGCCAATCTGGACGAGATTTGCCTGCAAGGACAACTCCCCGCCCCTGGCTCCGCTGTATCCTTTCAAGACCCCCGCCAGCTGCAGTGCTCCCCCCGTGACATTCTTCAACCCGGGATCCTGACCCGACAGAATGCGCAGCACGCCGCCCTGCCCATAACGAACCGCCGTCTCGTATTCGCCCATCTCGAGTTCTTCCATGAAGAGCCGTGCGCCGCCCGAAACATCCAGCAAACTGTCTTTTTCCAGGCGAACCGCGAAGGCCTGGATGGAAATGCTTCCCCCATCGGTCATCAGAGGATCGATCCCAGCAACGGAGCGAAAGAAACCGCGGTCGTTCACCAAGTTCCCCGCCACATCGATGCTCGCCCCAGGTCCGAGGCGGAAGAGCCCCCTCCCCACATTCGCCGGAGGAGACGGGGCGAAAGGATCCCGCAGGTTTGCGTCGGCCACCGCCGGAGAGATGTTGTAAGCGGTGGCCGCAAAACTCCCTCCCGGCGCGCGCAGACTCCCAGACACGTCAATGTTCGCCCCTTTCAAAGACAGGCTGCTCCCGGCCGGAGCGTTGATCCGCACTCCCTCAGGCACCGTGATGCCTCCGTCTGGAGATTTGACACTGACATTCCCAAATCCCTCCCGCACAAACAGATCCGGCGACAGCGAAATGCTGGCCAGCCTGTCCGCCCGCAACGCCGCGGGAATTCCGTTCCCATCCAGCAAAAACGGATCCGCCGGACGGGACGTGGCCCCATCGAAGCGCACGTCCGCCGGTGTCGGGGAGATCACGGGATAAATTCCGGTGAGGAATTGTTCGGCAGTGAGCGAGAGCGAAAACTCCGATGGCTTTGGCAGGAACGAAGCCGAACCGTCAACCCCGCTTCGCTGTTGCCGCGGGCCCGCGATGGTTCTGCCCAGAATGGTGCCGTCGAGCGCCATCCCGGCGGCTGCAATCTCCAACTTTCCGCCCGCCGCGCCGCTCACATAGGGAGCTTCATAACGCGCTCCGGTAACCCAGGGCGCCTGGTAAGTCTCTCGCACCCCCCAGCGCGGATGCGCGACCGTGAACTCTCCGGTGAAGAACGAATTGTAGCGCCGGTCAGGGAATACATCTGCAATGTCTCGCAAGGTTCCATTCCGCAAGACCCTGGTGGTCTTTACCAGGCCACCGTCAAAATTCAGCCAACCGGCGGACACATCAACCCTGGCTCCGGGTTGCATCACCACCGAGCTTCCAGCGCGCAAGGAAACCGTTCCCCCATCCACCGTGAGCTGGGAGACATCCCGCTGGATGATGGCCAAATAACCGGAAAGATCCGCCACCGGCGTCCCGACCCAATAAAAACCGTCCACCACCCCACTCCGCCGCAGGTCCACCGTGATGGCCGGAGCGGTCCCTGACGCATTGCGAAAAATACTGTCGCGCTGCAGCGGGGAACCGGCCAGTTCCGCTCCACGCAGCTGCACGGTCAATAGATAATCACTGAGATAAGCCTTCGCATCGACCGTGCCCGCCACGTGGATCAGGGAATCCCGGTCCAGATAGACCTGCCCCCCGCTGCGCACAAAACGGTTCGTCCCCAGGCTGGCCGTCTGCACCCGGTCCCAGGTTCCCGCCTCCGCAGTGACGGTGCCGTTCGGGGCGAAAATCACCGAATTCTGCCCGAGATAGGCGGTCAATCCGCGGAGATTGACTTGGGAACGCAAGGCCAGCGCCGTGCCCGCAACCTTGGACGGATCGTTGAACTCTGGCGCAACGCGGATGACACTGCCGTCTCCCAACTCGATGCTGCCCGTCTGGCGAAAGAGAAAGGGAAGGTCGGTGGGACGTTCCGTGGGCCGATACGCCGTATTCGGGACCGCGTCATAACTTGCATCCAGATCCACCCGCCCGTTCAATGCCACCGTTGTCGAGCTGTCAATCACCCCGCGGTGACTGATCGATTTGCCAGTGAGATAGACGTTGCCGCGCGGAGCCTCGATGATCCCCAGGTTTCTCGTGTTCCCTGCATACATCCCCAGACCAGATCCCGGATCTTCCACGGCACCGACGTATACATCCAGCCCCCGCAAGCTCGGGTCCCCGCTAGGATGCGCCGCAACCCCCACTTGCAACCCGGCCGCAAGAATGGTCTGTCCGCTCGGCGTCGCCAGGCTTCCCTCGTTCCGGACATTGGCTCCAATCAACGCGATTCTGCCCCCCACATTGCTGGCGTTCGCGGGACTCTTCAGCTGCGCCCCGGCCTGCACGGTCACATCGCCCCACCGCCCCCCGGCCAGATTCGACGCCGCCGGGGTGAAGGCCGGGGTCCCGTTCGCCCCTGCCGGAACCGCCAACCCGGTAAAGAGGAACTGGGCGTCCGGATTGTTGAGCAACCCACGGGAGACGAGGTTGTCATTGATCGGCAAGGCGGAGGCCACCAACGCATGCGCGTTCACCTGACTGCCGCCCCCAAACACGATTCCGTTCCCGTTGATCACATACACCTGCCCCTCCGCCTGGAGGCTCCCCAAAATCTGCGACGGTCGCCCGGACGGATCTTGAATCTTGTTGAAGGCAATCCATCCCCCCGAGTTCCGGCCACCTGCCGTCTGATCAAATGTCACCGTGGTCCGGGAACCGACGTTGAACGTCCTCCAATTCAAAAGCGCGGTCTGCTGAGTCTGCCGGATGCGCACGTTGCGGGCGCTCCCGGCGCCGCTCTCCACCGGCAGATCCGCTCCCCGCCAAAGTGCGGACCCTGCCACCGCTCCCGGAGCCACCTCCAGCCCACCGGTTCCCAGACCATCGCTCACATCGGGAAGATTCTGTCCGGGGTGATTCGGATCCGCGCCGAGATTGCGCGCTTGACTGGCCCGCGCGGCCTGCCGGGCCGCTTCCTGAAACGACTTCGCTGCCGCGATGGTGCGAGAGGTGCGTGCCAGGGCATCCTGTGCATTGCGTCGGCTGGCCGCTTGTTCTGTGATCGCTGGCGACTGCAAAGCGGGAGTTCCCGGTGTTGCTCGCGCCGGGCCAGCGCCGCCACGGAGCAGGTCCCCGGCCTCAGTGCGAGAGGCCTGAAACAGAAACACCAGGGCTGCGAGAACTCGAGACATCGTCCTCATCGTCTGGAATGGGCTCATGTTGAGATGCGCGTTCACCGAATCATTCAACCCGCGGAGGTCTGCAGAAACGCGACCACCGCGGGTTTTGGGGAGGTGTCCCGGCCCCTCCACGGACGGGAGAAAACCGGACAGATCTTTTGCTTGAACCTGGCTTATTTGGGCACCACATCGCCCCCATCGGTGGAGCGCTTCACGAAGACACTGTTGTCATCGAAGAGTCCCCCGCCCGACGGGGCATCCACCGTTTTGATCTGGTCCCGAAGGGCATCGGCGAACGTCAGCTTGACGCCGGAGAGACCCGACTGCGGCTTCAAGATCCTGTTATATAGCCAAGCTGTATAAGTCCCGTTCTTCACATTTTCATTCGTCAGAGCCACCCCATTGAACCGCAGGGAAACACCCCGGCTCGCCTCCGGAACCACCCCGTTGGCTCCGAGCACGCGATTGTTCGCATCACCCGGGGTCACATAACCTATATAATACCCGGCCGTGGCATTCGGATAGAGGAACTGATTCTGCCCCAGGTCCGCATCGAAGTATTGGCCCTTGTAGGCATTTGCACCCAGGGTCACGGTGAGGACCGCCGCCAAGTTCGCTCCGGAATTGTATCCTCCGCTCCCCAGCGGAACCGCGAACGTGCCCGGCTGGGTGGCCACTGGCCAGAGCTGATGACTGCCCACCGTTCCGCCGTAGGTGATCCCCGAGGCCGTCGTCGCCCCGCTCACCGAGGGAAGCCAGACCCGCACCTGGGTGGTCGTCCCCAAACCGATCTCGGTGTAGGCTCCAAACCTTTGTCCCGCGTCCGTGTTTCTCCCGATCGCATACACGATCTTCTGCTTGTCATTCGTCCAGTCGCCCGTGAACAGCGCCAGGGAAACCGCCCCCTGGGTGTAGAGTTGCCGTGCGAGCTGGGTGGTGATGTTGGGTTGAAAGGTCGGACTTGAACTGGACGGAGATCCGGGAAAGCCCGGACTCGCATAGAACCCGAGCGGGGAAATCCCAACCACCTCCTCGATCAGAGGGCTGTAGGTGACGCCCTCGAAGACCCCGTTGAACGGCGAGGTGGATTGGAAGTTCGTGGAGAACCCAAAGTCCGCCTTCGCCACTTCATACTCCGCCGGATTCGTCGAGGTCAGCGGGTTGGCCACCGCCCCGGTCCCGGTCCCATCGGTGGCGACGAATCGCTGATCGATGTTTCCCGAGACCGCCGCGATCCCGGCCAAAGCGCCCGCGAAGGAGGTCTTGATGATGACGGCCTGTCCGTTGTAGGTGCCATTCCAGGCCCCAAAATTGGAACCCGTCGCCGTCGCCGACACCGTGCCCGGACCTCCCGTCCCCGAGACGTCACCGCTCAATCCCTGATATTTCCAGGGTGTTCCGGCATCCAAAATATGGGCAATCGCGGTCTGTGTGGCCGTGCGATCTCCGTTGGATGCCACAATCCGGATGATGGTCTGACCGGACGCCGGGAATGCAAGGCCGGCAATCAAAACCCAGCCCGCCAATTTCAAGATGGTAAATCGTTTTGTCTTCATCGCCTGGATTCAACGCTGAAGTGCAACGGAGCTATGGAAAATAAGGTTAGCTGGGTTATTCTGGCTGCCGAAACAATTCCCGTTGTACGATGCCAGTATTCACCCAGCTAACCGAAGGTGAACG
>QQNE01000083.1 GCA_003402735.1 Verrucomicrobiota bacterium
GCGTTTCGTGCGTCGATGGCCCCCTCACGATACCCCCCGCTCTCCCCCGATTCCGGATCCGGGTCCAGCCGCTCCCAGTCGCCCCTCAGCATGGCCCCCGTCGGGGCCACCAAAGCCACCCGGGCAAATTCCTCGCTCACCAGCGGCGCACCGAGCTTCGGAGGGGAAGCAGGCACCGCCTCCACCTGGGTTTTCAACCACCCAATGATCGTCTCCGCATACAGAGAGTGCCCCAATTCGTTGGGATGCACCGCATCCCCCATGAAGACCTGTCCAGGCTGGGTCCAGTCGAACTTTTGGGTGTTCGCCAACTGCTCCGCGGTCGGTTTCGGCAAATCCGTCCGTTGCGAGGCCGCGACCAGGGTCGGCTGAAGATCGATCTCCGGGATCCCATAAAACTTGGCCACCGCCGGATAACTCACCCGCGGATGATTCAACGACCGGCTCGTCGTGTAGAGGAAGACAATCTCCGGTTGAGTCGGCGCCCCCCAAAGCTGGCGCACGATGCCCTCCACGGTGGCTTTCCGAAACTCGTTGGCGGGATGCCCGTCGTTCAGGCTGAACTCCAGAAAGACCAGGTCGGGATGTTTGGCGACCACGTCACCGGCACAGCGAAAGGCCCCCAAATCACTGCCGGTCCCGCCGATCGCGGCATTCACTTGCACCAGCTTGGCACCGGGAAAGGTCTCCCGAAACCAATCGAAGGTCTTCACCCGATACCCGGGCGCCGCAGTGATGCTGCCGCCAAAGTAGACAATCGTGGTCTCCTGTCCGGATTTGAGCTTGGCGAAGACGCGGCCCAGGGTCCGCACCGGCGTCGGTTCCTGGGAAGAAACGGTGCCCAACAGACTTGCCAGGACAACGACGGCACACAAGAGCGAAGGTTTCATGGTTGATTCCAGATCCCTTGTTTTCCCTGTCCCGAGAAAAAAAGGACTTTCATGGAGCAGCGCTTTTCTCCCGCATCCTCAAATACCGTTGCCAAGTGGTGAGCCCGCGCTGCTTTTGAAAGCAGATGGCATCCTCGTTCCCGTGCCGATATTCCGGCGGCCGATCCTTGCCGAACGCCGCGGGTTCCCAACCGGCCACCAATCGCCCCGGAATGCCCTCGATGCGGACATACTGCGTCTCGGAAAGGGGATCGTCACCGGAAACCTCTTTGAACATGTTGAACAACCGGTAACCGCCCGCAAAATCGGCACCTGTCAGCTGAAAACATTCGCCCACGGTGCGGACTCGCCCCTTGGAGAAATAATACCAGACCGAAGTCACCGTCCGCGGCGGCAGATCGCCCTGTCGCTCCGCCTCGAGACGCAATCGCAGAACCCCGGGCAAGGGAGCGTTGAAATAGCGACTGATCGTCCGCGCCTCCCCTTCGTCCTCCTCCACCCGGTCCGCCGGGCCCAGCATCCCTTCGCACTCCGCGAAGGTCTTTCCCAGAAACCGGGCCGGTGACATCCCGCCGGACCCGCTCTCCCGCCGTCCGCCCAACTCCCGGGCCAAGGACACACTGGCATCGCTCAATCGGACAAACGGAACCGAAAACCTCTTCCCCTCCTTCTCGATCACCACCGATTCCCCTTCCAAGCGGATGAACTCCGCGTCGATGACACGCCCGTCGCGCGCCGTCCACTCCTCCGCCCAGAGCCGCCCGCTCCCGCTGCATGCCATCGCCCCCCACAAAGCCATCGCCAAGCCGAACATGGGCAACCCTGTCGTTTTCATCTGGTCGGCACTTGTCGGAAAATCCCCGCAACGCGCTCCATTCCACCGACAAATGGCCGTCCCGGTCAAGAACTTTGCAGGCAAACCAGTTCGCTTGCCACTGCGGCAACGGCCTCAGGCGAGCAACTCCGCCACCAAGGCCTGCACCGTCTCGGTCGCCGGACCAATCCGCACCTCGTTGAAACGCGGGTTCCCGGTCGCCTCTTGATTCAACTCCAACCGACGGGTGCCGGGCCGACTCGCGACAAAATCGACGAAGCTGGCCGCCGGATACACCTTCCCGGACGTGCCGATGGCGACAAAAAGATCCGCCTGGGAGAGGGCATCGAGGCACTGATCCATGTGCATCGGCGCTTCACCGAACCAGACGATGTGCGGACGCAACTTCCCGACTTCATGGCAACGGGGGCAGGAAGAGTCCGGCGTCAAATCTTCCATCCAGGGAGTATCGGCCCCGCAACTGAGGCACCGGGCGCGGCGCAACTCCCCGTGAATGGACAGCAAACGCCGACTGCCGGCCCGGAAATGAAGATCGTCCACGTTCTGCGTGATCAGGAGATACTCTCCGGGCCATTCCCGTTCCAAAGCGGCCAATGCCAGGTGCGCAGCGTTCGGTTCCACCCGCTGCAAAGCGGCACGGCGCAGATTGTAGAATTGTTGCACCAAGAGCGGCTCCCGTTCAAACGCTTCCGGCGTGGCCACCTCTTCCACTCTCCGCCCTTGCCACAACCCGTCCGAACCACGGAACGTGGGAAGACCGGACTCGGCGGAGATGCCGGATCCGGTCAAGATTACGATCGATTGCCCCGCCTTTTTCGTCATGCTCTCGTGCCCCAGCCACGACCTGACTCCAAAGAAAATCAAGGACAAACCACACAGCTTTTCTAGAAAAAACCGACAACCGGGATAGGCGAAGGATTTTCGTCATGCCAGTGATTTGCTTCCCGCAAGCTCCGGCCCCATGATGGACAGGCCCATCCGAGGAACTTTCCTTCCCCTTATGCGCTCTCGCCCCTCCGTTTCCATCCTGTTTCTTTCCGTGGCCCTCACGATCCTCTCTCCGTCCCCGGAAAAGGCCTGCGCCACCGATCGTCCATCGACCGCCAGCGCCATCACCAAGACACCGCCCGTGGACGCCACCAGCCGCGCCTTGACCAACCTGAAGGCCATCGTGCTCCGGGACGCCGCAGGCGGGTTCATCGCCCCGAAGTTTGCCCCGGACGGCCTGCAACTTCTGCTCAGCAGACCGGGATACCTCGGCATCTATGTCGTCGCGGCATCGGGAGGCCTGCCGAGATTGGCCATCCCATCCCACGCCTCCCAGGCGGATTGGACCCGGGACGGTCTCATCGGCATCCGCGACCCGGAACAGCAGCAGATCCTCGTGTTTCACCTGGACGGAACCCTGGACCGCACCGACCCACTCCCGACCGGTCCGGTCCATTCCGATCACGACCGCATCTACACCCGACCATCGGATGGCGGCGCGCCGATAGCGGTGAGCGACACCAGCGACCGATTCATCGAGCCAAAGCTCTGCCCGCTCGGCAAAAACGTGGCCTACACCGGAGTCCAAACCGGGCTCTTTCTCTCCCGGGCCGATGGCACGGGCGCGCCGATCTTTTTGGGGCGAGGTGAGAACGTCAACTGGGGACCGAAGGGAGATTTCCTCCTCTTTGCGCGCACCCGGGACGACGGCCATGACTTCGTGGAGGGAGATCTTCTGTGTTACGAACTCCAGCGCCAAACACTCTTCAACCTGACGGCCAAGACCGGTCTTCTGCTCAAGAGTCCATCCCTCAGCCCGGATGGCAAAACCGTGGCGCTGGAAGCAGAAGGAATCATTTACACCTCCAGCCTGCCCTGAAACACACCGGGAAGATCCCTCATGAATCCGACCGCAATCCATCCTTGCAGCCTGCTCCTCGGAATCCTCCTGCTCCCCGGTCCCGTCACCGCGCAACACCGCATTTACATCGACCCAGGACACGGAGGCGCAGATTTCGGCGCGGTGAACTCCACCCACGACACCCGCGAGGCAGACCGCGTTCTCCTGACCGGTCTCGAACTCAAGCGACTCCTCGAAATGGACACCACGGAAAAGGACGGAGGGGGCTCCTGGAAAGTGCGGATGTCACGCACCACGGACGCTTTCGTCCCCCTGAGCACCCGTTCCGCCGATGCGAATGCCTGGGGCGCGGAACGCTTCCTCTCGATTCACCAGAATGCCTACAACCAGACCGCCAACGGCACCGAAAGTTTCTCCCTCAAAGACTCGGGTCCCGCCGCGGAACTCCGCAATCTGGTGCAGGCGGAGGCCCTCAAAGCCTGGGGACTTGCCAACCGCGGCACCAAAACCGCCGGCTATTCCGTTCTCCGCAACTCCTCGATGCCCGCGGTCCTCACGGAAATGGGTTTCATCGATTCCACCACCGACCACGCCTTCTGCTCCTCCGACAAAAAATGCCGGCTCTACGCCCGGCATCTCCTCTTCGCCCTCCAGAAACACTACGGGTTCGATCCTTATCTCCCCGGCTCGGTGTCCGTCATCGTCGACAACCGCTCACCGGAAGGTTACCAGGAGACCGGTCACTGGGAGACCTCGCCCTACCGGGGCGGCTGGGGCCGCGATTCGCGCTGGGCCAATGTCCTCGACGAAAACCCCGCCAACACCGCCCAGTTCTGCCCGAAGTTGCCCCGGGCCGGACGTTATGAAGTCTCCGCCTGGTGGCTGGCCGGGACCAACCGTTCCCCGGCCGCCACCTTCGTCATCGAACACTCCGGCGGCTCCACCCGGGTCACGCAGGATCAACGCAGCGGCGGCGGCCAGTGGAACCTTCTGGGCGAATTCGAGTTCCCCGTCGGCGATGGCGCCAAGGTCATCCTCAACGGAGCGCTTTCCGCTGCCGCCCCAGGCGATCCAACCGCCACCGTGATTTCCGCCGACGCCATCCGTTTTGTCCTCGCCCCCGACTCCTCCACGCCCCCGCCCAATCCAGACCCGCCCTCCCCGGAACCGCCGCCCGCGGCCAGGGAAATCGTGGTCGACAACGCGAGCCCGGATTTCCACGCGCCGGAGGGCCGCTGGTTCAAGGCCACCCACACCCCCGGCTATCTGGGGGCCGACTATCATGCACGGAGAGTCGAATCGGTCAGCAACCCGGTCAGTTGGTCCGCCAACCTCCCCGAATCCGGCCAGTGGGAGGTGTTCGCCCGGTGGCCCGCCGGAACCAACCGCAGCGAAGCGGCGCCTTACGTGATTTTGCACAAGGACGGGTCCACCACAAAAATCGTGAACCAACGCAAGCACAACAACACCTGGGTCTCCCTCGGCACCTACCCATTCACCGCAGGTCCCGCGCCCCGCGTCCTCCTCTCCTGCTGGACGCGTTCGGGAGATTTTGTGGTCGCGGATGCCATCAAACTCGTCCGCCGATGACCCTGTTGCGCTCCCTGACCGCGGTGATCGGGCTGTCGGTCCTCCCGCTCCCCGCCGCCACGGTCACCATCGAGACCGCCATCGCACGAACCGTGACGGGGGATCTTGCCGGGGCGGAACAAATCTACCGGGAAATCGCCCGCCAGGATCCGGAAAGGGGACTGCCGGCCTTGGCCCGATTTCTCTCCCTCACCGACGGCGGTCGCCGCCTCCCCCAGTTCCTGGCCGAGATCGCGACGGACCGAAGCGTGTCCCCCATTCTCCAGGCCCGGGTCTTGCTGGAGTCCGGTGAAACCGAGCGGGCCATCGGCTTGTTGCGGGACCAACTCAATCGCCCCCCCTCCGCCGACCTCGCCTGGTTTGCCGCCGGGACGTTCGCTCGCGCCGGTTTGGCGGAAGAGGCCGGACGACTCTACCTCGAACGGTTCCGGGAAGCCACCGATGCGGCTTCGGCCCGGGAAGCCCTCCGCGGTCTGCTGCCCACCCCGGGGCTGATCACCCCATCCGGGCGCGAACCGATGGAGCGCTGGTTCCTCGGGACGGATCTCTCCGCCGAAGAACGACTTGCCTTCCTCGACCACCTCGCCCGGAACTGGCCCGCGGAGCAGGAAACGTCCGGCTCCCCGTTTTCCCAGCTCCTGGCATCGGCTCAAGCCTTCCACTGCGGAGAGCTCGAATCGGCCTTGAAGATCTTGCCCCTCCCCAGGGAACCCGATGCGGTCGGAAAATTGTGGGCCTTGCAGCGGATCCGCGTTCTGTCCCGCCTCGGCCGTTCCCAGGAAGCGGGTCAATGGTCCATCTGGTGGCTCGGTCAGAGCGACAAAGTGCCGGAATCCGGTCGCGCCACGGACCGGGAAGCGGAAACCCGGATCCTGGCAGCGCTCGACGAACGGGAGCCCGGCGCCGCGGAACGGGCGATCCAACTCATTCGGATGCGCCCCCACGATCCCGAACCGATGCGCCACCTCATCCGGTTTTTTCGGGAGACCGGAACCGGCCATCCCGGACAGCTTCCCGAGCTCGCCGCCGGGGAAGCGACCAATCCGGAATGGCTGGGCCAATGCGGCTACGTGCTCGCCACCGAAGGATTTCCGGCCGAAGGACTGGCCTGTTACGACCGGGCTCTCGCGATCGATCCCGAAGATCCGTTCATCCTCCTGAACCGGGCCGCCTGCCTAACCCGTCTGGGCCGCGCGCCCGAAGCCGTGACCTGCTACCGCCATGTCCTGGAATCCGGTCACAAGGGACGGCCCTACCATCTGCACGAACTCATCCTGCGTCTCTGGGTCCTGGCCCAGGAGGCCGACGACGAACCGGCCTGCCTCGCTTATTTTCAAACCTTGACCCGGCGTCGGGACGTCCCCTGGCATCCCCAAATCGGCCCCGAGATCGCCTCCGTCCTGCTCCAATTCGGTCTCCGCCAGGAAGCTGCCCGGTTCTCGGACCCATCGGGCACCAAATTCTGACGCGCCCATGCAACTGAAACTCGCCAAGTGCCGATTCGACGCCTAGGATCCCTCCCCATGAATCCAGATTCCCCCACGCCCACCACCGGCCCGAACCGCCGCCACTTCCTGCGCCAAGGCGCCACCCTCGGTGCCGCCCTCACCGTCGGTTCCTCCCTCTCACGCTCTGCCTTGGCCTCGACCAACAAGAACAGCAAGCTGCGCATCTTCCAGATCGGCGTCGGCGGCATCGGTGCCTTGCAACGCGACAACCTCACCGATCATCCCATGGTTGAATGGGCAGGCTTCTGCGACGTCGACAAATATGCCCGGGACCGCATGGAAGTGAAATTCCCCGGCACCTTCCTCACCGCGGATTATCGGGAAGCCTTCGCCAAGCACGCCGACAAATTCGATGCCGTGATTGTGGATACGCCAGACTTCCATCACGCGCCGATGATGATCACCGCGCTGAAACACAAGAAACATGTCTACGGCCAGAAGCCGCTCGTCCACCAACTCGATGAACTCCGCTTGATGAAGGAGGCTCTGGCCGCCCGCCCCGGACTCTTCACCCAAATGGGCAACCAGCGCGCCTGTCTGCCGGGCCGCATGCAGGCCGTGGAATTGCTCAAGTCCAACCGCCTCGGCAAACCCGTGGAAGCCCACGTCTGGACCGGAACCGTCGCCCTCAACACCTATTTTGTGGAACCCTGGAGCGCCCTTCCCGACTCCATGCCCGTGCCTCCCACGCTCGACTGGGATCTCTGGAACGGTCCGCTCGCCCAGCCCATGCCCTTTCACCCGGAACGGATGTTCCCCCGCCGCTGGCGCGCGTATTGGGAAACCGGCGGTGGCCAGCTCGCGGACTGGGGCTGTCACTTGCTCGATGTCCTTTACTTCGCCTACGATCTTCCTTCCCCGGTGGCCGTGCAGACCAACACCATGCAAGCCGCGAACACCGGACACTCCGCCTACAACCAGTGCACCCTCACGTATCCGGGCGGCGGCAAATTCGCCCGCCCCACGTTTGTCGTCCATTACAACGACAGCCTCATCCGCCCGTCCTTCGCCGCGCTTGGCCTGCCTCCGTCCGCCATCACCAGCAACGCCACCTTGATCGTCTGTGAGGAAGGCAGCCTCGTCCTCGAAGCCAACGGCAAGATGGAGATCTACCGCAAGGGCCAACTCGTGGCCGACGAACCCATGCCCGAGGTCGCACCGCGCAACCACTGGAAAGACTGGGCCGATTGCTGCCTCGGCGACGTCAAGCCTCTCTGGACCCAGTTCGACATCGGCGTGCGCATCACCGAACCCGCCCTCCTCGCCGTCAAAGCCTCCAGGTTCCCCGGCCAAGAACTGCTCTGGGACGGCAAGGCCTACCGCTTCACCAATCACGAGGAAGCCAACGCCACCCTGCTCTCACGGACCTACCGCGAAGGCTTCGCACCGCCCTCTCTCGCCCAAGTCGGGTGAGCCCCGGGCCCGTTCTCCAAAGGCGGAAGGTTGGCGCGAGGGAAGGCATACGCCCCCTCACCCAACCACCGCCTCGCATCCCGACGAACAGGCGCGCCCTTTCGTCTCCTCACACGACGCACACAGGAAATACTTCCGGTTGCAGGATTTGCAGGAACAGTTGCGATACCTCGCGCACGGGTCCTCACATTTCTCGCAACGGCTCACGATTTTGCGCGTCTCCGTGAAGTTCACCTCGACCCCAATCCTCTGGTCGAAGACATAACAGAGCCCCTCAAAATCCCGGCCCAACGTGGCCGGATCCTTGCCATACGTGACAATCCCTCCCTCCAACTGGCTGACGTCTTCGAACCCCTCCTCCAGCAGATAACCGGAGAGTTTCTCGCATCGGATCCCTCCGGTGCAATACGTCAGGATCTTGCGCCCGCGCAACTCCTCCGCATGCTCCCGAAGCCAGCCCGGGAACTCCCGAAAGTTGTCGATGTCCGGACAAATCGCCCCCTTGAACCGCCCCAATTCACTCTCATATCGGTTCCGCCCATCGATCACCACCACGTTCTCCTCCCGCATCGCTTCCAGCCACTCCAAGGGACTCAACCGCTTCCCCGTCCGCACCGTCGGATCCACGTCCTCCGGCCCCAGCCCCAACGTGACAATCTCCGGACGCCACTTCACGATCAGCTTGGGAAAGACATGCCCGACGGCTGCATCGATCTTGAAGCTGATCCCGGCGGTTCGGGGATCCGTCCGCAAACTTTCCTGGTAACGCTCCGTCGCTTCCCGGAGACCGGAAACCGTCCCGTTGATCCCTTCATCGCCAATCAAGATCCGTCCGCGCAATCCCAACGATTGACAGAGGGAGCGATGCTCCTCGACGTAGGCCTGAGAATTCTCGATTTGGCGGTAGAGATAATAGAGAAGAATTTGATAGTCTTCTGACATCGAACCGTCCGAAAAATAGCCTGCACCGGCCGTCAGACAACTGATTCCGGTCCGCTCCGCCTCTCTCCCGTTCTGTTTCCATGAAGTCGCTGAGATTTTCAACCCTTCTCATCCACGCCGTTGCCCTAGGGGCCTGGCTTGCCTGCGCCACGCCTTCCCCGGGCGGACTCTTCAAAAGAGGACAAAAACCAAAAACCGTCAGTTTCGCACGCGATATCCAACCCATCCTGGAAACCCGGTGCCTCGGCTGCCATCACGCCGACAAAGCCATGCGGGATCTGAATCTCGAAACCTTGAAACAGGCAAACACCTCCTGGCGCGGCGGGCCCGTCATCGTCCCGGGTCATCCCCACCGCAGCATGCTCGTTCAATTCCTCGAACTCGATATCACCGGGGAAAGCAGGTCCGCCCACGCCATCAGCTTCGCGGACCGGGAAACCCTCAACACCTGGATCAACGAGGGCGCCGAATGGCCCTCCGAAACTCCCCCCTTGAAACCCCGACAAGCCCCCACCGCTCCCCAGTGATGCGCATCAGCCGCCGCCGTCTCCTGGCCGCCCTCCCCCCGCTCCTCGCTCTCCCGGTTCAGGCGGAATCCTCCCTCCCTTTTTCCACCCGGTTCAAGGGCGTGGACCGTTTCAACGCCCTGATCGCCCAGGCCCAGAGCCAAAACTGGGCCGACCTGCCCATCGGAGAACGCGTCGCCCGCTTCGGCAAGGCGATGCGCTCCACCCCATACGTCAGTTTCACCCTGGAAATCGACGATCGCATCGAGGCTCCCTCGGCAAATTTTCACGCCCTGGACTGCTGGTCTTTCTTCGAAATCAGCCTCGGCATGGCCCGCATGATCGGGCGCAAGAAGGACTCTTACACCCCGGATGACCTCCTCCAGGAAATCCTCTTCACCCGTTACCGCGGCGGCGTCTGCACCGGAAACTACCTCCAGCGGATCCACTATCTGGAAGAGTGGTTCTTCGACAACGAAGCCCGCGGCGTCGTGGAAAATGTCACCCGAAAGTATGGCCATTCCCAGCCCATCCTGAACCGCAAGTGCCAGGAAATGACCATCCTCTGGAAATCTTACCGCTACCTCCGCAACAACCCGGACCTGCGGCCAAAGATGACCAGACTGGAACAACACATCAGCCAACTCCCAGTTCACTGCGTCCCCAAGGACAAGGTCCACCTCATCGAAAAACACCTCCAAAACGGAGACATCCTCGGCATCGCCACCCGTCACCAGGGCGCCTTCTGTTCTCACGTCGGTCTCGGCATCCGCACCAGCGACGGCGTCTACCGCATCATGCACGCCTCTTCCCAAAAAGAATACAAACGCGTCGTCGTCGACTCCTCCATTTCCGCCTACCTCAAAAAGTTCAGCTCCCACCTCGGCGTCATCATCGCCCGGCCCCGCGAAATCACCGCCGTTGTGTCCAGCCCGGAAACCTACCGGACCAACCTGGAGACGCTCACCGGCGGACGCGGCATCCCCAACGCCAACCTCTTCTGAAACCGACGCGCCCGGGAGGACCGCTCACTCCTCCACCCGCAGCGCCCCCACCAAGTTGGCGTGGCCCAACTCCTCCGCCTTGGTCCGGAGGTAGTCTTGGTTGTATTCGTTCGGCTCCGTCAGGGAGGGCACCACTTCCACCACCTCGATCCCGTGCTGGCGCAGGGCGTCGATCTTCTGCGGATTGTTGGTGTTGAGCGCAATCCGCTGGATCCCGAGGCTCGTCAGGATCGGCGCCGCGACCCGGAAATCCCGTAGGTCCGAGGGAAACCCGAGGATGTGATTGGCTTCGATCGTGTTCGCCCCTTTCGCCTGCTCCGCGTAGGCCCGAATCTTGTTGCCCAACCCGATGCCACGGCCCTCCTGACGCAGATAAACCACCACGCCCCGACCCAGTTCCGCGATCTTGCGCAGAGCCAAGTCCAGTTGCCCCTGGCAATCACATTTCAGGGACCCGAGCACTTCTCCCGTAAAACATTCGGAATGAAGCCGGACAAAGACGATCTCATCGGGCCGGAAATCGCGCCCCATCGAAATGACGATCGACTCGTCCGGATCCCCCTCGTGCCGGAAAACGCGCACCTCGAAGCGGCCGTAAAGAGTCGGCAGCTCGCAGCGGGCATATTCCTCAATGTTCATGCGATTTCAGTTGGACGATGTCGAAGGCTTCCTTATACCATCAAGGAGGCGTCTTGGCGAACGGGAACCCCACGCGAAGCGTCTGTTGCATGGTGGAGTTTCATCGAGATCTTCTGCGCAGGATCGGCGGAGGCGTGTTTTTCGCCCTCGCGTTCGGGGTTTCCCAGTCGCACCTCTTCGGGATTCTGTTCTCCCTCCCGCTCGTCGCGATCGGCGCGCTCCTGCTGATGCCGGAACTGACCCGGCCCGTCACCTGGATGATCGATGCCCTCATGGGAACGCAACCGGGTCGGGGAGAACGTCCTCCCATCGACCTCCGGCTCGCCCGCTTTTACGTGGCCAACGAGCGTTTGGACGAGGCCTTGGAGGAATATGCGCGCGTCATGAAATGGCACCCCGGAATTTCGGAGCCCTACGAAGAGACCATGATCCTCCTGGCGCGGACCGGTGCCCCCCGAAAAGAGATCGATCGGGTGCGCCAGATCGCGTTGCGCCGAATGCGTTCTCCGGAAGCCCGGCACGCCATCGAATCGGCCCGCCGCAGGGCCCTGGAGACCAGACCGGACCCGGTCAACGGTGATACGGCTCACCGCGCTTGATGGTGTAAGCCCGGTAGAGCGCTTCCAGCCACACCACGAGCGCCAGTTCGTGCTGCAGGGTCAGCGAACTCAGCCTCCAGAGCGCCTGGCATTGAGACCGCAAACCGTCGGTGTGGCCATCCGCACCACCGATCAGGAGACTGACGTTTTTCGCCGAGGCGTCCAACTCCAACCGGTTGATCCCTTCCACCAAACCGGCGGTGGTGAGGTCGCGCCCCCGCTCATCAAGTCCAATCCGGTAAGTCCCCTCGCTGGCCGCCAACAACTGGGCGCTGTTCTGCTCCATCCCACGCTCTTTTCCGTGAACCAGGGTGACCGTGCTGTAACGCTGCAGCCGCCCCAGATACTCCTCAATCCCAAGCCGCGCAAAGGCGAGGCCCGGTTTGCCGATGGTGCAGATCCGCCAGTTCGTATGCGCCGGAAGGTTGAGGGCTCAATGAATCCGTTCCAACAGGAAATGCAGCAGGTCCTCGATCTTGATCCGCTGTTGCTCCATCGTGTCCCGGTCTCGCAACGTCACCGTGTCCTTCAACTCCGGCCCGTTCTCCCCGATCGTATCGAAATCGATCGTCACCCCGAACGGCGTCCCGATCTCATCCTGACGGCGGTAACGACGACCGATCGCGGCGGTTTCGTCATAAAACACCGTCATGTAAGGCTGGAGCATTTTCTGGACTTCCCGCGCCTTGGCCACCAACTCCGGCTTGTTCTTGAGCAGGGGGAAGATGCCGCACTTGACCGGGGCCATCCGCGGATGAAACCGCAACACCGTCCGGACCTCTTCCTTGCCCTTCTCGTCCGGCACAACCTCCTCGTCATACGCCTCGCAAATCAGGGCCAGAACCGTGCGATCGCATCCGGCACTCGGCTCCACCACGTGCGGCAGAAGTTTCTCTTTGGTCTCCTCGTCGAAGTATTCAAGCGGCTTGCCGGCCCCCTTCTGATGCACCCCGAGGTCGTAATCGGTGCGGTAAGCCACCCCTTCCAACTCCTGAACCCCAAAGGGAAACTCATACTCGATGTCGTAAGTCTTCTTCGAGTAAAAGGCACGATCACCGTCCGGGACATCGAGAATGTGCAGCTTTTCCCGGGGGATGCCGATCTCCTCATAAAACCGGAGCCGGGCCTCGAGCCACTCGTCCGTGAGGCGCAAACCGTCTTCGGGCCGACAGAAATATTCGATCTCCATCTGCTCGAACTCACGGCTGCGGAAGGTGAAGTTCCGCGGATTGATCTCGTTGCGGAAAGATTTTCCGATCTGGGCAATCCCGAACGGCAGCTTCACCCGCGAAGAATCGAGCACGTTCTTGTATTGGACGAAGATCGACTGCGCCGTCTCAGGCCGCAGGAAGGCCACCGCGTTCGGATCGTTCTCATCGGCGGAGGCTCCCACGCGCGTCTGAAACATCAGATTGAACTCGCGGGGCTCGGTCAGCAGGGAACCGTTCTCCGGATTGAACCGGGTCGTGCCCACCAACTCTTCCCGCTTCTCCTCGGTCAGTTCGATCTCTTTCGGGGAAACCCGTTTGTCGGGCAGAAACTGGCCGTAAAATTGGCGCGCCGTCTTCTTGGCGGATTCCAGATCTTTCCCGGTCGGCACCAACACCGCGAACGGCTTGTCACTGCTCCAGCCGGAACCTTCGTGACGAGCCCCCGAATACCAGACCGCCGTGCCATCCTGAGGGTGGATCTGGTCCGCTCGCAACCGGGCCTTGGAAAGCAGGCAGTCGCACATCGGATCGCTGAAACCGTCGAGGTGTCCGGACGACTTGAGGACCTGTTTCATCGTGAGGATGGCTCCATCCATGCCCAGGACATCATCGCGCTCCTGGACCGTCTTGCGCCACCAATAGTCCTTCAGGTTGCGCTTCAGTTCCGCTCCGAGCGGACCGTAGTCCCAACACCCGTTGAGTCCCCCGTAGAGTTCACCGGCTTGAAAGATGAAGCCCTTGCGCTTGCAAAGACTGACAATCTTCTCCATCGATTTCTCGGTCTTGACGTTCTGGGCCATGGCAGGGATTTAGGGGTGGAACAACGGGAAAAAGGCCGCAACCAAACTGCCAGAGCCACCCGGCTGCAACCCGAAATTCACCCGACATTCCCAGATTTGGCAAACGTCGAAAGGTTTGCTAACTTGTCCCGGGCCTTCGCGCCCCGATCCCATGGAAACAGACTACAATTGGCAGTCCGCCAAATCGAGCGGCTACCGCCGGGCCTCTGCCGGAAACGGTTACGGATGGTGGGTCTCCCTCGCCATGCTGCTCTCCGTCCTCGTTCACCTGGGCCTCTACATGGTCTTCGAAAACATCCAGGTGAAACAGATCATTCCCGGCTTCCAACAGGTCGTCCAGCTCCCCGTGGAACGCACCGAAACCATCGTCGATGAGCAGACCATGAATCGCCTCACCGAAGAGGCCCGCCCCGCCCCCCAACCCCTGGAACCGCTGAAGGAACAGCTCGAGCTCGAGGAGCCTTCCACAGAAATGCCGGAGGTGACCGAAACCATCAAACTGACTCCGGCCACCGAAGTCGTCACCAACCTCTTCACCACCCCGACGGCCCCCGCCCTGCCGGCCGGGGTCAACATGCCAGACCTCTCAAAGTCGATCGAACTCGAGCTGCCCAAGGGCTCTTCCGCCGCCGAAGTGAAGACCCAACTCGCCAAGGCTTCCCAAACCGCTTCGGCCAATCAACCCACGATTTACGTCGACGAAACCCTCCAGGTCGGGGTGGATACCGATGAACTCGTCGAGAAAATGACCAAGCAAGCCGGCGGAGCGGTCGGCAAGGCCATCAGCTCCAAATTTTCATCGCTCGACACCCTCCTCGGAGAAGGAATTCAGACCCCGTCCGCCGAGGTGCTGATCCCGACCGACCTGCTCTTTGAATTTGCCTCGTATGAAATCAAGGAAGAGGCCAAGCTCAGCCTCATGAAGCTCGGGATGATCATCCTGGCCAACAAGGACGCGACCTTCATCTTCAAGGGATTCACCGATTCCATCCCCTTCGGCACCGCCACCGGCCCGGGCCCCAAGAACAATGAAGAACTGAGCCGACTCCGCGCCGAAGCCGTCCGCGGCTGGCTCATCTCCCAACTCGGTCTCAAGGGATATGATCTGCAGGCCGTCGGATACGGCCCAGCCCAACCTCTGGTGCAACCGACCGGAAAAATCGAGGTCGACAAAGCCCGCGAAGCCCTCAACCGACGCGTCGAAGTGGAGATCATCATGCGCCGCCCCGGTTCCCCGGTCCGGGCCAAGCCGATCCGGCGGTGATTTCACAAGATTTATTCAATCTGGCGCCAGCGGATGATGTGGCCTCGTCTGTTGGAGTATATGACAGATTGCATCGCGCAACCCCTCACCGGGGTAATCCCACCTCAAGGAACGAGAAATTCCAAAAAGGCGTGTGATCTCCCGGCGCGCCGTGATAGCCTAGACCAGGACCCACGCGCGCTTTCTTCCCAAGTTCCCCGCAACCAAATGAATAGCGCTGAACCCAAGGCGTCCTACGGGACGGTTGAATTCTCCGACCCAGAGTTGGTCATCCGGAGCCAATCCGGAGATATGGAGGCCTTCGACCAACTGGTGACCCGTTACCGGGGCAAAGTCTATGCCATGATCGTGAACATGATTCATAACGAAGCCGATGCTTGGGACTTGGCCCAAGACACCTTCGTGAAGGCCTGGAAGGCGCTCCCCCGCTTCGAAGCCCGCTCCAACTTCTACACCTGGCTCTACCGAATCGCCCACAACGTCACCTACGACTGGCTCCGCAAACGCCGGGTCCGCGGCGACGGCACGGAGTTCGATGACTCGATCCGCTTCGACGCCATCGAGTCCGCCGCCCCAACGGCCCCCAAACCCGCCTCGCAACCGGACGAAAGCGCCGAGAAATCGGAACTGCGCCTTCGCATCGAGAACGCCATCGCCAAACTCTCGCCGGATCATCGCGATGTTATTCTCCTCAAGGAAATCGATGGCCTGAAGTATCAGGAAATCGCCGACCGCGTCGGCTGCTCCATCGGCACGGTCATGTCCCGCCTTTTCTACGCACGCAAAAAACTTCAGTCACTCCTGAAAGACGCACACCCAACAGCAACATGATGGAACACCCAACCGATGACGAGATAAAACTAACCAAATGGTTCGATGGTGAACTGAGCAGCGACGAGATCTCCGATCTCTTGGCCGAGAGCCCCGAACTGTTTCAACAGAGAATGGAGATCGAAGAAATCGGCGAAATGATCCGGCTTCACGCCCAGCCAAGCGCGGCTTGCGGGGAGCCCCCCTTTCCCGAACTCTTTAACCGACAAGTGCTCCGCCGAATCTCGGAAAATCCGGCCACCCAAGTCATGGCTTGGCTCGAAATGGCCCAGGACTGGTTCAAAAACTCGCATTGGGCCCTCCCCACCTCCGCTGTCGCCGCCCTCTGCGCCATCCTCCTCAGCGGCACGGGAATCCTCTCCAAGGCTCCCTCCCATTCGGAGGTCCTGCACACGTTCGCCCCGCACCCCGGTCACAAGGCCACCGCGCAGTATCTGCCCTTGGCGGAGGCAACCGTCATCCGGCTCGAAGGTCTCGAAGCCATCGCCCCTTCGGAGGCGGTGATCGGTTACCTGGAAAGACCGAATGAATCCTCCCGGGGATTGGCCTCCGCCGTGGCCTATCCGTTGCGTGGTCTGCCCTCCCCCAAGGACAATCTCCCCTCCGCCCACCTCCAACTGGCCTCCTCAAACCCAAGATGATTTCCCCGTTTTCACGGACTTCATCCGGTCCCAACCTGCCCATCGGATGGATCGCCTCCCTGGGCTTGGCTCTGTCGATCCCATTCGCCTCCGCACAGGAATCCCCCACCCCCGCCAAGTCACAGGCCGTTGCACAGCCTGAACTCGATAAATGCCTGATCTGGGGCGCCCTCATCCGCGGGTCCAACTCGCCGCTCCAAGGCGAAACCCCTCCCCTTCCTCCCGGTCTCGCAGACCGGCTCCAGGCGGCTTTCGGCTTCCAGAACCATCAACTGATGGGAGAACACACCCAACCGGTGCTGGCCGAGTTCGCTTCCTACGTGGTTCCCTCCGAGGAACTCTACATGAAGATCGATTGCGAGGGTCCGGTGGAGGATGGGCTTGGGCTCCAACTCCAACTCTGGCGCGAAGAGAGCGTCATCGTCAAAACCGATGTCATCCTCCGCGACCACAGCCCCGTCCTCATCGCCGGGCCGAAATGGGGCGAAGATCAGCTGTTCTTCGTGGTCGAACTGCAACGGAAGGTACCCCTTCCCGTCGCCGCGGCCTCCACAAGCCCCTGACCTTCTCCGTCCACGCCGCTTTGGATGATCGTTCCAAAGCGGCTCCGGACTCGCTCCGAAAGTCATCCTGCTGCTGTCTGCTCACGACGACTTTTGGAACCCCCGATGCGTGAGAAGCGGCGCTGTGCGCTCACCGTCAACCGACACGCCATGCAGGCGGCGTAGAAATAAGCCGAAGATTGGCATCGCTTTGGGTCGGTCGGTTCATTCGTCCCGGGAAAGAACCACCGCCTTCTCCTCAAAACGGAGCTTCAACCCGCTCAACTGAGCGACATGACCCAACGCTTCAGAGAATGGCACGTCCCGCAGGGAGAGGGTGATGAGCATCGCCTCCGGCGCGGGAGCACCCGGGATCTTGAGAACAAAGTTCAAGCCCTGCCTTTCGGGATCCAGTTCAACGGACTTTGCCTGGAGAAATTGGATCACCTCTGCCAACGTGGCGTTTTGGAATTCCACCCGGGGCAGAACGAACCTCCCGGCGAGCTCTGCGGTCTTGGTTTTTGCAGCCCCCCCAGCCAGATCAACCCGATCCGTCTGAACCTGCACGGCCAACGGTGGGCCGGAGTCCTTCCCCTCAACAACCACTGAATGCATCCCCGCCCCCTGCCGAATTGCCATTCGAGGCCGCAGAACCACGTCTGCATCAACCATCTCAACCTCAAGATTCGAAGTGTCGGCCAGGTAACGGATCACTCTACTGAGAGGAACATTCTTCAAATTCAAGGTCACAACCGGTTCGGGCTCACCCTTCACGGGGCGATAAACCAAGTTCACTCCCTTTTTCTCCGGATCCAGTTGCTGGGCCCTCGCCCGCAAAAACCCAAGGACTTCGGACAGTCGTGCCTCGATAAAGACCACTTCCGGGATCAGGATCGCGTCGCGTCGTCGCCTCTCCGCCTCATCGATTTCGACCAAGTGCGGACGAAGCACCAAGAAAAGACGCCCGGCTCCCTCTTCCCGGCCCAGCTCACCCGCCACCAGAACTTCCCCTGGCCGCACCACCACCTTGCTTTGGATCTTGCGCTCGGCAAACACCGGATCCGCCCCAGGCTTCCGGCTCGTCAGGCGCAACTCCAACTCCATCTGGATTTGCCCGTCGCGCCAGCCTGGAAGGACCGCAAAATGAATCCCCACAGAGCGCAACCCGCCCGCGCCGTTCGGAACTTGCTGCCCGATCTCAATCGTGGCTTTCTGGCCCGACGATGTGACCACCCTTGGAGTTGACATCACATCGGCACCCGGAGTCCGCACCAATTCTTCAATGGCATCGGTGTCCGATGGCCATACCATGATCCCAGTTTTCTGATCGAGGCCCAGGCTCTGGGACGTCCGCGCGACTTCTGCCGCAGCGGGAACTTCGATGAACTTCGCCTCGATGAGGATTGAGCGGCCAGGGTCGATGTCCGCCTCATGCTGCGCCCGAGTCGCCCCGGCGAAAACCAACCCGAAAAGCAGCACCAGTCCACCAACGGTCGAGGCCAAATCATTGCCGCGGTGCGCTGCAATCGCAGAGAGGCGAGAACGAAGGTCTTGACCCCGCTCGAAAAGCCCAACCAGACCGACAAACCCCAGGCGGAACGGAGGAAGCACCGTGGCGGTTTCCATCTTGAGCAGAGCCTGCCCGTAAACACGGCGGCGATCCTCCTCCACCGCGGACAGTACGGCACTGTCACAGGCGAGTTCTCGATCGGCCCGGAACCGCGCAAAGGCCAACCAGACCAGCGGGTTGCACCAGTGAATCGCCTGCAGGACGCAAACCACCGCGTTGCCCAGCAGATCCCCGCGTTTCACGTGGGTCATTTCGTGGAGCAGAATGAGCCGCCGCTCGTCCCGGCCGAAGGTTTCAGTGAAGGAAGCCGGGAGCAGCAAAAGCGGGCGCAACACGCCGCTCATCGCAGGCCCGGGAACCGTGTGCGAAACGAGCACCTCCGGCGCACTCCGCAACCCACTGTGCCGCGCCGCTTCAACGATCTCCATACCGAGCTCCGGGGTCAGGGAGGTGGTCCCACGGCGAAACACCGCCAGGGCCCGCCACCAAGCGAACCCGCCCACAAGGAGGCACACGAAAACTCCGGCCGCCCAGACTGATGCCGCAACGCGGCCCCCGTTGCTGTTCGTCCCGGAAGATGCCGCCACGGGCACGACCGGAGCGATCCGGAAATCTGAACGGGCCGGTGGGACCGCCACCTCCATCCGCTTGGGTCCCGTCTGGCTCCAGCCCCTCTCAAGGCTGAACGGGCTCTCCGGCAACACCGGAGAACTGAGAACAAAGAGAACAGGGAACCAGAGGGCATACCGCCACAACGCCCGAAGTTTGCTCCCAAAGACAGTCTGCAGGGTCAGGACAGCGAGCGCCAGGAGGGCCCCTCGTCCGGTGGCGAGAAGAAACCAGTCAAAACAGGCTTCGATCGGGAACATTTCAGGATTTGTGGCCATCTCTTTTCTCCAAAGCGTCATCGAGAAGTTGCTTAAGCTGCCCGATTTCCTCGGACGTCAGCTTCGAGTGGGAAGCGAAATGAACCAAAAGCGGCTGGGTCGCCCCCCGGAAAACACGGTTGAGGAAGGTCTCGCTCTCGAACCGGACAACGTCCTCACGCTTCACCGCCGGAGAGAACTCACGAACTCCATCCCGGTTTTCCGAAAAAACGACCACTCCCTTTTCCACGAGCCGTCCCAGCATCGTCCGCACGGTGTTGACCGCCCAACCGGTCGAGGGACGGATCGACTTGGCCACCGCAGAAGCCGTCTGCGGCGAATGTTCCCAGAGCGCCTCCATCACCGTCCACTCGGCCTCAGAAATGTTCGGTCTTTCCATCGGAACGCACCATTACAAATGTGGTAGCCTCCGTCAACTACAAACGTAGTGAACGCCATTCGTCCCCAAGTCCCCAAGTCCCCAAGTCCCCAAGTCCCCAAGTCCCCAAGTCCCCACGTCCCCAAGTCCCCA
>QQNE01000084.1 GCA_003402735.1 Verrucomicrobiota bacterium
CCTGGCGGTGGTGAGAAGTAGTCATAGAGCCTTTTTCGAAACTGATTTTCCTCCAAATTCCGCTGCAGCTCTCCATCTTCCGCCAGGGAAAGCTGGCCGGTTTCCTCCGAGACCACGATGGCGATGGCATCGGATTCTTCAGTGATGCCCATCGCGGCGCGGTGACGGAGTCCGACGCTCCGTTCGTCCAATTCGCGGTGGGACACGGGAAAAACGCAACCCGCGCCGAGGATGCGCTCATCCGACATTCGGAACACCACGCCTCCATCGTGAAGGGCCGCCTTGGGCTGGAAAATGGCGAGCATGATCTCCGGGGAGAGCCGGCAATCCAAAGTCACCCCTGTGTCGAGGTATTGTTCCAGACTGATGCTCCGCTCAATGGCGATCAATGCCCCGAACCGCCGCTTGGAAAGGATGATGGCGATCTCGATCAGGCTCTCCGCAGTGGCCTCCGGCGGACCGGTGAACGCCGAAAACCAGGGATGACTCCCCAACTGCGCCAGCCCTCTCCGCAACTCCGGCTGAAAGATGACGACGAGACCGACCGCCAAAAAGACCGAAATGCTGCGCAGCATCCATTCGATCACATCCAGCTCCAACGCAATGGCCAGAAGGGTCAGCCCAATCAGGGAAAACGTCAGACCGGTCAAGATCCGCGCCGCCCGGGTGGCCCGGAAATAGACGTAGCCATGGTAGATGACCACCGCAATCAACAGGATCTCCACCCCGTCCCGCCAGTCGATCTGGAACTGTATGAGAAATCTCTGCAACGGATTCATGCGGCGCGCAAGGTCCTACAGCCTGTCACTGATTTGCGGGGGTGCAATGGAATTCCCCGCCGGCAAAACCGCCTCCGCGAGCCGGAGGGCGAGCCAGTTGGGTCTCACATCGTGCACCCGATGCAAGAGCACCCCCTGTGCCCGAGCCAGTCCGGTGGAGACGGCGGTCAGACCCGCGAGGTCGGCCCGCTCCGCCCCCAACAGCCCCTTGAAAAGCGACTTTCGCGAGACCCCGAGCATCAAGGGCCGCCGCGCCCCCCAGACACCCAATTCTCCGAGCCGACGCAGCAGCGTCAGATTGTGCTCCAGGTTCTTGCCGAAGCCGATCCCGGGATCGAGCACAATTTGTTCCTCGCCGATGCCTGACCGCACCGCAAAGGCGACTTGCCTCTCCAGAAACGAGCGCACCTCCAGAAAGACATCTTCATAATCCGGAGCTTTTTGCATCGTGGCAGGTGTTCCCTGCATGTGCATGATGACAAGACCGGCTCCGCTCCGAGCCACGATCCCGGCCATCTCCGGATCACCGGTCAGTCCGGTGACATCGTTGACAATATCCGCCCCGGCCTCGATCGCCTCACGAGCCACTTCCGCTTTCGAGGTGTCCACCGAAAGCACCAGGTCCGGGTCCGCGGCTCGCAATCCCTGGATGACCGGAATGACCCGCGCCAATTCCAACTGGGCCAACACCGGCTTGGCTCCGGGCCGGGTCGATTCCCCCCCCACATCCAGGATTCCGGCACCTGCCGCTTTCATCGCCAACCCATGCGCAACGGCGTCGTCCGCATCGCGATAGCTGCCTCCATCAGAAAACGAATCGGGTGTGACATTGAGAATGCCGACGATCTTGCCGCCATCGGAGAAATCGACTCGGCGACGACCGCATTTCCACACCAGACTAACGCTTGTCAATTCTTTGCCCAAGTTATTCACATTCTCTCCCAGGACTCTCTAGAACGTGCAGGTGACAGGACCGTCACGAGCCTGCCACAATTCCCATCCGCCCTACCGATCGCGGCACCGAAGCGGCGCCCTGTCCCCGGATGCCAATTTCCCCGTAATTCTGACGTCTGCAAAACTTTACGGTCTACAGAATCCAATTCGGAGACGAGCGGCCATCAGGGGCGAACGTGGCAGGTCCGTCACTTTGACACGCCTCCCAAACCCCCGTCAAGCAACCCTGCGAGGCCTTGAACTGGCGCTATCCTCAGCTTATTCACATGTGCGGCTACCGAACGCTCCCTGCACTCAGTGATAGGAAGCAGGCATCGCGCCAATGTCAACGCGAAGAAACATCGGTCACCGTCAGGGAGCAAATCTCTTCTCGCTCACCACGCGGAAACGATAGAATCGGTCGAGGGTATCCACCGCAGCCTTGCTGTTGCCGAGTTGGAGATTTCCCCGCAGCGACAGGGAGGCATAGTCGGGAATCCGGACATCGTTCGGGTCGATGTAACGTTCCACGATGCTGGAGCCGCGGTATTCGCCGACCATCTTGTCCACGGAGGAATCGAAGGTGGCGAACTCCATGTCGGAGCGCCGTTGCCCGGGATTGACCGGGGACAGAGGGGACTGCCGGATGATCTGGGCCCGGTAGTGGACGTTGTAGGTGTTGGACTTGGTGGTCAGACGAGCGACGAGATTGGTGTAGGGGCGCTCGCGGACGTTGTCGCCCACCAGCCCGAAGCTGCGATTGCCGGCCACGGGATTGGAGTCTGGATTGTACCATTGGGAAACATCCTCAAGCCGCATGTTGGTAACGCCAAAAGGGTTGCCCTGGACCGGTTTTCCGGGAACCAGCCACTGCTCACAGATTTGCGAGGAGGTGCGGAAGATCTGGGGACGAGTGCCTCCGCCGGGTTTTCCGAAAAGGTTGTCAAACTGGCGCAGGGTCTGGTCCAGATTGATCCACGAGCGCAGACTGACGTCCCGGAGCGTGCCGCCGGTATTTGCGGTGCGGTTGTAACCGGCCCCCCATCCCTCACCCTCCTTGTAGGCGTTGACAGCATTGGCGGAGCCGAGACTGAGCCGGTTCGGCACGGTCAGGAGTTCCTCGGAGGAAAAGACGCCGAGGAGACTGCTCTTGCGCTTGATGTAATCGAAGGGCTGGATCGCATAATTCATGTTCACCTTGCCTGCGGTGGCCAGGGGCTCACTGATCGAATAAGGCTCGACCACCGGCATCCAGAAGAAATCGAGGAGATAATGATCCCTGGGATGCTCCCACCCCGGGTGGACGTTGCCGGTCCGGGAGCTCTGCCCTTGCGCGCTCTGTTGGGTGGATCCGCCGACGCGCCGGAAGAGAAGCGTCTGCCAGGGCTGACCGCCCGGACCTCCGCTTCGGTCATAGACTCCGGTGGGCAAGGAACCGAGCATTCCCGGGCCGGGCATGATCCGGTTGGGGGACCAGAGACCGGGCCCGGCCGGCTCCTGTACCCAGGAATCGGTGAAGTAAGGGATGAAGGCGCGGGCCGGACTGTTCGTGATCCACGGCTTGGGCACGTAATCGTTGTAGGCCACCCCCATCGCGTTGCCCTCGTCCGGTTTGTTGATCATCGGACCATCCAGTTCGGCGGCCACGCCATTGTCCCAGTCTCCCCATTGGTTCATGTTCAGCTGGAAGTTGTCGGGCAAAACGGCGCGCCGAGTCTGCGGCACATTGGCCACGGTGGGATCCACCAAGGCTTTCGGAACGGCGGGCTGGTTGGGACCGGCTCCGGGAATTCCCTCACGTCCGTATCCCTGGTTCCCATACTCGACAGTGAAATTGCTCGCCACCAAGCGCGCGCTGTTCCCGTAAAGCGTGTGTTGCTGAAAGGCGTTGTTGGGCACCTCCCGGAGGGCGGCCACGAGACGATCATCCCCGTGCGGAATCAGATAACTCCGGACCACGTCCACCGAGCGCACCAATCCATGGCCGCTGAAGGCGAGGAAACCGGGCTCGCTGATTCCGTATCCCTGATGACCGCCCGTCATCTGCAACCGCCCCCGGTTGATGCCGAGATTCACGCCCGGCTGAGGGGCCACCCCAACCGCCTTGAAGGCTCCGTCCCGGTTCCAACTCCAGTGTTCCCGCGGACGGGCCTCGGAGGCCGCCACCGCAGTCCACTGATTCACTCCCGGCCCTTCCCGGAGATGCCCGTTGCCTGCCCCCGCCAGGATCGGGATCGGCACCGTGGTGTTGGCAAAATCGATCGTGACCATCTGGGAATAATTCTGAGGACCGGCGTTCTCGATCGCGACCTTGTTGGAGGTGGGATCCGCGCCATTGGTCCGGGATCCTCCGTCCGGGAACAATTTGATGACGAGTCGTCCCCCATTCAGCCCCATGGAGGCAGCAATCAAGTTGGAGAAGTTCGCCGGGGTGGAAGCGGTCCCTGGAATGGTCAGCGTGGTGCTCACCCAGGGGTAGACAAAGCTCTCTGGGCCCTCGGTGGAATCGGCCCCAGGAGGACTGGCCAGATCGGAATTGAGCGGACCGTTCACCGGGTCGGTGTTCAAGAGATTCAACAAGGCCGGAGTTGACCGACTCAACAGAGCATAGGCAATCCGGTCCGGACGGGGATTGTTCACCCGACTGTGCCCAATGGTGAGCATCCGCGGCTCGAGGATGCCTCCGTTGTCACGTCCGCCCCAAATCCGGCGGAAACCGGCATGCGGCGTCTTGACGGTTCTTGGCCCGGTGGGAAATCCGAGGTTCTGGCCGTTCAATCCGAAGTCACGCTGCACGTCCATTTCAAAGCGAAAATCCGGATTGATCAGGGTCCATCCCTTGCTGGGACAGTAAAGGGAGACCAGGAGCATGGCCTGGACCTGGGTGGCCCCGCCGGTCAGGGGTTTGTCCACGGGCAACGTCCGGTTCCAGTTTGCCGAGTTGCTGACGTAATTGAAAAACTGGAGACCACCCATCGGCGGATCACTGGGAATCTGCACGGTGTTGCTATCGAGATCCGTCACGTCAATCGGCACCGGGGTCCCGCTCGGTCCCATCTTCGTGTAGCGATTCAATTGATAAACATTGTAGACGTGCGGCTTGGTGTCTTGGCTCAGGGGCGGCACGTTGCTGTAGTCCCAAGTCGGCTCGCTCCCATCCGAAGAGACCCGGGGCGGATTTCCTCCCCCGAGTCCCGTGACGCGAACGCCGGTGGTGGCCCACCCCTCATTGGTGCTCCCGATATTGGTGACGCCCACTCCTTTGCGGGAAAGTCCGGCGGGGCGCCCATTGTCCTGAGCGCAAGCCAAGATGGCAATCCCGGCCTCGCGCACGCTGAAGAACCGGCCGAAGCCCTTGGTTTCCTGTCCGCCGCTCGGCGTGATCTGGATGGGAGCCACTTGGCCATGCCCGCTGTGCGTGTCCGCTCCGACGTATCCGGCGTGCCCGTTGATCAGGTCGGGATCCTGGTAAACACTCAAGCGTCCCGGCGTGAACGTGGTGTGCGTCCCCTCGTTCGGCGCCCCGGGAGGCCAGTAGCCGAAATAGCCGTTGTTCGCGAAGTTTCGGCTGATGGCAACCGGAGCGCTCGGCAACCGGCTCGTGGTGATCTGCTGGATCCCGTGCTGCTTCATCAGCAGGTCATCGAACAAATTGAGCGAGCGAATGTAATCAAAGACCTCGGTGATGATCTGATTGGTGTTTCGTTCCCCATATTTATTGCGGAAACTGTTCCAATTCCGCACCCCATCACTCGTGTCCATGCCTGGCACAGGAGTGGACATCATGTTCTGGAGATAGGCATACAACTCTCTGTTCCGCGGGATATCCGCATAATCAGCCGTGTTCGAAGCCGCGTTCTTGCGCTGGAAGTGATACATGGCCGGTTCCTTGCTGCTGGAATCCTTCGGAGCCCGGGAATCCGAGCCCGCCGCACTGTCCCGCTTGCCCACCTCCGCGCAGAACCGCAGACGGCGATCATACGACGTGAAATAACGGACATGGGCATTGCTCTGCGGATCCCCATGGTAGGAAGGCCAAACCGAGATCCGCGGAGTGTTGAAAATGGTGACCTCCGGTGCCTTGCTGGTCGCCGTCAGGAAGAACTGCAGACGCCCCAGATCCGTCGGACGCAACTGGGGCCAGGCCCCCACTTTGCGCTGTTGCTGTCGCTCGAACGTCGGTCCCGTCCTCCCATCAGACAGCCCCACCTGCGGAGCCCGGAAAATGAACTCATCAATCGTCGCATAGAGCCGGTCCTCATCCGGTTGGATCGGCAGAATCTGACCGTAGCGGTTGTTGGTCCCAGCAAATCCGCCCCCGATACTGCCCCCGCGCTGAACCCGCGGGATCAGGTCATAGTAGGCCTCAGCGCTCTGCCGATCGTAACGTTCGCTGTTCGGCAAGGCCACCCCGGGAAACAGAACATGCATCATCGAGGTGGTCGCGGGATGCCCCGGGTAGCGTTGGAACTCGTTGGCCACTGGTTGGAACATGCCATAGGCCCGGTCCGAAACCCCACCGGCACGCGGCGTGTCCCAGGCCACCCCACCGGCTGCGGTGTTCACGTTCAACTTGGCCGTCTCATCATCCGCCCAGAAGGCAAAGCGCGCCACGATCGGATTGTCCGCCGTCGGCCTCCGCCCAGCCCCTCCGGCTGGGTTCGCCAGCGCTTGAAACTGACCTTTCGACCCACTCCCGACCAACGTGCCCAACGTTCCGTCTTCCAACTGATAAATCCATTTCACCGGCATCGGCAACGTGCGGCTCGCCGGACTGGCCCCGACCGCGGCAAAATTGACATCAAATCCCTCGACCTTGGTGTTTCCGATCGCAGCGCGTGGATCGATGATCGGGTAGAAATATTCCGTCCGCGTGTCGTAGGTCCGGATCACGGGCGCGTTCAGGTCGACGAAACGGACATCGTTGCGCCACTTGGCCATCTCGGTGTAATCGTCGAAGACCTTGTCCTCTGCCACGACCATCGTTTCATCCGAATACAGCTTGTAACACTGCCTCGTTTGCTCCTCCCAGGTGCGAATCATCCCGGGTTGGCTGGCCCAGGCGGTCGCTTTGCGATCCGTGGCCGAACGGATCTGGTGAATCACCATGTCCATCGCGGCCTTGGACAAGTGCGACGCCTCCACCCCTCGGGAATAAACGGTCGATGAAGCCAGTTCGCTCCGCGAGATGGTGAAGAACGCCATGACCAGCACGGCGGTCAAGGTCAGGATCGCGAGGACCGTGACCAGGGCAATGCCCTGCTCCCGGCGGGTGCGGCGCGGACGGTTGGGGGTTGGCGAGGGTTTCATGAACGGAATGAATCGAAAATTGGGACTCGGTGGCTCAACTCGGGAATCGCCTCTCCACCACCTGAACGATGGCCGAAACGCTCCTTTGCCGGAATCTTCCTGAATTTACATGGTGAATACAAGAAAATTGTGGAGGGGCTCCGCGATTTTTCTGAGGGCTGCGCAGCCCATCCCATCCGGCCCGGCCCCTCTCAAACGGGAAACTCAGCCCCTGCCACCTTCCAGTTGCAACAGTTTGAGCGTCTTGCGCAACGCGACCTTGCGGGCGCTGCTCATCCGGTCGATGAACAGAATGCCATTGAGATGATCGACCTCGTGTTGGATGGCCCGGGCAAACAATCCGTCCGTCTCAATGACCCACGTCTCTCCTTCAAGCGTGGTGACCGTGGCCCGAACCGCTCCCGGGCGGCTGATCTCCCCCCGGATATCGGGAAAGGAGAGACAGCCCTCGGTTTCGCTCTCCCGTTCCCCGGCAGGAACGACCACCGGGTTGAGAAAAACCAGCGGCATGATTTCCTCCAGTTTCCGGTCCTCCCCATTGACCCGCAGGTAGGTCCCGGGTTCCGCAGCTTGGGAGACATCGACCACCGCAATCTGCAACGCCTCGCCGATCTGTTGCGCCGCCAAGCCCACTCCATCGGCGTCATACATGGTTTCGATCATGTCCTGGGCCAGGGCCCGAATCTCCGGGGTTACAGTGCCGATCCTGGCCCCCTTCTGGCGGAGCACCGGATGTCCATAGATGACAATTTTTCTGACCATCGCTCAACGGCCACCCTCTACGGCGCGGCGCCCTTCTGCAACAGAATCCGTGCGGGGACATCTTTGATGGCCACTCCGGCCTCATTGAACGCATCCCAAAGCCCAACCAATACGCCCAGCGGCAGCTTTTCATCCGCTTTCAGCTCGAACTTCACCGCCGGGTTCTCCGCCCGGATCCCCTTGAGCATCTGCCCCAGATCGACCAGGGGCACCTCCTTTTCCCCCACATAAATCCGCGAGTCCGGCCCGACCGCAATCGTCAAGCGATTGTCCACGATGGCCGATCCATCCCCGCCTCTCGACTTGGGCAGGTCGATCTTCAGCGACGCCCGGTCCTCCGGAAACTTCATGGTGACGATGAAGAAGATCAGGAGGATCGTCAGGATGTCGATCAGCGAAATGACCGTCACCACCGGAGCCGTGCGGCGCTTGGTATAAAACTTCACGGTTGATGGGGAATGGAGAACGCCGGCGAGGAGACCGCAGACGGGAACCGAGTTTGCCGATCCGCTTGGAGGACCGAAAAGACGACCGAGACCAGCACCTCCAACCGGGAAGCGATCCGTTCAATGTGTCGGTTCAGCCAGCTGTGGGCGATGACGACCGGGACGGCGACGACCAATCCTCCGACCGTCGTGAAGAGCGCTTCGGAGATGCCGGCAGCGATCACGGTCGGATCCGGCCCCTGCAAACCGGTGGACGAACCGAGACCGCCGAAAACCGCGATCAGCCCCGACAGCGTTCCGAGCAGACCGATCAGCGGAGCGATCGTGATGATCACCTCCAGAATCGCCAAACCGCTCTGCAGTTTTCCGACCTCTTCGCGCGCGACGGCTTCAACGCCGATCTGCAGACCGTCCAAACCGTGTTCCCGACGTTGAAAGGAGGCGTCGAGAATGCGGCCCAGCGGCGAGGGATCCGTGGCGGCCAAGGCGGCCAAAGCCCCGAGAACTTCCGGGTCGGGTCCGGCCTGGAGCCGGCGCACCATTCCCTCGAGCCTCGGAGGAATCAGCAGGGGGCGGCGCAGGAAGAGGACGCGCTGCACGATGATGGTGACCGCCACGAGCGAACAGACCACGATGGGAATCATGAAGACCCCACCCGCTTCCAGGAAATTCATTCCATGATCGATGGCCCCTTCGGGAGCGGAGAGATTGGGTTCGTTCACGCGGAATCAGCTGGTTTAGTAAATGAGGATGTCGTAGTTCACCTCGAGCGGTTCATCGCCAAAAGCCTCGGCGACCTCCGGTGGCATGGCGGGAATCGCGGCGGAAGCGATCGCAGCGATGCTGAAATCCGTGAGGATCGCCCCGGCATCCTGATGAACGACGCGGATCCCGCTCACGCGCCCCCGGGAACTGACGAAGAACCGGATCTTGAGGCTTCCGTAGCTGACGAAGCTGGCGTTCTTCAAACGCAACTCATGCCAGCGACGCTCCACGGCCCGGCTCACGGCCGCCTTGTAAATGCCCACCGGTGTGGACTCGGCATCGACCGAGCTTTTCCCGATGTTGCTGAGAGAGCCTTTCATGGTGTTCAGCCTGCGGGCCGGACTGAACGCGGCCATGTCGGCAGATCCATTGGTCAACGGTTTGGGGGTTCCCCCCTGCGGAGCGGGCACGGCCGGTGTCAGGGGCCGATTCATGGCCGTCCGAGGTCCAACCTCCGCACTCGGTCGCACCCGCGGTGCCTGCAGCATCGGAACGAATGGATCCGCGAGCGGAGGCGCCTTCTCCGGCATGGCATCCTCCGGCCGAGACTTGGGAGCCGTCTCATCCAATTCTTGAGTCATCTCCCGCACTCTCCCGGGGAGATCGACCTTCGCCATCTCCATCCGTTGCTCCGCCCCTCCTGCCGGTCCCGCCGGAACCTCCGGCTTGGGCGCTTCCGCCTTTTCCACTTTGCCATCGGACGGCTGGGCCACCGCTTTCATCTCCGTCGGCGAGGTCTTCTCGGGGCGTTGCTCCAACTCCTGGGGAATCGCCGGGTCGAGCATCGGTCGAGGCGTGGAATCTTCCATCGGCTGCGGCGCCGCGACCGGGACAGGCAACCCCGGCTTGGTGGGAACCGACCGGGGGATCTCGCCATCCCGCCCATCGGCGAAGTTGTGATCCCGCATCGAGATCCCCTGAACCTTGTCCAATCCATCCTGCGTCGGCACCGGAGCCGCCCCGGGCGTCACCGCCACCTTTTCCGTGGCGGCCCGCGTGTTTTTGTCGGACTCAAACGGAGCGCGCTCAGGGGACCGATCCGCCTGCTGATCCGAAAACGTTTCGACGAAAACCTGCTTGGCCGACGGCGGCGCGGGCACCGGAGCAGGCACCAACTCAGGAAGGATCTCCTCCAGGCTGACCACCAACTCTTCCCGCGGCGCGGCAGTCACCTTCAGCCGTTGCCGCGCCTGCAACACCGACCAAGATCCGAGCAAGAGCAACAGCATGCCGTTAACGGCGACCGATACCGCCACCGCCGCGATGTTCATCACGGTTTCGCGAGAAAGACTCACGGGGAACTGTTGGGCCCGGATCATGCCAAGGCTTGGATCATACACAGGGTTTGTCAGGGTCGCGAGCGGGAATTGCCCCGGGATGTGCGGGCATGATGAAACAGATACTGCTGCGCATATCCGCCATAATCACCAAAATGATCCGCAACAAAACGGACGAGCTCCTTGCGCCCCACTTCGCCCCCGCCAAAGTAACGTTCCCGCAGCACCCGCTCAATCCAGACGTCCACCGGAAAGGCCGCGAGCCGACCATACCCAAAAAGCCGCACGCAATTGGCGATCTTCTCTCCGACCCCGTCGAACGTCAGAAGAAACTCGAGCAGCGCCTCGTCGTCGAGCGCCTCCCCCTCCTCGAGCCGCACCTCCCCGCTCGCCAATCTCACCGCCGCCCGGTGCACAAAACCGGCCCGGTAACCGAGCCCGAATTCGCGAAGCCGCCTCTCCCCGGCCCGCGCGATCACACCCGGCTCCGGAAACGCCCCCAACGCGAGATCGCCCAACCGGCAACTCTCCCCCAACTCCTGGCGCAACCTGAGGGAGATCTGCCGGATGTGCGCCACCTGCTTCATCGAGGAGGTCAGAAACGTGGCCAAACATTCCCAGAGCGGTTGCCGGAGGATGCGCAACCCGGGGCAGTAGGCGACCGCCTCCGCCAGGACCGCGTCCTGCGCCGGAAAACTCCGCAACACCGCTTCATGATCCTCGCCCAGCCGGAGGTAGCGGCGCGCACCCTCCCTCGCCTCCGGGGGAGTTACATGGATGCGTTGACCACTTTGACGCAACAACATCGCTTGGTTCCCCACGCAGCCGACGAATCCGTCGCTCCCGTGCGGCTCCCAATGAAACGCCTGACCGGAATTGAGAGTGGCCGAAAGATCGAAATTGGGGGCGATGAGGTGGGCGGACATCGGCTCAGATCCGGATCCGGGACCGGCTGATGTTTCCCTGGAAACAGACATCCACGTCCGAGCCGACCGCCCTGGGACGATCCGCGTAAACGCCGGCGTAGTGCAACCCTTGCGGTCCCTCCAGGAAGGCCACCGGCAACGGAGCGATCTCGGGGGAAGCATCGAGAACCGGCGGAATGCCCGCGCCCGGTCCGAGGTGAGGCAAGTTCACGTTCCAGAGTTCACCGGCAGGACACCCCTGGCTCTCCATGGTGGCCAGCACCGAGGCCACCCAGTCCCCGGCCCGATCCCAACAAACCTTCAGATCCCGTTTCAGATAGTGAGAGAAAGCGGCGGCGGGAATGCCGTGATAGGCCGCTTCACGCGCGGCGGCCACGGTCCCGGAAATGTAGATGTCCTGCCCCATGTTTCCCCCATGATTGATCCCGGACAGGACCCAATGAGGGCGCTGATCCTTGAGGATGTGCGCCAGGGCAACCCGAACGCAGTCGGCCGGAGTCCCTTCCACCGCCCATTCCGACGGCCCCTGACGTTGCACAGAGAGCGGTTCGTGCGTCGTGACCCGGTGTCCCACCATGGACATGGCGCCCGCAGGGGCCACCGTCACCAACTCAGCCGTTGGAAAAGCCCGGGACGCCGCGCGACGCAAGGCCGCCAGCCCCTCGGCACCGATGCCGTCATCATTGCAAAGCAGAACAATCACTTCTTGCGTGGAGTTGAAGAGTTCATAGGATGAACGATCATTGGCTTGCGTGCCAGAAACCGTTTGCACCTGAACCATTCAACTCCATGAAAAAGTCTTTCAACTCCCTCCTCCTGCTTTCCTCGTTCTGGCTTCTGGGCCCGGGGGCTCAGGCTGAGGAACCCAAAGAAAAGCAAAACCAACCAGCAAAACAGGAGGCATCCGTGTCTGACATCCGCATCATCTTGAAAACTTCCAGGGGCGATATCGAGGGAACGCTCTTCGCCAGCAAGGTCCCCCTCACCTGCGCCAATTTCCTCAACCTCGCCGCGCGCGGCTACTACAATGGAATCTCCTTTCACCGGGTCATTCCAGACTTCATGATTCAGGGCGGTGACCCGACCGGCACCGGCCGCGGCGGTCCGGGCTACAAGTTCGAGGACGAAATCGATCCCTCGCTCAAGCACGAGGGCCCGGGCATGTTCTCCATGGCCAATGCCGGCCCGAACACCAACGGCAGCCAGTTCTTCATCACCCACGTTCCCACCCCCTGGCTCGACGGCAAACACGCGGTCTTCGGCAAGGTTACCAAGGGTCAGGATGTGGTGGATGCCATCAAGGCGGGCGATACCATCACCAAGATCGAAATCCTCGATTCCACCGAAGGTCTGTTCGCAGCCCAAGCCAAGCGGCTCAAGGAGTGGAACGGGATTCTCGAGAAGTAATCCCGTCCCCCGCGAACCCCTTCTTTCCGGGGACGCCGTGCCTGCCACTCCCCGAGAATCCGCAACCGCCATCGTGGTCCCCTGGCCGCGTTGGCGGGATCGCTGGAGCCGAAGATCCTTGCGGCTCCGGCGCTCCCTTGCCTCCGATCTGCCGGCTCTGACGCTTCTCCAGGAAAACGGTCTTCGCCCCCTGGCAGAGGCCTATTATCCCTGGGATCCTCACAGCTTCCCCGAGACCTTCCGTCCCGAACAGACCCGGATCATCCAAGCCGGTCCAGACATCGTCGGCTTTTACCAAATCCAACGCCGGACCGACCACCTCTTCCTGGCGGAACTCCATGTACATTCCAGAAGCCGGGGACATGGCCTGGGCAGGATGCTTCTCGAGTGCGCCTGGGCCGAGGCGGAAGCGGAGCGACTGCCCTTGCGGCTCTGGGTGTTGCGCAACAATCCGGCGCGCCGTTTCTACCTGAACACCGGGTTTTCCGATGTCGGCGAGGGGGCCTGCCACCACATCATGGAGCGGCGTCCCGATCCTCCTCACACATCCGCCAAGGACCCGGTGCTGTCTCCCACCCGTTCCACCGAGGCGCCAAAGCGCTCAAGCAGGGAGACATACAGGTTCGTCATCGGTTTGCCCCGATGATGGACGTGCCGACCCGCGGTCAGGCCCCCGCCGCGCCCTGCGAGGATGACCGGCAAGTCCGTGTGGCTGTGCGAGTTTCCATCGCTGTGCCCCCCGCCAAATACAATCATCACCCGGTCCATCAACGATCCTGACCCCTCCTTCACGCCCTGCAGCCTGGTGAGGAAATAGGCGAACTGCTCCGCGTAAAAACGGTCGATCTTGAGCAGCTTCTCGATCTTGGCCAGGTCGTTCCCATGGTGCGAGAGATAGTGGTGCCCATCCGCGACCCCGGCCTCCGCGAAGCTGCGGTTGCTGCCATCGTGCGCCACGAGAAACGTGGCGATGCGGGTGGACCCGGTCTGGAAAGCCAAGACCATCAGGTCATACATCATGCGGATGTGCGCTTGGTAGGAATCGGGGATTCCGGTGGGGGCTTCCGCCTCGGGCAAATTTTGGGAAAAGCGTTCCGCGTTCTCGATCTTCCGTTCCAGTTCGCGAACGCCGGTCAGATACTCGTCGATCTTGCCCCGGTCTTCCGCGCCGAGCCGGTCGTGGAGCTTTTTGGCGTCCTCGGACACGAAATCGAGAATGCTTTTGTGGTAGAGCATCCGCTGCTGACGCGCCTCCCGGTTCTCTCCGAGGACGCCACCGCTGAACAGCTTTTCAAAGACGACGCGCGGATCCACCTCCGGGGGAAGCGGAAGCGAAGGGGTTCTCCAGGCGAAGTTGAACTGATACGCGCAACTGTAACCGGAATCACACCGCCCGGCCTTGCGGCTCAGATCACAACCGAGCTCGAGAGAATCCAACTTGGTGCTGCCCTTGATTCGGGCCGCGGCGAGCTGGTCGACACTGACCCCAACCTCAATATCGTTTCCCGCCGTCTTCTTGGCTTGGCACCCGGTGAGAAACGTGGCGTTGGCCCGGGCGTGATCGCCGCCGCCATCGCCGTTTGGATCCGCCTTGCGATGATCCAATCCGCTGAGCACCTGCAACGAACTGCGAAACGGGCGGAGCGGCTCGAGCGTTTCCCTCAAATCAAACGAGCTCCCCTCGCCTCCCGGCCTCCATTGGTCCATCACCACGCCGTTCGGCAAATAGACAAAGCCAAGACAGACGGGCGCCAAGTCGGCGGCCGATGCGGAGGCCCGAGGGCGCATCGCCTCCAACAGAGGCAACGACAGGGACGCCCCCGCGCCGCGCAACAAGGTGCGGCGGGAGATGGGGCGCGACCGGTGCAGAAAAGTCATCCGGGCCTTTGACACCGCCGCAGCGGGATCGTTCAGCACCGAACGGAGAACCGCGAAGGAAAACAGCGCCCAGCTTGAGGAGAAAGGAATTGTCAGTTATGGTCGAAATCGAATACAAGAGAGGGGGAGTTTCTCCTCCATCCGGATAACGACCATCAATTTGCCGTGACAGAACAGCCATCCAAGCCTCAGGGATCCGAAGTCATCACCGAATCCGAATTGCCCGAAAGGCTCCGGACCCTTTGGAGCAAGGGACTTGCCGCCCTTGACGTGAACAATTTTGACTACACCATCAGTCTGCTCCAGGCGGTGCTGAAAGAGGAGCCCCGGTTCCTCGACGGTCGCAAGCGGCTCCGCGAAGCCGCCGTGCGCAAAAAGGAGGGAGAAAGCAAACGCTTCGGGATTTCCAAATCCGGGGGCATCAGCGCAATGAAGCTCCAGCCGATGATCAAGAGCAACCCGCGCGAGGCCATCGTCCAGTTGGAAAAGGAGGTTCTCGCCACGGAACCTTTCAATCCCCAGGGCAACCAGCTCCTGTTCGAAGCCGCCATCCGCACCGAAATGCCGATGACCGCCGGGTTCGCCCTGGAAACCCTGGTCAAAGGCAACCCGGAGAACACGAAATACATGCACCAGCTCGGTGACTTCTATTTCGAACACCATTTCTACGATCAGGCCGCCCAGGTCTTCGGCCAGATCCTGCAAAGGGAACCGACGGATCTCCTGGCCAGTCAAAAGGAGAAGAATTCGGCCGCCCGGTCTTCCATGGCCAAGCAGAATTATGGCGGCGATGATTTCCGCAAGAATCTCCGCAATGCCGGGGAAGCCGCCAAGCTGGAGCAGGAAAACCGCACCGGCATGACCGTTGAGCAACGCGAGGAACGGATCCAGGCTCTCCAGGCGAAGTATGCCGAGAACCAGAACGACTTCGCCACCGTCAAGGCCTTGGCCGCTCTCTATGAGGAATCCGAGGACTACGACCAAGCCGTCAGTTTCTACGCCTGGGCGCACCAGCTCAGCAACAGCGACGCCACCCTCGAACGCAAAATCCTCGAGGTGCAGGAATTGCAGCGGGCGCAAAAGCTCAAGGAATTCGAGGCGTGGCTCGCCACCAACCAAGGCCACGAAGATTATGAAGCGGTCCAGGCCGATTACCTCGCCTTCAAACGCCAGCGCTCGGAATCTCAAATCCAGGAGTTCGCCGACCAAGTCGAGCGCAACCCCACCGACAACGCCATCCGCTTCAAATACGGTCAAGCCCTCTTCGAAGCCGACATGCTCCGAGAGGCCATCCCCCAACTGCAACGCGCCCAGCAAAGCCCCAACCTTCGCATCAAGGCCATGCTCATGCTCGGCAAATGCTACGACGGCCGCGGGATGTTCGACCTCGCCGTCGACCAGTTGCAACGCGCCGCCAGCGAACTCCAGGTCATGGACGAAACCAAGAAGGAACTGCTCTACACCCTCGGTCTCGTGCACCTCAAGATGAACAACAAGGAGGCCGCCATGGAGAGCATGAAGCAAATCTACGCCGTCGATTACGGCTACCGGGACGTGGCCGAGCGGGTGGAGAGCTCCTACAGCTGAACATCGGCTTCATCCATCCCCACCTTTTGTGCGGGTTCCCCCCTACCCCCTTGCGCTTGCCTTTCACACGTTTCATGTGATTTTTCACAAGTGACCAAAGAGCCCCCCAGGAAAACCATCTACCGGCTTTCCATCTACCAACGTTGTCTCTCCCGGCTTCGCGCCAACAGCGTGGACACGGTCTCCTCCGAAGCGCTCGCCAAAGCTGCAGGGGTCAAACCGACCCAACTCCGCAAGGACTTGGCCTATTTCGGTCAGTTCGGCACTCGCGGCATCGGTTACAGCGTATCAATGCTCTCCAATTTTCTCGACGATGTGCTCGGCACCACCAAGCTGCAGCCCGTGATCCTCATCGGTGTCGGCAACCTCGGAGCCGCCCTCCTGCGCTACGACGGCTTCCGGAAGGAGGGATTCGAAATCACCGCCGCTTTCGATCTGGCCCCGGAAAGCGCCAACGCCCGGAACGTTCCCTTCGCGATTCGAGCCGCCAAGGAGATGCCCGTCTATGTCCGAGAACACCACGTGAAAATGGCCATCCTCGCCATCCCCTCCAACTCCGCCCAAAGCGTGGTGAACGAGGCGGTCGATGCCGGGATCCAGGCCATTCTCAATTTCTCTCCGACCGTTCTTCAAGTTCCCAGCCACGTCATCGTCAACAGCGTGGACCTGGCCGTTGAGTTGGAGAACCTCAGCTATTTCATCCGCTGACCCATCGGACTACTGCTTCCCGAAGCTCCGGCGCCGCGCCCCAGCCGTCTTCACTTTGGTGACCGCCGCCTCTGGCTTGTCCCGGGAAACTTTGCGCGAACGACGGCTCCGCTCGGGGGAACCACCGCCAAAAAACGGATGCGGCTCCCCTTTCACCTTCTCCTTCCCCTCCGATTTTCCCTGCTTCGCCGGTGAGACCAGTTCATCGACCACTTTGGACGATTTCTTGCCCCCTGCGAACAAGACCGGCTCCGCACGCCGGGAAGAGACCGCAGACCCGGCTCGCGAGGGAGTCGGCTTGACCACGGTGTCGCCTACAGCAAACAGCTTCGGTTTCGCCTGGGCTGCGGGTGGGGAATCGTCCGCGCGGTTCGGCTTCGCTGGCGGCGCGGTCACCGGACTCACACTAGCCATGGCCACCGGAGCGGCAGCCGCTTTCACCGGCGCACCGCCCTCCGCGCCACGAGACTCGGCCGAAGCGAGACGAAGACCGGGATCGACCCGCTTCCCGGGGCGATGCCGGGCGATGAACTGATCTGGACGATGGTAGTTGCTGAGGCCTTTTGAATGATTCCAGGATTGAATTCCGATCTCCGTGTTGCTCCGGATCTCCAGATGAAGGTGAGCCAGATACATGCCGTTGTTGTTGCCGATCTGGGCGATCTGCTGCCCACGGCGCACGAAATCACCCATGCCGACCCGGCGGTTGACCACGTGCCCGTAAAGAGAATCGACCTTCCGCACGCTGCCGTCAGACTCGCGGTATTTGTGCCGGACGATGACGACCTGGCCCCAGTTGGATCCGAAGTTCTCCGAGTAGACCACCACTCCGTCTGCGATGGAATAGACGGGGTCCCCATAATCGGAATTCCCGCCTCCCACACCGTTCCAGTCATCACCGAGATGACCGAACGGAGTCATTTTGCGGGCCATGTAATACCCTGAGGCGCTTCCGTTGGCACCGACCGGGAAATCGAAGCCGTCGGCGATCCGGTCCGGGACATATTCAGCGGTGTAAGTGCGCGAATTGGCATCGACGCCCTGCGGCCAGCCGATCCAGATGGTAAGTCCCAAAATGATAAAGACCGGAAGGACGCGAAGCAGAGATAACGGATTCCTCATTGTGCAAAGGTTAGACACCTGGGGCTTGAGACCAGATGCAAACAGTTGAATCCGGGTTCCCAAGGAACCAAGCGACGCTTCCTTTACAGCCCCCCTAGAAGAGGCGCAACAATTTTTTTAATTACTGGAATCTAATAACAATAAATCCAAATTTCTCATATATGTTAGAGAATCATGCCCGCGGCAACTGTCTCATTTGATCCCGCATCGATCAGAATGAAACTGCCAGTGTTGCGATTGCGGCGGTAGCTGTCGAAGAACAGGGGTGAGGAAGTACGAAGCGAAATGCGGCCGATTTCGTTGAGATCAAAGTGAGGCTCGCCCTCAATTTTGTGAAGGGTGTTGATGTTCACCTTGTAACGCACTTCCTGAACCACAGCCCGGACCTCCTTGGTGGTGTGCCTGAGGACATACTTTCCCTTGGTCTGCAATTTGGAGGAATCGCTGAACCAGCAGATCATTGCCTCGATATCCTGGGACATGTGAGGTTGATTGTGCGGTTTGACGATCATGTCGCCCCGGCTGATATCGATCTCGTCTTCCAACGTGAGGGTGACGGAGAGGGGCGCGAAGGCTTCTTCCAGGGGCCCGTCGTAAGTCACCACCTCCTTGATCCGGGTGCTGAATCCGGAGGGCAGAACCGTGACCTCGTCCCCTTTCTTGAAGACTCCTCCCGCCACGCGCCCGGCATAACCACGAAAATCGTGATATTTGTCGCTCTGCGGACGGATGACCCACTGCACTGGGAACCGCGGATCCACGTGATTCTCCTGTGCGCCAATGTAGACAGTCTCCAAATGATAGAGAAGCGGCGGCCCCATATACCAGGGCATGTGATCGGACTTGTCCACGACGTTGTCCCCGTTGAGCGCACTCATCGGAATGAAGGTCACCTCCACCAGATTCTCCAGGCGTGAGGCGAACTGCTCAAAATCGTGCTTGATCCGCAGGAAGACATCTTCCTGCCAATCCACCAGATCCATCTTGTTCACCGCCACCACGATGTGCTGGATGCGCAACAAACTGGCAATGAACGCATGTCGGCAGGTCTGCTCAATCACGCCATGCCGCGCATCGACAAGGATAATCGCCAAGTTCGCCGTCGATGCTCCGGTCACCATGTTCCGGGTATATTGAATGTGCCCCGGAGTGTCCGCGATGATGAACTTCCGCCGCGGCGTCGCGAAGTAGCGATAGGCCACATCAATCGTGATCCCCTGCTCCCGTTCCGCCCGCAATCCGTCGGTCAGGAGCGCCAGGTTGATGTTCTCGTCCCCCCGCTGAATGGAGGACCGCTCCACCGCTTCCAACTGATCCTCGAAAATCGCCTTGGAATCGTAAAGAAGCCTTCCAATCAGGGTGCTCTTGCCGTCGTCGACGCTTCCCGCGGTGGTGAAGCGCAACAAATCCATATCCAAATATCCTTGAGTCTCGCTCATGCTCCCTGCGTTTTAGAAATAACCTTCTTTCTTGCGATCTTCCATGGCGGTCTCGGACCGTCGATCATCCGCTCGAGTGCCGCGCTCCGTCTGGCGCGCGGCCGCCACCTCCTCGATGATTTTGTCCACCGTGTCGGCCCCGGAAACAACCGCCCCCGTGCAGGTTGCGTCTCCGATGGTGCGAAAGCGCACCTGGATCCGGCGGGTCGCCTCCCCACTTTGCAAGGTGATGAAATCTGTCAGGGCCAACAAAGTGCCCCCCCGTTCAAAGACGTCACGCTCATGGGCGAAGTAGAGCGTGGGCAAGGGAATCTCCTCCTGCTTGATATATTGCCAGACATCCATCTCCGTCCAATTGCTC
>QQNE01000085.1 GCA_003402735.1 Verrucomicrobiota bacterium
GACATTTTGGGACATCAATCCGAAAAATCCCCTGCACGGTAAGCTAAGTTCAACTGGGTTCGGACCGCTCGCTTTGAGCGTTCCTTATAATAAAATGAACCGTTTTTCAACAGGCTGCTAAGGCTTGCCGCTGTGCATGCTTCGAATGAGTTGAACCCACTCCACCCCCTGGCTGACGGTGATGCGGCGGCCGCGAGATTCAAAAAGCAAAGCCCTTCCAGTTATTTTATTCCTCCTCGCTGTTTCGTTCCTTCTTCACCATCATCGCCATGAGGGCATCGAGGAGGCCATTGGCTCCCGTTGCGCCGCTCACCGCCACATCGGGCACCACGCGGACATTGCGTTCCCCGATGATTTGCATCAACTGGATCAATGCGTAGCTCTCCGATCCCAGGGATTCCACTCCGGCGCGGTAGGCTTCCGCCTTGGCGTTCCCCGTGGCGCGAATGGCATCCGCATCCCCATCGGCGCGGAGACGGGTCGATTCTGCGTCGCCCTGGCTCTTGCGCACCGTGGCGCGGGCATGAAGCTCTGCGATTTGCACGCCTTGCTCGGCACCGACCACGTCGCGCTGGATATCGGCCAAGGACGTTTGCCGGACGAGTTGTTGGCGCTGGGTTTCCGCCGCTTCCTGCGTCTCGTAGGTTTTGCGTTGTTCCTCGGCGATCTTTCGGTCGGTCTGCGTCTTCATGAGCGTTTCTGGCGGAGTGATATCCCCGATCAAGGTATCGATCGCTTCCACGTCGTAGTCGCGCAGGGCCACTTCAATGTGTTGTGCAGCTTCGCTTTGGCGATGGCTCCGGGCGCTGAGGAAATCGAGCACGGTGTAGTCTTGGGCGCTGTTCCGGAAATAGTTTCCGACCAACGGTTGCAAGACATGATCCACCAGGTTCTGCAAGGAACCGGCCCGGCTGATGACGCGGGGGGCTTCATTGGCGCCAATATGGATGATCTGGGAGACATCCAGGTTGAAGGCGAAGCCGTCCCGGGAGCGAACCGTGATGCTATTGAGTTTGGCGTCGTAGGCGTGCGCCTCGGTGCGCGTGGCCCAGTTCAAGACGATGTTCGTCGTGGGGACCAACTCCACCCGGGTGACGCGGGTGTTGATGGGGTGTTTGCCGGGGAGCAAGGGGCTGACCCAGACCCCTTTGTGGCCGGTGAGCACGAGGTCGCCGTGTTTGAAGTCGGCGCCACTGACATCTTCGTGAGCTTTGCCAACATAGCTGATGACCACGCCGACGTGACCAATCGGGATTTCCACCATGGGCACCTGCTCCACCTGCGCAAACCAGGGGTTGATGTTCCACTGACCGCTCAGCACGATTTGTTCCTGCAAGCCGCGGCGGCCGCCTTGATCGAGAAATGCCTGCGCGGATTGGAAGTTGTCGTGACCGGGAACAAGCGGGCCGGCGATGTCGCCATCCGTGATCGGGGTCCCGTCCAAGGTGGTCACAATCCCCACCCGATCCGGCTCCACTTTGTGAAGGCGGAGGGACACGGGATCGATCCCGTGTCCGGCGGCGTTCCAAGGCGTGATGACATCGAACAAGGCGGTGTTGATCCGGTAGGTCCCGGTGGTGAGAACGGCGTTCTGCCGCCCCTTTTCGCCACCTCCGGTGAGGAAGGCGCGGGCGTCTTGAAAGTGGTCACAGGCCACTTGGCGGCCCAGGATTCGGCCCGGCGGAATCGGTTCCCCGGCATGCGCCACGATCAGGGCGATGTGATCTTGCGGGACCTCGACCAACCCGGTGCGGGTCACGGTGTATTGCCAGATCCAATAGAAGAAGTGCGGGCCAGGAGAGAGCGTATCCGCCTGGATCCCGGCCTCGCCCTTTAACGCAATGATCTGGCCGGCGCGCAAGTTGCGCCAGCTCCAGCGCTTGACCACAATCCCGGTCTCGCGTTCGTGGATAAACGTAATGCCGAGAAGGTGCCATCCGGCGATGAGAATTGCGGGCGTGAGCGCCCACCAAAGATCGTTTTGGGAAAAGTGCATAACTGAGAAGATTTGAGTTGAGAGTTGAGGATTGATTGTTGCGAGGTAAGCCTGCCCAATTCGTCCTGACACGGCGACACTGAGTCCCGCCGTGGGGAGCGAGATTGGCTGGTGAGCAGTCGAGGATTGAAGTGCCCGGTTTCGGCGAGGGGCCGAGGGGCGTGGCCGCTAGCACAGCGGCGATTGAGCGAATTCTACATGGACTGGAGGTCAGTGCCGCCAGGGACTGTTTGTCGGAGCGGTCCCGTGCGACGAAGTTGCATTGGGAGACCTTGCATCTCCGCAAACACAACTGCGAAGATCCAGATAGATCGTCCCTTCCATAAGGCCTGCGAGGTTAGCTGTCGGACTAGATCTTGGAAGTGATCCCGGCCAGTGGTTGCCCACTCCCGTGCGCCCCTTCCTAGATAGCTTGATTCTCGCAAGCGCACTAGGAGTTCGGTTCCCCCGTGTCACCGCTGAGGAAGCAGTGGTGACTTCGGCTGACGGCTATATCATGACACAGAAGTGTATTTTGTCAACCAAAGGACCCGCTGCGGGGTGTGAAGGATTGTGACGGACGCTGGAACGGAATTCTTGGGAGTTCCGCTACTCAGAATTCATTCTCGTAGCGGAATCGCCCACGCATTCCGCCTTGGATGACCATCGGTTCCATCCCTCCCCCCCGCTGTGTCTGACGTGGAATGAAGGCTTCTCGTCTCGGTCGGCGGTCCGAAAAGGAAATCGCTGTGCGTCGATTTTGCAGGGGTGTCAGGATCACGGATTCGCCGCCCGCCGGACAACCTCATGCCATCTATCAGCTCGTCAGAAGCGGTGGGCGCTTCTGCTACGAGGGGGATCGTAGGATTGCACAGTCAACCTGCTTGATGGTTAGATCCACCTGACCGTGCGCAAGGCTCGACTGGTTCTGGACCAAGCTCCCCTTTCAAGGGATCTTCAACTCGGGCAACCCGGTTCCCAGGTGCTCCGCGAGGAACTTCAGCAGCACCACCCAAAGCATCATGTTCACCACCAGCGCGCCGAGGACAAACAGTCCGAGAAAAATCAAGAGCGGCACCACTCGCCACCAACTGGCCGGTTCACCGGTCGCGACCGCTTTGCGGAGATAATCGTTGATGATGTCTCGGTTCCGAGAGTTGCTCCGAAAGAAAACGGAAAAGATGTTGCCCACGATGGGCACCGAGCCGAAACCGGCATTCACAAGGATGTTCCCCACGATGGTCGCCATCGACTGGAACGGGAGTCCGCGGCGCAAGGCCTCGACGAGAGCGACGATGGACACGCTGTTGGTCACGGCATCGCCCACGGGGACTCCCAAGGCGGAAAAGGCACCAAGCAGCGGATCCAACCCAATCTTGATCCGGGTTCCGGGAATGGGAATGGCCTCGTCCATGAGCCAGGCAACGACCCCGGTGGCGCCGGCCTTTTCCTGAACCGAACCGACTTCGGCCACCGCCGGAACGGATGGGGGCTGCTCTGAGGTCGCCGGATTCATCGCTGCGCTCAGGCGGCGCTCGCCTTCAGCTCGATCAGCATCTGGGCATTGCTCGGAAAACGTTCCATGAGGGACAACAATCGTTCCATGGCTTCGACGGGTTTGTGACCGGCAAGTCCTCGACGAATCACATGAATTTTTTCGAGCTGATGCGGAGGAAGCAACAACTCCTCTCGGCGGGTGCCGGACGCGTGAATGTTCACGGCGGGCCAGATGTATTGCTCGGCAATTTTGCGATCCAACACGAGCTCCATGTTCCCCGTTCCCTTGAATTCCTGGAAGATGGCATCGTCCATGCGGCTGTTGGTCTCGATCAAGGCGGTGCCGATGATGGTCAGGGAGCCGCCTTCCCGGGTATTGCGGGCCGCAGCGAAGAGGCGGCGCGGAATTTCGAGCGCCCCGACCGCCAGTCCACCGGAAGCGGTCCCGCGGCTCCCTCCGCCCCGGATCGCGTTGTTGAAAGCGCGCGCCATGCGGGTGATGGAATCGAGGAGAAGGAAAACATGCTGCCCGGTTTCGACTAGGCGTTTGCAGCGCTCAATGGCCAACTGGGCGATCCGGGTGTGATTCTTGACATCCTGATCGTTGCTGCTGGCCAAGACATTGGCGTAGGGCAGAGCCCGGCGCAATTCGGTGACTTCCTCCGGTCGCTCATCGACCAGCAGGATGAAGATCTTGACGGACTCGTGATTCTGGTGAACGGCCTCGGCGAGGTGTTGCAAGAGGGTCGTCTTGCCGGTCCGGGGCGGCGCCACGATCAGGCCACGCTGGCCGCGACCGATCGGCGAGATCAAATCGATGACCCGCGTGGTGTAGCGATCCCGCCTCGTCTCCATGACCAAGCGTTTGTCCGGGTTGATTGCGGTCAGTTCCTCAAAGTAAGGAAGGTCTCGGCAGTCCTCGGGTTTCTTGCCGCAAATCTCCAGGACCTCGGTGAGTTGCGGTCCCCGATTCCCTTCCCGGGCCGCGCATTTCAGCCACATGCCATCGCGCAACCCAAAGGCGCGAACCACCTCCGGCGTCACGAAGACATCGCTGGGAGCCTGTTGGAAATCGCTGTCCGCCTGGCGGAGGAAGCCAAAACCCTTGCTCGAAATTTCCAGGAGTCCCTCGCCTTCGATGACCGGACCGGTGAGCACCTCGGGACGGCGCTCGCTCTCCCGGTCCCGATCCTCGCGAGGTTCGCGAGGTTCGCGCGGCTCGCGTGGTTCCCGATCCCGGTCTCCCTCGCCGCGATGGCGATCCCGGCGCCGCTTGCCTTTGCGGCGGCGAAAGCCGGGTTCCCGGTCGCGCTGACGGTCGTCCTGGAAACGTTCGCGCGGAGGGTGGTCCTGGGATCTCTGGCCTCCCCCTTCCCGGGCGGTGGGGGGCTGAGTTGAGGTCGATGAAGCGGGCATCGGTGCCACGGGGGCCTGGGCCGAATCGGAACCGGGGCCGGGACCGGGTGCCGGAGAAGCGCCTCCTTCGTCTCCTTGCTTGGAAGGCCTCCGACGTCCCTGACCTCTCGGTCTTCTGCTGCGTTTCGCTCCCTCCTTGGAGTCGGCGGATTCGCCATCGCCTGCGGTCGCTGAGTCCGCCAGGGGCCTTTTGGGAGCCTCCTTGGAAAAGTCTGTGTTTGGGAAGAGCGGCAGGTCCGCCGCGTGCGAGTCGTTCATGTCGCTAAATTCAGAGGATGCCCAGAAAGGTCTGGTGTTGGGGGCTTGGAAAAGGGTGACCGCCGTCCGGGGAGGCGGAAATCGGAAGGTCTAAAATCTGGTCAGGGCCGCAGGTTTGAGCTGGGACGGACGTGGATCTGAAACGAAATTTGCGTTGTGATGCTGGAGAATGACCGGCAGCCTTCGCTGCGCGCCTGCAGGACCGCTCCTCTCCGGGATGGCGGCGTGGCCGTTCTTCTCTTGCGCACTCTGATGAATCGGGACGCTCCCCTGCCCCCGGCCGAGTGTTCGTCCAGGGTGGACCCGGACACTCTGCGCTTTGGCCATCAAAAGCTCACCAATCCTGCCAATGAGGGCCGTGGGAAGGTGGAGGTATGCACCACTCCACCGTGTCAAAGGAACGAGTGTAATCTAGACAACGCTCTTCCCGCAACGCAAGCGGTTTTCCGGTCCGAGCCAGAATTTTGCCCGGTGGCACCGCTGCCCCCCCGCTTTGCCCGGACTTCGTTCGCAACCATTCAGGTCTTTTTCCTTGATCCCCGGGCATTCACGGTTGTAAATGCCTGCCCCGCGAGTTCCGTTCCCAGGAATCCCGCGCGACCCCGTTCAAACCGCACCATGGGCCAGCAATACAACAAGGTCATCAAGAGACGCCGCCGCAAGGAATACCTCAAGCGGGTGAAAGATCGTGAGAAGACAAATCAGGCCGTCGCCAAAAAGGCTCCGGGTTCGAAGTCGGTCACGGCAGAGGAGAGCGATGCCGAACTGAAGAAGGCCGCCGCCAAAAAGGTCCCCGCTTCCAAGAAAGTTCCGGCCCCCAAAAAGACCGCCACGGCAAAGAAGACTCCCGCCACCAAGAAAGCCAAGACGGATGAGGCGCTCGATGCCCCGGCCGGCGAGGCTTCCGAACCCCAGGTCGAAGCGACTTCCGAAGCGACTTCCGAAGCGACTTCCGAAGCGACTTCCGAAGAGGCTCCGACCGAGGAGTCCTGACTACCCGGTCCTTTGTTATGGCTGTCGGTGCCGTCCCGGTCCTGCTGGTGGATGGCCACAATGTCATCTTTGCCTGGCAAGATCTCAAGACAACCCACCAGCAGCGTCCCGCTCAGGCTCGGCAGGAACTCTGTCGGGTCCTCACCGCCTACCAAGACATTTCCCAGGTGCGGGTCGTGGTGGTCTTCGATGGCGGGCAAGCAGATCCCTACCCGAAAGCGGAACCGAGTGCCCCCGGAGTCCAGGTCTTTTACGCATCTTCCCAGGGATCCGCAGACTCTATCATCGAGCGGTTGGTCACCCGCTACTCCGGACAGTATGCCATCACCGCCGCGAGCGATGATGTGGCCGTGCAACACGCAGTCGCGGCCGCGGATGGTTGTTGGATCTCCACCTCAAGCCTTCGTCGGCAGGTGGAAGCCGCGATCGGCGAGTTCCGCCGCAAATGGACCCTCTGAAGATCGGACGAAGATTCCTTTTCACCGGCGCTGTTTTTCTTACCGGTTCGTCGTAAAATGGGCGCCATGTTCCGGCCTATGCGGTATTTCTCCGGCCAACTGAAGCAGCGCCGAACCCGGCGGACGCTCATGTTTTGGCTGACCTTGACGCTTCTCCTCCTCAGTTTTTCGGGCGCCACCATGCTCAAGGTCCCGCTGGGCGCGGTCGCACCGCTTTTTCTGGTGTATTGGTCAGGCGTCGCTGTTCTGGCCATCACCTTGATCCTATTGTCCGGTTATGACATGATTCGGGTGCCCCGAGAACTGCGCCGGGAACATCGACTGCCCAGCCAACCGCACTGATGGAACCGGTCCTGACCAGCGGCTCTGCCCCGCCCGAACCTCCGCCAGCCGCGTATGGGATGCGCAATCGGCGCGCGTTGGAAGAGTTTGAAGCAAGCTCCCTGGCCCCCTACGCCCAGCGGTCCCAGGCATCCGCCGGCAGGGTTCACCCGGAACCGGATCATCCCTACCGAACGGGGTATCAGAGGGACCGGGCCCGCATCGTTCATTCCCGGGCATTCCGACGCCTGGAATACAAGACCCAGGTCTTTCTCAACGAGACCGGGGACCACGTTCGGACCCGGTTGACCCACACCATCGAAGTCGCCTCAGTTAGCCGGACCCTGGCTTGCGCCTTGGGAGTCAATGAAGATCTCGCGGAGGCGATTGCCCTGGCTCATGATCTCGGCCATGCACCCTATGGACACTGCGGCGAGGGAAAACTCGACGAGTTGATGCGCGATCACGGGGGCTTTGAACACAACCTGCAAAGTCTGCGAATCGTCGAGAGGCTGGAGATCAAATACCCCTCGTTCCACGGGTTGAACCTGACCCACGAAGTTCTCGAGGGATTGCGCAAACACCACCAGGGATTCGACCGGTCCGCGTTCGGAAACACCCCGGAAGAACGATTTCCCCGCCCCTCGCTGGAAGCCCAACTGGCCAACATCGCCGACGAAATCACCTACCACGGCCATGACCTCGACGACGGGCTCGATCACGGTCTCGTTGATGTCGATCAACTCGCGGATCTCACCGTCTGGAAAGGGTGCGCGGAGCAGGTGCGCCACCAGTTTCCCGCCCTGGCCCTGCACCCGAAGAAATTCGTGACCTACACCATCCGCGCCCTCATCGACTTCCAGGTCGCCGATGTGGTCCGGGAAACCTTGCGCCGCCTGAACGACGCGGGAGTGACCCGTGCCGACGAGGTGCGGCGTCATCCCCTCCCCTTGGCCTCCTACAGCGCCGAACTGAAGCAGGCCAACGCCCAGCTCCGCACCTTCCTGTTCGATCACGTCTACCGTCATCCATCGATCGCCCAGGTCAACAATCGGGGGTGCGAGATGATCGAAACCGTGTTTCTGGCCTGCCTGAAAGATCCCCGGTTGATGCAAGGGTATCTGGAGACGCACGGGGCCGGTCAATCTCTGGAACGCACGGTGTGCGATTACGTGGCCGGAATGACGGATCGTTTCCTGCGACAAGAATACGCCAAGCTCACCGGGAAACAGGGCCCCCTGTGAGAGGCAAGGCAAATGTCGAGGGCTTCCCCGGGGCAACCTCTCCCTCCGCGGAACCGCTCCGCCATCGGCAACTCGCTCCCGGCTCGACTTCAACCTTCCAACGCTGCGAGTTCACCGATTCGCCAAAATCGATCTCGGCAGCTCCCGAGCGGATTTGCACGCGGACCTCTCCCGGACGGGCTGGGACGATGATCTCGTTGACTTGATCGAGTTCGCTGAACCACCCGCTCAAGCGCTGCTTGAACTGGAAATAGGGGTTCCCCTCCGGCGTGGTCCGGGCAGACCAGGAAGCCTTGACGCCGCTGCCCGGCAAACCGTGGCCGTTTCCCTGCGTCGCAACGAGTCCCGGCTCGGAGGCATCCCCGGCCAGGCGGATGCGGTGCCGGTTCCCCTCCAGAACGAGGGACAACTCGAGACGAGAGCCCCCGGCCACCCTGATTTCGTGCCGTTCCTCGTGCCTGTAAGGAGTGGCCAGGAGGATTCCACCCAGCAACAACAGCGCAACGGCTCCGCCGATCACGCTCACCGGCCCGTGCTGAAACTCGCTCTTCCTGGACAAATTCCAGGTGAGCCGCCGATCCAGGCCCATGGCGTAGTAGAGCCCCATCGAAACCATCCAACAAATTCCCGCCCCCCACAGGACATCACTGGCAAAGTGACCGCCCTGCAAAATCCGTGCGATCCCCAGCAGGAGACCGAGGCCCCATGCCAAGGTGAACAGGGCGAGGGCCATCCGACGGCGTCCCAGGCGTCTCAACAAAATTGCCGGGGCGAAGAAGAAAAAGCCCATGGTGCAATGTCCGCAGGGGAAACTCTTTCCGGGGCTGGATGGGTCCGCGATCCACACCCTCTCCGCCGGATACTCGCCGCCAAAAGGGATGACGTCGCGCGGTCGAGGCCGACCCCAGTGATCCTTGAGAACCAGGTTCACCAAAATCCCGGGACCAATCGCCATGCAGAGCACCAGATAGGCCGCGGCCTTGCTCCACGGGGCCAGCCTGCCACCGCGCAGTCCGAGAACCAGGGTCACCAGGGCCGCCAAGGTCATCAGCAAGGCGGGGAGCGTGCCAAAGTGATAAATGGCCTTCCACGGCTGCATCTCCCCCAAACTCCAGCCCGCCTCCCCTTGCCAGGCGGCTCTCTGAATCTCCAGATCGAGCGGGGTCACCCAAAACGGAATGGTCGCAAGCAACACCACCACCAGCGCACCGCCCAAATGCAGACCAATTCTCACTTGACGCTTGAGGGTTGCCTGCGGAATCACTGCGCCAAGTATACACGCTCCAGGTCCACCGCAAGTGCGCGGCCAAAATGTCCCGTCACCCGTATCCTCTTGGAGATCTCCCCAGCCCCTCCCCGAAGTTGAACCCCGCCATCATCCGTCGCGATTTCCCGATCCTGGAACGCCGAGTGCACGGGAAACCCCTGGTTTACCTCGATAACGGGGCCACTTCCCAGAAACCGCGCGCCGTCATCGACGCTATCCGCCATTTCTACGAGAACGGCTGCGCCAACATCCACCGCGGCGTTCACCTCCTCAGCGGGGAGGCCACCCAGGCCTATGACAGGGCACGGACCGGAATTTGCCGGGCCATGGGAGCAGCACACGCGGAAGAATTCGTTTTCGTGCGCGGCACGACGGAGGCCATCAATCTGGTGGCACGCAGTTGGGGAGACCTCCACGTCCATGCCGGGGACGAAATCCTGCTCACCGAGATGGAGCACCACGCCAACATCGTGCCCTGGCAATTCCTCGCGAAACGGGCCGGGGCCAAGATCCGGGTGTTGCCCATCACCCCGGACGGGGCCCTCGACCTGGAGCGGCTTCCCGCCCTGCTCACCGAAAAGACCCGGATCCTGGCATTCACCCACGTCTCAAATGTCCTCGGCACAGTCAATCCGGCCGCGGAAATCTGCAAGGCGGCCCGAGACCGGGGCATCGTCACCTTGGTGGACGGAGCCCAGGCCGTGCCCCACGGCCCGGTCAACCTCTCCGAGATCGGATGCGACTTCTACGTCTTTAGCGGCCACAAAATGTTTGGCCCGGATGGGATCGGCGTTCTCTACGGGCGCGGCAAACTTCTCGCCAGCCTCCCTCCGTGGCAAGGCGGCGGCGACATGGTGGAGCGGGTCAGTTTCGAGGAATCGACCTTTCGTCCTCCCCCGGACAGGTTCGAAGCCGGCACCCCCAACATCTCCGGGGCCATCGGTCTCGGTGCAGCGTTCGCCTACCATGACCAATTGAACTGGCCGGAACTTCGGGAGCACGAACACAACTTGGTGACGGCGACCCACGAGGCCTTGCTCTCCATTCCCGGCCTGCGGATTCAGGGAACCGTTCCCGGCAAGGCCCCGGTGGTCTCCTTCACCATGGAGGGGATTCACCCGCACGACATCGGGACCATTCTCGACTCCGAAGGCGTGGCCATCCGCGCGGGGAATCACTGCGCCCAGCCGTTGCTGGCCCGTCTCGGCATCCAGAGCAGCGCACGCGCCTCCTTTGCCTGCTACAACACCCTCGAAGAAGTGGAAACGCTTGCCAATGCGGTGCGGAAAGCCCACCGTTACTTCGCTTAATCCTCTCCACGCATGGACGATCACCTCGAGCAGCTTTACCAGGAAATCATCCTGGATCACAGCAAGCGCCCCCGGCATGAACGGGAACTCCACCCCTGCACCGGTCGCTCGGAAGGTTACAACCCGCTCTGTGGCGACAAGGTCACGGTCTTCGTGCGCGAGGAAAACGGCAAAATCGCCGAGGCCAGTTTCGTCGGCGAGGGATGCGCCATCTCACGGGCTTCCGCCTCCATCATGACCACGCTCCTGGCCGGTCTCACCCCCGAGCAGGCCCACGCCAAGGCCCACGAGATCTACGAGATGCTGACCAAAGCCGAAGATCCAGCCCTCGATCTCGTCGAGAACGGAGAAATCGCCGCTCTCGCCGGTGTCCGCAAGTTTCCCGCGCGCATCAAGTGCGCGACCCTGGCTTGGCACGCTCTGGAAGACGCCTTGCACGGCGAGGACTCCTGAGCAGCGAACGCGTTCCTCAAACGAGCATGGTCTCCAACTGCTCGAGGACTTGGGGAAACCTCAGGTGTTGCAGCGCTCCAAACGCATCGTGGCTGCCAAGGCGCGCCCGCGTCGTCGCCGGACTGCTCAAGCCACACAGAAAACGGGCCAACTGACGAGGCTGCCGCAACGCCGGGTGCTTCTCTGCCATCACGCCGCGGATCGTCTCCAAGTCCGTTCCGTCGAGACTCCGCTCCCCGGCCCGGGGCAGCCGTCGACTTCCTTCCCGGCCCAAGCAATTTGCACAGGTTCCGCAGTCGTCCCCAAGCTCATCCCCGAAGTGAGCGGTCAGATGCCGCGCCAAACAGGCCGTGGACTCGCAATAGGCGATCACCTGATCCAACCGGGCAATTTCCGCGGCCTCCCGCTCCGCGAAAAGACGGGTGAGCCGTTCTGCCAGAACCCCGGCCTTGGGCGGGTCCGGTGCCAGTCGGTAACCATGCCGCAACCCCGATGGCTCCAAGACCACTTCGCCGAGTGCTTCCAGATTCAGCAGCACTTCCCGGATCCGCTCCTCTGCCACCCCCAACGTTTCACTCATCGCCGCGATCTCCATGGTGATCCACTTCCTCCCCGGTTTGCCGGCCGCGAACATCCGTTCCACCAACCGCCGTTCTTCCGCCTCGCACCCGGCCACCATCTTGGCCATGGGCCGCGCCGCCGCGACGCGATAGCCCGCGTAAAAGGCTCCCTCGGGAATCAAAACGCCATCCAACTCGAGCTGCGTCAGCGCCGTGGCGATCACCAGGGGACGGATGTCATTGGTCACCGAAAGATCATAGCGCGAGACCGAGAACCGTTCCCCTTGCCACATCAAATGCTCCACCAACGCCCGCACCGCCCGGGGTGAAGGAGTGTCGCCATAGGCAAAATTTTCCAGCACGATGCGATCTTCCAAGCAGGCCAGAATCTCACAGGAGGCGGCCTTGCCATCCCGCCCGGCACGGCCACTTTCCTGGATGTAACTCTCCAGCGATTTCGGGAGGTTGTAGTGAAAAATGCGGCGGACATCGGCCTTGTCGATCCCCATCCCGAACGCGATGGTGGCCACCACGATGGGAACGTCGCCCTGCATGAACGCGCGCTGAACCTCGGAACGGTAGTCGTCCGGCAGTCCCGCGTGATAGGCTTTGGCGGAAAATCCGGCCGACCGCAGTCGCCCGGCCAACGCCTCCGCCGTCTGTTGCAGGGTGACGTAGATGATTGTGGCACCGGGTGAGTCCGCGAGCGGACGAAGCCGCTGCAGCAGGAGATCCTCCCGCTCCCCGACTCCGCACGGAGTGACGGCAAAGCGAAGGTTGGGGCGATGAAACCCGGTCTGCACGTGGTCCGCCTCGCGGATGTCAAAATGGGCCCGGATTTCCGACGACACTTCCGGGGTGGCGGTGGCAGTAAGGGCCAGCACCCGTTCCACCCCGAGTTCCCGAGCCACGGTCCCCAGCTTCAGGTAATCCGGGCGAAAATTGTGGCCCCAGGATGAGATGCAGTGGGCCTCGTCGATCGCCAACAAAGAGATCCGGGTTCGCCGCAACCGATGAAGAAACCCCTCGTTGGCCAGCCGCTCCGGGGCGACGTAAAGGAGCTTGAGTTCCCCGCTTTCCATCCGGCCCTGGATGGAACGGACCTCGTCCATGGAGAAAGTGGAATCCAACCGCTCGGCGGAAACTCCTCGCGCCTGGAGGGCCTCGACCTGATCTTTCATCAACGCGATCAATGGAGAGACCACCAGAGTCATCCCCTCGAGCAAAAGCGCAGGAAGCTGATAACAGAGCGACTTTCCACCTCCCGTGGGAAACACCGCCAAGGCGGAGCGCCCCTCCAGGAGGATTTCCACGATCTTGCGCTGACCTGGCCGAAAGAACCCATGACCGAATCTCTCCTGCAAGTGCTTGTCAAGCTCCATGGATATCGTTACGGATACACCGACAAACCGCCCACGCCATGACTTCGTGTTGCCCCCCTCTTCCCTCCGCCTTCTCTGTGCTCCTTCTCGTCGGCGTTTTGACGGTTTCCGCGAACGCACAGTCCCCCGGAAGCCCGCGCACTTGGACGAGCAGCGATGGCAAAAAGATCGAGGCCATCCTGATCGATGCCGATGCCTCCACCGTGGCTCTGAAAACGGCGGCAGGGCTGTTCAAACTGCCGGTCTCAAGACTCAGTGCCGAGGATCAGGCCTATCTCACGACGTGGCGAGGCCAGGCCCCCCAAAAGCTCGCCCCATGGCCCGAAAAGGTGGAAACCACCGGAGATCTCAAGATCGAGGAAAAGGAGATCGGCGAGGAATTCAGTTATTTCAGCCCCCACTTTGAATTCCGTTCCCCGCTCCGTCTTTCGAACAGCGTGGTTCGCGAATTCGCCCGTCTCTTTGAAGCCACTTACGAGGGGGTCAAAGCTCTGCCCGTCGGGTTTGATCCGATGCCTCCGCAGGAAGGCGGGCATTTCCTCACCAAACTCTTCGCGAACCGGGAGGCCTACTTTGCAGCGGGCGGTCTGCCCGGCAGCGGAGGCATGTTCAGTTCTGTCAGCCGGGGGCGCGAGTTCGTCTCAGGCTCCATCAGCGTTCCGCTCACCAGTTTGGGCGTGGAACAGGTCGGCAACCGCTACATCATCGATCCCGACAAGGACAGCGGCACGCTGGTGCACGAAATCACCCACCAAGTGGCGGTGATGTGGGGCATCTACGGCGCGCCCATTTGGTTCACCGAGGGGATCGCCGAATACATGCAGTCCGCCCCCTACAGCAAGGGGACCATGCGCTTCAGCAACATGACCGGCAACGTGGAAAAGACCGTGATGGAACGGGCCAACGGCAACGAGTTCCAGATGCTTCCCGTCGAAAAACTCATGACCATCTCCCGCGAAGAATGGGCCAACCTGCTCGTCAACGGAGATGCCGCCAAAAACTATCATTCGGCGAATGTCCTGATGACCTACTTCCTCCACCTGGACGGCTCCGGAACCGGTGAAGCCGTGGCCGCTTACCTCCGGGATCTCCGAGCTGGAACGGACTCGCGCCAAGCCGCCGCCACCCACCTTCTGCGCGATCGGGATTTGCCCAAACTGGCGGCCGATGTCCGCGAAAAATGGCGGCAGAACGGCTTCCGCCTAGAATATGCTCCCTGACCTCTCTCAAGCCTCCCGGCAGACCCGCTCCACCCGGGACGTCAACCCCGTCAGGATTTCCCAGGAGATCGTCCCCGCCCATGACGCGACCTCCGTCGCCAAAATCTCCTCCCCCCCCTGCCGCCCAATCAGGGTCACCACCTCCCCAGGCCGGGGCGGCTCCGGCAAATCTGTCACGTCGATCATGATCTGATCCATGGTCACCCGACCCAAAACTGGACAACGCCGCCCCCGCAACAGCACCTGCGCCCCACGGTTGGAAACCTGCCGCGGGTATCCATCCGCATACCCAATGCCGACGGTGGCCACCAGCGTGGGGCGGCTCGTGACGTAACTGCCCCCGTAGCTCACCCCGTGCCCTGCGGGGAGAAGGCGCACCAGGGTCACCCGGGAATGCAAACTCAAGACCGGTTGCAAATCCCCCTGGTGCATCCCGGTCGGGCAGAGTCCGTAGAGCATCAACCCGGGCCGCACCAACGTCGCAAACGGCTGTTGCTCGATGAAATCCAGAATGCCCGCGCTGTTCGACACATGCACCGCTCCCAACCCCGGCAAGTTCCCGAGAAGCTCCCGGATGCCAGCGATCTGATGACGGGTGAACGGCTCATCCTCATCGGCGGATGGAAAGTGGGTGCAGAATCCCTCCAACCGGAGAAACGGCATCCCGGAAATGGCCACGAGCAGCTCCGCGGCTTCACCTGGCAGACATCCCATCCGACCCATTCCCGTGTCCACGGAGAGATGGGCCCGGACCGGAAAACCCAACGAGTTGAGGGCCTCGGCCTCCTCCAGGGTCGAGATCGCAACCACGAAACGGGGCGAGGCCAGCAAGGATCTCTCGTTCGGCAGGACCGGTCCGAGCAGGAAAATATCGCCCGGTGCCTCACGGGCCACGACCAGTCCCTCCCGGGGATTGGCCACACCAAAACTGGAGACGAGACCCGAGAGGGCCCCGGCCACGGAGGCGAGTCCGTGCCCGTAGGCGTCCGCTTTCACCACGGCCATGATCCCACGGTGTGGCCCAATGACGTGGCGCACGGCGGCGAGATTGTGACGCAGAGCCGCAAGATCAATCTCCGCCCAGGTGCGCAGTGAGGAGATCAGGGATGTTTCAGGCAGATTCAAAGGAACGACGGGATGATGCGAACCGGTCGGCGACTCTTGGCCACCGCCCAAGTCCGATCATCCCGCCAGAGGCGACTCTCGTCAAACCCGGGACAATCCCTGGTTGACCGAGGGCCGCCGGATCGAAGCGGAGCCGCGACCGCGACTCACTTTTTCTTGGCCGCGGGTTTGGCGGCAGCCGCCGGCTTTGCTTCCGCGGTCTCCGTCTTGGCCTTGGCCTTCGCCGGAGCGGTCGCCTTGGCTTGCTTCTGGGTTTTTGCCTTCTGGTTCGCTTTTGGAGATTTATCGCCCATGATGTTTTCTTTCTTGTGGATTTGAAAGGTTGGGGATTCCCAAACCAACCGGCATTGTGTCAGGGAGGTCCCAGAGTGTAAATAGGAAAGTCGTTGTAGAAGCCCACCCGGTTCGTCCCTTGCACGGTGGCCGCCAGCCTCTATTCTGACGGCCATGGATTCCCCCTTCGCCGAACTCCACCAACACCTGACCGGGCTCGCACCTGTTGACGCTGTTCACCGGTTGGATCGGTTCCTGGCTGGTCAGGAGAAATCCTTTGAACCTCGTCCGTTCTACTACGCCTTCAGCGGAGCCTCCCGCCGCTTTCCCAAGGTTCCGGTCCCAGATGAATCGCTCCGAATCCCATCCGCCCCAGACTTTGCGCCCCGCGGTTGGACTCTGGACCAACTGGCCCGCACCGTCCTGCTCCTCTCCCTGCAGGAAACGCATCCCGATGTCTTCCTGCCAACCTTTCGGGCCCTCTTGGATACTGCCGACATGCGGGAATCCGTCGCCCTGTTCGCTGCCTTGCCCCTGCTGAAAGAACCGTTTGCCGAGTCCCTGGTGCCCGCGGCGCGCGAGGGACTCCGCAGCAACATCGTCGATGTGTTCGACGCCATCGCTCTGCACAATCCGTTCCCCGCCGCCCGCTTCGACGAGGAAGGCTGGAATCAGATGATCCTGAAAGCGATCTTCATCCGCCGTCCCATCCACCGCATCCAAGGCCTCGAACGGCGCGCCAATCCGACCCTGGCGCAATCCCTCACCGACCTCGCCCACGAGCGATGGGCCGCCAACCGCCCGGTGCCCCCCGAACTCTGGCGCTCGTGCCAGGGGCAGTCCACGCCCTCTCTCGCTTCGGATGTCTCCCGTGTCCTCTCCACTGCGGAGCCGGGCCAACGAGAAGCCGCCGCCCTCCTCATCGCCGCAGCCCCGGAAGGTGTGCTCGCCCCGCTGCGCCCCGCCGTGGCGGACCTGCTGACCCGCATCGCAAGCGGTGACCTCACCTGGGACTCTCTCGGTCAGGCCTTGGAATCCGGCACCGCCTGAGCCGGGTCCATCCCCTCGCCCATCCCCTCGCTTTGAGGCAACCGTTTCCCCAGGGGACTGCGCCGCAACCGATCCACGGTGCGGACCTCCCGGACCTGCTCGAACCCGGCCACCCCTTCGTTGAATCGCACGGCCAGTTCCTCACCTTCCGCCCGGTCGCGCTCCGTGACCAGGACGATCCGCCATCCCGCCCTCGGATCTTCCACCGCCTCCAGGACACTCTCCCCGCCCGGGCACAGCTCCACAAGCCGCAGGTCCAAACGCTCCAAATCGACCAATTCTCCCAAAATCTTCACCACCCGCCCGACACGCCCCTTCACCCGGAGACGTCCTTGCGGATCGATTTCCCCGCAATCGCCGGTGGCAAACCACCCTCCCTCTTTCCGCGGATCCCGCCACTTCCATTCCCCTTTATCCGCCGCGAACTGGAGGTAGGCACTGAGCAACGGGGCCCCCATCACCCAGACCTGTCCATCCTCGATCCGGACGCTCCAGCCCGGGATCACCTTCAGCCATCCCGCGGGATCCCCGGTGGAAATCTGCGTGGCCAGTTGCGCCGCGGTCTCGGTCATGCCGTAGCTCTCCCGCACCGGCCATCCCAAGCGCAACGCCCGGGCGCGCAAACCGGGCTCGAGCCGCCCGCCCCCAATGACCACCACGCGCATCCCCGATGGAGCCGGGATCTCTCGCACCACCAAGTCATGCAATTGCGCCGGCACCAGGGAGGTCACGGTGGTCTCCGAACCTTCCGCCAAACTGGCAAACCGAGCGGCGTCCCAACGCCCTTCGTAGATCTCCAATCCTCCTCCGGCGAGTCTGGCCCGGGCCACCAACCCGGCTCCCCCCACGTGAAACAGCGGCAGTGCCAGCAGCCACCGATCCTCCCTCCCACATTCAAGGTGCCGATTCGTCCAGTCCGCCGCCGTGAGAAATCCCTGCTTGGACAGACAGACGATCTTGGGTCGGCCACCGGAACCGGACGTCGCGAACAACATGTGCCCACGCAAACGCGGCTCCGCGGCGATCGCCTCCTCCAAACCCGGCCCGGGATGGGCCACGCCCGGGTTGAGCCGGAGATCCGGGACCGGGTCTTCCCAGTAAGTTTGGCTCAAGAGAGAGTCTTCCATGGCAACGCCTCCAAAAGATCGTCCCAACCCAAGCCGGTCCCCGCCGGAGGCACCAACACCGGGCGCGGCGGGCCCAGGGCCTCCAGAAACGGATCCGCTCCCGCATTGAACAGGTGATGGGTCACCAATCCGCACAGCAAAACCCGTTCCGGCCGCTCCGCAACCTCCCGGGCGGCGCACCACGCGGCGAACAACTGGCCCACGGGATGATCCATGGAAGAGGTGAACACCAAGCGACCCGCCCCACGCCAATCCGCCTGCACCGCCGGCTTGATCACCCGGATCCGGTCCTCAGGCGCCGGGCCCTCCCAACGATCGAGCGCCAACCGAACACCCGTTCTCCTCTCCAGCTCCCGCCAGAGCCCTTCGTCATAGGCACACGGATCCTCCACAAAATCGATGCGCTCCCACCACGGTTCGAGCGCCGCCCAAAAGCGCAAAAAACCGGCCAGCCCGTCGAGCACTCCATTGCAATCCAGCCGGATGCGGAGATCCCCGGGCAACCGATCAAGCCGACCGCAAAGCCCTTTCAAGTCCGCTCCACCCTTCACTTTGACCAGGCGAAACCCCTCCGGCACGGTTTCCGCCGCGCCGAGGGTGAAATGACTTTCCGGAATCGTCAACCCACTCCAAAGAGACCGCCCCGCACGGCGCGCCTCCCCATCCACCCGGCAACAGGCCAGGGCGCGCCGCCCCAAGGGACCGGCCCCTCCACGGCTCAGCTCCGCCAATTCCTGCTCCAAGGAAAAATCTCCCAGTTCCGGCCAGGGATGCAGACAGCCGTATCCCCCGTCCGCCCGCAGCAAAGCTCCGCGAAACTCTCTGCGGGAAGCCAGCGGATTGAGTTCCCCGGCGCTGCGCAAAACATATTCGTAGCATTCCATCCGCCGGAGAAACCATCCTTCGGAAGCTGACGGCGTCGACTGAATTCTCCACGATCGCGCTGCGGTCTTTCCGGCGGGGCACTCCGGACAAAGAACTCCCGGTAGGAGAAATCGCTTTCGCTTTCGGCTTGGGCTTGACGCCTTGTCCGGAAGCGGTTCCATAGAAGACAAGTCCCCTCTCTTGGTCCCCCGTTGCACGTCTTCCCACCTTTCCTACCTACGGCATGGCATCTTCCATCGACCCTCCCACTCCTGCCGCCGCCCGTTTGGATGCGATTGCCCAAGAACTCAACGCCTCCGGGCAAGCCCTCTCCCCGGAGCGCTCCCAACTGGATCCTGAGCACATCCAGTTCGTCAGGGACACCAACCTCAAACTGATCCAGGTTTTTCAAGGAATGCGCATCGAGCCAGGCGGCTGGTCCAACCTCCAGTCGCGATCCTTGCGCCACGATTTGCGCAACCACATCGGCATCGTGCGCGGCTTCTGCGATCTCATGCTCATGGATATCGACTCTTCGATGCAGGACGACGAGCGATTGCTCACCCGCATGATCGAACGCTGCGAGGAATTCGCCTCCGTGCTCGATACGGTGAACCCGGAAGCCAACCGGGACACTTGGCCCTCGTGACCCGCCCAAATCAGCGAAATCGAAATCGAAGCCTCCCGTCCCCACCTCCAAAGCCACCATCCATCCGCCGAACGGTAGGCGGTTGATCTGGGC
>QQNE01000086.1 GCA_003402735.1 Verrucomicrobiota bacterium
CCGACCAGCGCATTGAGGAGATCTCCCTGCATCTTGAGAAAGTCCCTTTGGATCTCGACGGAAGTGCCCGCCGCCTTTCCAATAAATTCAAAAGCCTCGTGAAGCACCCTCCGTCCTCTCTCTTGTGCCTTGTGCATTGTTTCCTTGTTTTCCATATATCTGCGTCCGCCAATCCTTATCGATTGGTCGAGTTGCGCTATGTCATTCCATGCCGGAGAACGAAGATAAAGTCAAATCTTTTTGCTGCATTTGCAATAAATTCTGAGCTGAGCGGCTTGAAATGAGAAAATTTGGGTGATTTCAGCGGAACGGTCGATTGCTGAAACATGCTGCAATTGCATTATCCGGCTCGAGTTTGCCGGAAGTCATCCCATGGAGTAGCGTGGTCACCATGATCCCTGGCAACGGCCCCATCCAAATCAAGCGCTACCCAAACCGGCGTTTTTACGCGCGCCAGGCCAGGGCCTACGTGTCGCTTCAGGAGATCGAGCGGATGGTCCGGGACGGACACACCGTGGAGATCACGGACAGTCAGTCCGGGGAGGAGATCACCAGGACCGTGCTCGCCCAGATCATCATGGATCAGCACCCGGAGAAATTTTCGGTTTTCCCGACGGCGATGTTGCACGCGATGTTGCAGGCGAATGAAGCGGTGTCGGACTTTCTCAAGGAGTATTTCGAACAGTGCGTCGCCCACCTCGATTTGCTGCGGGGACAGGGAGGCCCGGGTCCGGTTCCGAACCCGGTGGAATGGATGAGTGGGTGGATGAAACGGATGTATCCCGGGACGGTTTTTCCTGGGCCGGGGTGGGAGGCGGGCAAGGCGCCTGCAGGGGGCGGGTCGGAAAAGGACTTGGTGCGCCGCATGGCCGACCTGGAGGCCCGTCTTCAGCAGATGGAGGGAAGGACCTCCAAGCGAGATGGGGGCGACGCGGAGTAGGTCGGGTTCAGGGATGGCAAAACTGACCCGATTCGGTCGACTCCGCGAGGGCCGTGGTGGAGCTGGCGCCTCCTGAGATCACCTTGGCGACCTCATCGAAGTAACCGGTGCCGACCTCCTGTTGGTGTCTGGTGGCGGTGTAACCGTCCGTTTCCCGGGAGAATTCCCGTTGTTGGAAGTCGCTGTAAGCCGTCATGCCGTTTCCGAGATAGTCTCTGGCAAGCTCAAACATCGAGAGGTTGAGGCTGTGAAAGCCGGCGAGGGTGACAAACTGAAATTTGTAGCCCATCGCGCCCAGTTCCGACTGGAACCTGGCGAGGGCCCGTTCGTCGAGATGGAGTTTCCAGTTGAATGAGGGCGAGCAGTTGTAGGCGAGAAGTTTGCCGGGGAACTCCTCGTGAAGGGCCTCGGCGAAGACGCGGGCGGTTTCGAGGTCCGGGGTGGAGGTCTCGCACCAGATCAGATCTGCGTAGGGGGCGAAGGCTTTGGCTCGGGCGATGGCCATCTCAAGGCCGCCGTTGACCCCGAAGAATCCTTCCTGGGTGCGATGTCCGTTGAGGAACGGATGGTCGACCGGATCGGCATCGCTGGTGAGGAGATGGGCGCTTTCGGCGTCGGTCCGTGCGATCAGGATCGTGGGAACATCGAGGACGTCTGCGGCCAGTCGGGCCGCGGTCAGGGTGCGAACAAACTGCGAGACCGGAACGAGCACTTTGCCGCCGAGATGGCCGCATTTCTTTTCCGCGGACAATTGATCCTCGAAATGAACGGCGCTGGCTCCCGCCTCAATCAGAGACTTCATGATCTCGAAAGCGTTGAGAGGTCCGCCGAAACCGGCCTCTGCGTCGGCGATGATGGGTGCATACCAGTCGATCTTGGTTTTGGCGCCGGAGGTCCGTTCGATTTGGTCGGCTCGTTGCAAGGCCTGGTTGATGCGCTTGACGAGGGCGGGGACGCTGTTGACCGGATAGAGGCTAAGGTCGGGGTAGGTCTGGCCGGCGAGGTTGGCATCGGCCGCGACCTGCCAGCCGCTGCAATAAACGGCTTTGAGGCCGGCCCGGATCATCTGAACGGCTTGCTGGCCGCTCAAGGCTCCGAGGCTGCGCACGCAAGGCTCCGTGTGGAGCAATTTCCAGAGCTTTTCGGCTCCGAGACGGGCCAGGGTATGCTCGACCTGAACGGAGGGCCGCAGACGTTCGACATCGTGGATCGAATAGGGGCGCGTGATGCCTTTCCACCGCTCACGAGGCGTGGTGGTGGAGAGCCGTTTTTCGGGTTTGGATCTGAACGCGGTTGCCGATTTCATGGGTTTGTTTTGGGTTCATCCAGGCGCGCGTCGTGGGTCAAAAGATCGTAGGCCGGGATCGTGAGGAAATCGGCCAGGTCGGGGGCGGTGACGAGCTGATCGATGAGATCAGCGGCTTGCTTGAAGTGGTGGTCCTTGCGTCGGGTGCTGGGGAGCGCCTCCGTCAAGCTGGCTAGCTCCTGGCTCAAGACCTCGCGAAAGAGGCGGATGTCGACGACTCTCCCGTCATCGAGTCGGGCTCCGTGCCGGATCCACTGCCAGAGTTGGGAGCGGGAAATCTCCGCCGTGGCGGTATCTTCCATGAGGTTGAAGAGGGGCACGCAACCGAGACCGCCGAGCCAGGACTCTACGTATTGGAGGGCCACATTAGCGTTCTGGCGCAGGCCCGCCTCGGTTCGGGTGCCCGTCGGGGGTTGAATCAGGTCGGCCGGGGATGGGTGGAAGTGCTCCAGGGGTTTGCCGATTTGGTTGCCTCCCTCCAGGCCCCCAAAAATCTCACGGGCGAGCGGGATCAGGCCGGGGTGAGCGACCCAGGTTCCGTCGTGACCGTCCGCAACCTCCCTGCGCTTGTCCGCCGCCACCTTCTCCATGGCTGCGGCGTTGGCATCGGGATCGTCCCGGATCGGGATTTGGGCCGCCATGCCGCCCATGGCGTGGATGCCTCGGCGGTGACCGGTTTCGACGACGAGCCGGGTGTAGGCGCGCAGGAAGGGCTGGGTCATGGTCACCTGGGAACGATCGGGAAGAACGAAATCCGCCTGGGCGCGGAATGTCTTGATGAAGCTGAACATGTAGTCCCAACGGCCGCAATTGAGGCCCGCAGAATGTTCGCGGAGCTCGTAGAGGATTTCGTCCATCTCAAACGCCGCCGGGAGGGTCTCGATGAGCGCGGTGGCGCGGATGCTGCCTCGGGGCAGGCCGAGGGCCGCCTGGGAGAAGAGGAAGACATCGTTCCAGAGACGGGCCTCGAGATGGGACTGCAGTTTGGGCAGGTAGAAATACGGTCCGCTTCCCCGCGACTCAAGGAGATGGCGGGCGTTGTGGAAAAAGAAAAGACCGAAGTCCACGAGGGCGGCTGGCATGGGCTGGTGGTCGCACCAGAGATGCTTCTCCTGAAGATGCCAGCCCCGGGGTCGGACCATCAGGGTGGCCGGGTTGTCCTGGAGGCGGTAGATCTTGCCTGTGGGCGCCTGGAACGTGAGGTCGCCGCGGACCGCGGAGCGCAGATTCACCTGACCGCCCAGGCAGTTGTGCCAAGTTGGAGAGGTGGCGTCCTCGAAGTCGGCCATGAAGACGTTCGCGCCGGAGTTGAGTCCGTTGATGATCATTTTGCGATCCACAGGACCGGTGATCTCGACCCGTCGATCGACGAGATCGGGGGGAATGGGGGCGACCTTCCAATCGTTGTGGCGAATGGCGGCGGTCTCCTCGAGGAAGCCGGGGCGCGAGCCGGCATCGAATTGGAGTTGGCGTTGGGCGCGGGCCTTGAGGAGGATTTGGAGGCGTGGGGCGAACTCGCGATGCAGACGGCAGAGAAACGCCTGGGCATCGGGGCTGAGGATGTGGGCGGCGGAGGCGGGGAGAGAGCCCCGGACTTCGAGAGGTTGCAAGGAAATTGCGGCATTGGCCATGGGGAACAAGATCCTGGCATTGTGCTGTGACTGCAAAACAAAAACAGCAAAGGCATCGCACATGCAGCAAAGCGACGACATGGTGAACCGGGATTTCCAGCATGCTGCGTTTGCGAGAATCCGTGGATGGAGCGAACCTCCGTAACTGCTTGTAAGGGTTATGCTACAAGGGTGTACGGGATTTCTTTTGGGCGAAATGTTGAAAGGTTGTCTTATTCTTACAAGCAGAACATCCCTTGCCATCGTCTGTGGTGAGGCCGAGGTTTCCCATGTCACGAGCGGTGCGAGATTGCCCCATTCTGGGACAGGACCGCTGAAAGAGTTGGGGGCTGGTCGGAATACGACAGATGCATTTCCCTATTGCAACGCGGAGACGGTTGTCTTCGCTCCGGAGGGTGGCGGTCAAGCTCAGTGCTCCCGAAGCATTCTTGCTCTTTGTTTTTCTGGTCTCCTGCAGTTTTCTGGTGACCGGAGCGGCGGCGGTGACGATTCACGCGCTGACGGTGAATCGCGGTGACTTTCTCGGTTCCGCGGGCGTCCTGACGCGGGCCTTTGGGGGGGATCGGGTGGAAGCGCCGGACTGGTGGTGGTGGGGGGGCTTGTGGGGAGGGCGAGTGGGGTTGGGAGCGGGCAGTGGCTGGGTGATGATAATGCATCCCTTGGGGCACGGTTGTTTTCTGGGAGCCGCGGTTATCGACTTTGAGGAGAACGGCATGGCGATGCGCTTGCGCAATCACCTGATGTTTCGGGACGCCCAGGGCAGATTGTGGAGTGCGCCCCGTGGCACGGTGAGTCGGGGTGGATGTTTGCCGCCCGGGGTGTGGAACCTGTTGGGGCCGCCGTTTCTGGGTTTGCACCGGGAGGCGTCGATCATTCACGAGCATTACTGCCAACAGAGGGCGGGACATCCGGAGGAGGTGCATCAGATGTTTTATGAGGCGTGCCGTGCCAGCGGGGTTCCTGATCCTTTGGCGAAGGCCGCGCTGCGCGAGTTGCGGAGTCACGGAGCCGACTGGTCCGACCCGAGTGAGGCGGGCGTGGCGCGAGCGGCAAAGGGTGCTTCTCACGGAAACCCTTGCCTGACCCCGTGAAGCGGGGCTGGGAGAAGGGCGGCGACCAGGTGGGACGGAGCGGAGGAAAATCGGGTGCGGTCTTCCTCTTCATAAAATTGGTTATGCTGCCTGTCTCCGGTGAGGAACCGTACGACAGAGAAGGTGCGACCGCGAGTCGACAAGACGCCGGGAGCGGTGTTCGATAGGATCCTCGCCGCAAGTTGGCACCCGCATTGATGGATATTCTGGTGGTGGATGATGAACGCAATATTCGTGATGCGGTGGTGAAAGCGCTGGAGGCGGAAAACCACTATGCCGAACCGGCGGCGTCCGGCGCGGCGGGCTTGCAGAGGTTGGGGGAGGATCATTTTGACCTCGTGTTATTGGAATTGCGGCCTGGAGAGCAGAATGGCTTGGAGGTGCTGGGCGAGATCAAGAGGCGGCACCGGAACACGGAAGTGGTTCTCGTCACGGCGCATGGAACGGTGCCGGTGGCGGTGAAAGCGATGCAACAAGGCGCCTTTGATTTTGTGGAGAAGCCGCTTACCACCGAGATCTTGGGGAGTTTGTTGGTGCGTGTGGAGAAGCGAAGGCAGACGCAGCAGCGGGGCGAGGAGAGCGAGGCGGAAAGCGCCGAGAGTCTGCCTGAGCCGGTTTGGGAATCAGGTGATCCCTCGATGCGGGCCGTCCACGAGGTGCTCGAGCGGGCGGCGGCGACCCCGGCATCGATTCTGATTCTGGGTGAGAGCGGGACCGGAAAGAGTGTGATTGCGAAAGCTGTGCATCAACAGAGTCCCCTGCGGCACAAGCCGTTTGTCACGGTGAGTTGTCCAAGCCTGTCGCGCGAGCTTCTCGAGAGCCAGTTGTTTGGGCATGTCAAGGGAGCTTTCACCGGGGCGATCAAGGATCAATGGGGAAAAGTGCACGCGGCGAATGGAGGGACGTTGTTTCTTGATGAGATTGGAGAACTTCCGCTGGATATTCAGCCGAAACTGTTGCGGTTGTTGCAGGAGCGGGAGTATGAGCGGTTGGGAGAGACGAAGACGCGCAAGGCTGAAGTCCGAGTCATTGCGGCGACGAACCGGGATCTGCGGCAGTTGGTGGAGGAGCGGGCCTTTCGTGAGGATTTGTATTATCGTTTGCATGTGATCGCGGTCTCCTTGCCGCCGCTGCGGGACAGACCGTCGGACCTGGAGGTGTTCGCTGAGGAATATCTGCGTTTTTTTGCGAAGCGCACCGGGCGCCAGATCAAAGGGTTCAGTGACGGGGCCAAGCGGCGGATGCATTCCTATCCGTGGCCCGGAAACCTTCGCGAACTCCGCAACGGGATTGAGCGTGCCGTGATCCTGGCGAAGGGTGAGGAGATTGAGGCGGAGGAACTTCCCTGTGATTCGGAGCTGCGGGCTTCTGGGGTGGGGCCCATGTCAGCGACGGGGATGGAGAACGGGCAGGCTCCGCTCCTGGGTGCGGATGTGAGTTTGGAGGTTCTCGAGGGAGAACATCTGAAGCTGGTCTTGGAGCGCTGCAACAGCATGGCGGAGGCGGCCCGGATCTTGGGGATCGATCAGGCCACGTTATATAGAAAGCGCAAGAGAATGGGTTTGAGCTGACCGATTTTGCTCATGGGGTGATTCCAGATCGCAAGGTCAGACCGCCTGGCCCTGCGCCGGGATTGCACGGGCAGGGTTTCCTCGGGGAGCGAAGGCTAAACTGGTGGAGAAACAAGTTTTGGTATGAGTCCTGCTTTTCCTCCCTTTTGAGTCAGTCGGTGACCGGTGTTCAGGGCTCTTTGGTTGCAACCCCGGTCCGTTCAGGTGAGTGGCCCCACGGCGCCGCGGTTTCGGCGCTCGTGGGGCGCTTGTTTTTCGGGGCTGACAAACGGGGGGGCCTCGGTTAGAGAAAACCAATGACTCCCGCGCCGACGCTGCACTTTTTGATCACAGCGGGTCCCACACGCGAGCCGATCGATCCGGTCCGGTTCATCAGCAATCGGTCTTCGGGGAAAATGGGATACGCGCTGGCCGAAGCGGCAGCCGGGGCCGGGCACGAGGTGGACTTGATCTCCGGTCCGGTGGCGATCCCGGTTCCGGCAGATCCGAGGATCCGGCTGGTGCCGGTGGAGAGCACGCGGCAGATGTATGAGGCCGTGAAGGCGCGCCTCGGTGAGGCGGACGTGGCGATCATGGCGGCGGCGGTGGCCGATTACCGGCCGGTCCAGGTCAGTTCGCAGAAGGTGAAAAAGAGTCAGCAGGGAGATTGGGTGCTTCATCTGCAAAAGACCGAGGACATTCTCGGGAGTGCCCGGGAGGCACTGGGTTTTGCAGGATTTCTGGTCGGCTTCGCGGCGGAGACGGAGAACCTGGAAGCGTATGCCCGGGAGAAAATGAAGAGAAAGCGGTGCGACTTGATGGTGGCCAACGACGTGAGTCAGCCGGGCATAGGGTTCGATTCGGAAGAGAACGAGGTGTGGCTCTTTCACGCGGATGGGGGATGTGAACGGTTGCCAAGGGCCGCAAAGACAGTGCTTGCGCGGGAGCTGGTTCGGATTATCGAAAGACTGGCCCGAGATCGGATGCGGGCGACGTCGACATGACTTCCTATCTTGACACTGCGATCACGGCGGCTCGCGAGGCGGGCGCGCTGTTGCGGGAGCATTATGAGAGCGACCTGACGGTGGACGAGATGTTGGCGCACGACATCAAACTCCAGCTGGATGTGCGCAGCCAGGACTTGATCACCCGGATCCTTCTGGATCAGCATCCTGGGCATGCCATTCTTGGGGAGGAGGGAGTCGCTGGAGAAGCAACAAGCGCGTTTCAGTGGATCGTAGATCCCATCGATGGAACGGTGAACTACTTCTTCGGCATCCCGCATTTCTGTGTGTCGATCGCCTTACGCGAGGGGACCGAAATCACGCACGGGGTGATCTATGATCCGATGCTCGACGAGTTGTTTGCGGTGGGACCGGGCGTAGGACCGACGCGGAACGGGAAGCCGATTCGGGTGAGTCAGCGGGGAGCCTGGGCCGAGGCGGTGATCACCATCGGTTTTTCCAAGACGAACGAGGCGATCGACTCCGGGCTGGAGCGATACCGGCGGGTTGCGCACCGGGTTCGCAAGACCCGGATGATGGGAAGTGCGGCGTTGGGAATGGCCTACATCGCTTGCGGGCGGCTGGATGCCTACTTTGAAGAGTCAGTGAGCTTGTGGGACATTGCGGCCGGGGAGTTGTTGATTCAGCGAGCCGGGGGAAGCGTGCTGCGTCTTCCGAAGGCCGGCTCCGAGAAATTTGGGGTCATCTCATCAAATGGTTTGTTGCCGGTGGAGGAGATGATTTGATGGGCATGGTCCGTTCCGGGATAGGTTACGACGTGCACCGGCTCGTTGAGGGCCGGTCCCTGGTGCTTGGAGGGGTTGAGATTGCCCACGAAAAAGGCCTCTTGGGTCATTCCGATGCCGATGTGCTCAGCCATGCCATCGCCGACGCGGTCCTTGGAGCGCTTGGGGAGCCTGACATCGGTTATTGGTTTCCACCGGGGGATGCATCGATCGCTGGGATCAGCAGCTTGGAGATCTTGCGCAAATGTCGGGAGATTGCTGCGGGCAAGGGGGCGGTGATCCATCATGTGGATGCCACCTTGATTGCCGAGCGTCCCAAGATTCGTCCCCATGTGGGCGAGATGCGGGCGAACATTGCCGCGGCGTTGGGCATCCTGCCGGATCAGGTTGGGGTGAAGGCCACCACGAACGAGGGAATCGGGTTCCTGGGACGTGAGGAGGGGATGGCGGCGATGGCGGTGTGCACGGTGGACTGGTGAGCCCTACCTGAGCCGTGGGGCGATGTCCTTGGCGAAATAGGTCAGGATCATGTCGGCCCCGGCGCGGCGGATGCCGAGCAGCGACTCGAGGACGACGGATGGTTCGTCGATCCAACCGGCGGCGGCGGCGCTCTTGATCATGAGGTATTCTCCGCTGACCTGGTAGGCGGCGATGGGCAGGGTGGAGTGGTCTGCGATCTGCCGGATGACATCGAGATAGGGGCCCGCCGGTTTGACCAGCAGGATGTCAGCGCCCTCCGCCTCGTCGAGGCTGGCCTCTCGCAAGGCCTCCCGGACGTTGGCCGGATCCATTTGGTAGGTCTTTTTGTCGCCGGACTTAGGGGCGGAATCAAGCGCACCCCGAAACGGACCGTAGTAGGCGCTGGCGTATTTGGCGGCGTAACTGAGGATCGAGACGTCGGCAAAGTTTTCCTGATCGAGCGCCTGACGGATGGCCGCGACGCGACCGTCCATCATATCGCTAGGGGCAACGAGATCGGCTCCAGCCCGGGCATGGCAAAGGGCTTGGCGGCAGAGGATCTCGACCGTTTCATCATTGAGGATTTGGCCTTGGGGACTCACCAGACCGTCGTGGCCATCGCTGTTGTAGGGATCGAGAGCGATGTCCGTGATGAGGACGATTTCGGGCAGCTCTTGTTTGAGGAACCGGAGGGCGCGGGGGACAAGCCCCTTTTCGTTCCAGGCCTCCTCGGCTCCCTTGGTTTTGAGGGAGGCCGGGATGGCGGGAAATAGGATGAAGGCTTCGATGCCGAGTTTCAGGGCGGCCTCAACTTCCCGGGCCAAGCCGTCGAGGCTCCATCGATGGCAGCCGGGCATGGACGGGATGGGAACGTCCCCGGTGCCATCGTGGAGGAAGAGTGGATAAATCAGATTTCCTGGAGCGAGGGAGGTCTCGCGGACCAGCTGGCGGACTCCTTGGGATTTGCGGTTGCGCCGGGGGCGGGAGAGCATGCAGGAAATCATTCAGCTCGTGTGCACCGGTGGCAAGCGCCAAATGTCCCGCGCGTATTCGGCGATGGTGCGGTCGCTGGAAAACTTGCCGACCCGGGCGGTGTTGAGAATGGCCTTCTGGGCCCAGGAAGACCTGTCGCGGAACGCGGCGTCGACGCGGGCCTGGCAGGCGGTGTAGGCATCGAAATCGGCCAGGACCAGGAACGGATCTCCGTGGCTGAGGAGGCTGGCCTTGACGGCGGAAGTGGCTTCCCGGTTGCTGGTGAAGTAGCCGGAATCGAGCCAATCGATGGTGTTGCGGAGTTCTTCGTTGGCCCAGTAGAGATCGGAGGACCGGTAGCCATTGGCCACGAGTGCCTCGGCCTCCTCGACGGTGAGTCCGAAAATGAAGATGTTGTCCTCACCGACTTCCTCGAGGATTTCGACATTGGCACCATCCAGGGTTCCAATGGTGAGCGCCCCGTTGAGGGCGAGCTTCATGTTGCCGGTGCCGCTGGCCTCCTTGCCGGCCGTGGAGATCTGTTCGGAGAGGTCCGCTGCGGGGATGATGCGCTCCGCGAGGGAGACGGAGTAGTTGGGCAGGAACGCGACCTTGAGTTTTCCGTGGATCCGGTCATCGGCGTTGATGGTGGCGGCGACGGCGTTGATGCAGTGGATGATGTGCTTGGCCAGGAAGTAGCCGGGGGCGGCCTTGGCGGCGAAGATGAAGACCCTGGGGACGATGTCCATCGTGGGGTCGTTGAGGAGCCGGCGGTAGAGGGCGAGGATGTGGAGGAGGTTGAGGTGTTGCCGCTTGTATTCGTGGAGCCGCTTGATCTGGACATCGAAGAGAGACTGCGGATCGACCTGGATCCCGCAAAGGGATTCGATGGTGGCGGCCAATCGCGTCTTGTTGGCCGCCTTGATGGCGAGGAATTTGTCCTGGAAGGCGCTGTCGTCGGCCCACTTGGCAAGCTGTTGCAGGCGGTCGAGATCGCGGACCCAATCGGAACCGATGGTGGCGTCGATTAATTCGGAGAGGGCCGGATTGCAGGCTTTGAGCCAGCGGCGTGGGGTGATTCCGTTGGTTTTGTTTTGGAAGCGCCCCGGGAAGAGTTCGGCGAAGTCGGGGAAGAGCCGTTCCGTGAGGAGCCGAGTGTGAAGAGCGGCCACTCCGTTGGTGGTGTGACTGCCGAGAACGCTCAGGTGGGCCATGCGGACCATCTTGGGATTGGTCTCCTCGATGAGCGACAAGGAGGCCATTTTTTCCGGTGAGTCGGGCCAGTGGGCCTTGACCACCTCATCGAGGAACTTCTGGTTCAGGATGTAAATCAGTTCGAGGTGCCGAGGAAGAACCTTGTGAAGCAATTGCACGCTCCAGCGTTCCAGGGCTTCCGGGAGCAGGGTGTGATTGGTGTAGGCGAACGTGTTGCGAACGATCTGCCAGGCGTCCTCGAAGGCCATGGTTTCCTGGTCGACGAGGATCCGCAGCAATTCGACGACGGCGATGGCTGGGTGGGTGTCGTTGAGTTGGATGGCGACCTTGTCCGCGAAATTGTGCCAGTCATTCCCACCGGCCCGGTGACGCCGGATGATGTCCTGAAGGCTGCAGGCCACGAAGAAATATTCCTGGACGAGGCGGAGTTCCCGGCCCTGGGCGGTGTTGTCGTTCGGATAGAGCACCTTGGATATGGTCTCGCCCTCGGCCTTGTCCTTCATGGCCTCGATGTAACCGCCCTCGTTGAAAATGCGGAGGTTGAATTCAGCCGAGGCGTGGGATTCCCAGAGCCGGAGGAAATTCACGGTGGTCAGTCCATAGCCGGCGATGGGGATATCGCGAGGGACGCCGACGAGGGAGCGGGTGCCGGTCCAGATGGAGTGGCCGTGGCCGGAGTCGTCGAACTTCTGCTCGACGCGCCCGTAGAGGTTGACGGTGACGGAGTAGTAGGGGCGGATGATTTCCCAGGGGTTGCCGAAAACGTTCCAAGCATCGGGTTTTTCGACCTGGTTGAAACTGTCGAAGGTCTGCTTGAAGAGTCCGAACTCGTAATAGATTCCATACCCGACGCTCGGAAGGTCGAGGCTGGCCATGGAATCGAGGAAACAGGCGGCCAGTCGACCGAGACCGCCGTTGCCCAAGCCCATGTCGGGTTCCGTTTCGAGAAGTGCGTTGAGATCCTTGCCCAGGTCTGCGAGAGCTGCTTGGGTGGTGTGCCAAAGCCCCGAGTTGTGGAGGTTGTTATCGAGCAACCTGCCCATGAGATACTCGAGCGACAAGTAATAGACCCTGCGCACGTTGAGGGCCTGGTGGGCGGAACGCGTGTGGCTGGAGCGGTCGAGGATCCGGTCCCGGACGGAAAGACAGACGGCGTTCCACCAGTCCTGTGCCGGGGCGACGCTTGGCTCCTGGGCCAGAGTGTAGCGCAGGTGGTTGAGGATGGACTGCTTCATTCCCTCAACCGAGTTGTCCACGCAGAAGCGGAAGTCGCGGGAGGAAGAGGAGGAGAGGGCGAGATCGTTCATTGGCTATAGCGACGCACGGCAAGCAGCATTCCTGCCAGCCTTGGAAAAGGTGGCTCAGACCGGCAAGAATTCAACCAGACTCCGGCCGGGTCATTTCGTGGCGGCTTTCGGATTCTGCTCTTTGACGTAGAGATAGTCGGCGGCCGGTCTGCCGATGAAGCGGACATCGCGGTGGTGGATTTGCACGGCCCGCTGCATGGCCTCCTCCATGGGAGTCAACACGAGGTCACCGCTCTCGCTGCAGAGCACGATGCGAGCCTCCAGATCGGGACGGCGCCACTTGACGCGGTCCGCGGTTCCCAGACCGAACTGGATGTGGCCGGAGCCGGTCACGGTCATGGCGATGGGCCGGGGCTGGCCCTGGGGCGGCGGGGGACCGAGGGCTGCGACGAGGTGGGTGGCCATGGAATCATCGCGGGCCACCTGTGCTTCAAAGACGTTTTTGAGGAATTTGGGGTCGAACGTGGAGTGGACGCTGAGGAGCTGGTTGAGGAGGCGTTCGTAAACCGGATCGTCGGTGTGAATCGTTTCGGGGAGGAGCGAGCGCTGCTCTGGTTTGAGGGCGGCGACGCCGATTTTGCCGGTTTCGCGGATCACTTCCCGGGGGGCATTGAGACCGACGATGCGTCCCTTGCCTTCGCGAACCGTTTCGAGGAGGGCGCGATAATCCTCGTAATTGTCCCATTCCGCTTTCCAATCGATGGTTTTGGCGAGGGCATCGAAATCGATTTGGCCCCCGGCATAGCGATCGAGGGCCGGTTGGTGGCGGGCTTCGAGCTGTTCGAGCCCGAGGACGAAAGGGCGCTTGGAGGTGAGCAAGTGTTCAGCGATCACGACCTGGATGCGGTGGTGACGGGCGAGGCGATGGGTTTCGCCGACGAAGACGACATCGACCGAGGTCAGATCCTCCCAGAGGTCGGATTCCTCTTCGATCGGTTCCGACATGAGCAGATCGATCCAGAATTCCGCGCGCTTTTCCTCGGCACCGGAGAGGTGGGTGACGAAGGCGAGGAGGAGGAAGAGGTGGCGGAGAGAGGTCATCGTGGGTGGGTGGGGGGACGAGAATGGATCAGTCGGTCACCGAGAGTTTTTGTTCCTGGGAATTCCCGCGAAGTTCGGGCGCATACATGGCGGAAATCCGGGCCGGGAGCGCGCTGAAGGTTCCAGGGATTTCGGCGCGGAGGCGGTGGGTCAGGGTCTGTTTGCCTTGTGGAAGGGTGCGGAGGAAAAAAGCGGTCTTGTCGTCGCGGAGTTCGCGATACGCACCCGCTTGTCCGAAGAATCCGCTGCGCAGATCGAGGGGTTCCAATCCGGCGGCCTTGGGATCCTCGAGGAGGATGTAATCGTAGTCGTTTTTGCTGTCGATGATGAGTTCCACTTCAATCATGTCGCCGGATCGGAGAGAAGTGCCGGGCTCGATGCGTTCCCGAAGGAAGGCTTCCGACGGTTGATCGATCACCTGACCGCGGGAGCCACTGACCTGGGTGGTGGCATCCTTGGGGGTGAGGCGCCAGTAGACGCGTTCCACCTTGACCTCGAGACCCGTTGCCGGGATGGGATCCTCTTTGGTGAAATTCGTGAGGTAGGCATTGAAGTAGAGGGGGCCCTTTCCGGTTTTGCGGAATTCCAGGGTGTGAGCGCCGTCGGCCAGATCGGCCGGCCCGAGGTCCAGGCCGCTCTCGTAGCTGAACAGGTCCGCCGGTGTGATGCGGATCGATTTGCGGACTTTTCCGTCGAGAACGACATCCACGTTGAGATCTGGCGCGGACTCCCCGCTGGCCTGGAAGTAGGCGGCGATGGCCTCGATGCAGAGCGCGGTGTCGCGGGTGGAATTCCAGTAACTGCCGTGGCGCCGGTTGTTGAGGAGATACTTGACGAGACCGGGCGCGGTGGGTGAGGCCGGGTCGATGGCCACGAGGAGTTGCAGATAGGCGGCCTGGGTCTCAATGGAATCGGCATACCAGTGCCACCAGGTGTTTCCGCTGTCGAATTTGAGCCAAGCTGTCTGGTTTTCGGCGTCGGTGACGAGAAACTGCTCGAGGTTGCGCCGGATCATGTCCCGTTCGTCCTTGCGGTCGGCGGCGTGGAGCGCGGAGCCGAGGAGAGCCTGGGCGTAAGGAGAAAGACCGAGTCGATCCTTGTAAAGAGCATCGAGCATGGCCGGGGCATTGTTGCCGGGGGCCGGAACCGACAAGATGGAAGCCACGAGGGCATCGAGTGAATCCGCATGGGACTTGTGGGCGGCCTCGGTGGCGGGAAGGTGGAGACGTGCCAGTTCCGCGGCTTGGTAGTCCGCCAGCCACTGCCGACCGCGGTCCAGGAGATCGGGCGGCACGGGGACTCCGGCGGCGGTGGCGCGTTGCAAGCCATCCACGACAATCGCGGTGGTGTGGGGGGAAGACTCATCGGTAAACCATCCCCAGCCGCCGTCCGGGTTTTGCATCCAGGTCAGCTTCTTGAGTCCCGTGACGATGAGTCGATCGAGCCGTTGTTCGTTGAAGACCGGGTGATCCTCGATCGTCTGCTTCCACTGGGCGGCTCGGTCCCGGGCGTCGCCGAGCTGCTGGGGATTGAGATTCACCGCCTTTTTGCGGATGTCTGCGAGCGAGATCTTGGCATCGGTGAGGACCTTGCGGGTGATGACGGCGGGGACGAAGCGGTTCACCGTCTGCTCAGTGCAACCGTAAGGGTAGTCGATGAGATAGGGCAGGGCATCGACCATGGCGGCGGCAATGCTCGGGGACCAGCGGACCTGAAGCTTGCTTTGTTCCGGGCGGCGTTCGGTGGGGATGTTCAAGGCGACCCGTGCCGATTCCTGGGCCGGGGCCAGGGCGCCGCTCCAAGAATCGGTCTTGAGCATGCCATGGACGAGGACCGGGTAGCGAACCTGGACCGCATCGGATTCGGCGCTCGACAGGGCCTTCATCCGGATGGTGGCGGTTCCCTCGGCGGCGGCCCGCACTTTCCAATCCACTCTCTGTTCGGCGCCGGGGGCGAGGCGGAGGGACTTTGGCGAGCCGTCGATTGCGGTCAGAGCTGGGCCATCCAATTCGAGCGAGATCTCCACCGGGGCGGCCTCGGTGAGGTAATTGTGGACGTTGGCGGAGAGCACGACCTCATCCTTCTCCACAAAAAACCGGGGAGCTTGCGGGCGCAGGAGCAGCTTCTTGCTGGTGGTGAACTCGGCTTCGCCCTCTCCGACGCGGGTGCCGGGGCCCATGGCCCACGCCTTGATTTTCCAGGAGGTGAGGTTGTCCGGGACATCAAAGGAGACCCTCGCTTCGCCACCCTGGTCGGTGATCAGAGCGGCGGCCCAGAAGATGGAATCCGCGAAGTCGCTGCGGATCATGGGGACGGCGGTCGGAGAACTGGCAGCACCGTCCGGTTCCGCAGCCAGATGACCTCCGTTGCGCTGGGATTTCGCGGCGTCGGCGGGCGGGGCAGCGGCGGCCATTTCAGCCACCATCGGAGCCGCCATCGGGGCGGGCATCGGCATGGCGGAGTGGCCGACGCGGCGCGCGCTCTTTACCAGCGCGCCCCCGCCCAATTCCTCCGAGCCGGACAAACCGAGCCCAAACTGCCGCATGGCATCGTCCGGGGTGAGTGGAAGATCGGGGAAACGGCGTTCCAGGTTGTCGTCCCGGACCGGATCATGGAGGCGTTTCCAATCCCAAAACGCGGCGAGGAGCGGCGGGACGTTGCTGCCTCCGGCGATGGCCTCCAGAGCTTGGTCGTAAATGGCGACGACGACCTGGCCGGCGACGGGATTGCCGCTGTGGGCAAGTTTCAGGTTGAGCGTGGCTTTTTCGCGGGGCCGATAATCCTCTTTGTCGGGCTTGGCGGTGAGTTGCAGGGCGCGGGTCGTCGGAGGCACCGGGATTTCAATGGTGACTTGGTGGACCTGGCCGCCGCTGACGGTGTAAGCCTCGAGGAAGAAGTTGGGTTGGTCCCCGGGGAGGACGGGAATCTCATGAACGGTGCTCTTGCCCTGAAGGTTCAGCAGCAGCGGAGGGAGGTAAACACCCCCTGACGGTCTGGCAAAGAGCAGCACCGTGGCATTTTCCCGGGCCGCGTTGATCAGGAGACGGACAGTTTCCCCGGGTTGGTAGGAGGGGCGATCCGGGACCAGTTCGAGGTCATTGAAGCGGAACGAGGCCGGGGCCGGGGCTCCCTGACCGCGGACCACGAAGAGGCGTCCGCCCGTGGCGAGATGCCCCGCGGCGCTGACTTCGCACACGGCACGGTATTGCCCAGCGGCGGCGGCGGTGAAACTCTGGGTGTGTTGGCCGTCCCGGGTTTGCCCAGACGCCGTCTCGACCTCCTCTTCCGCGGGTTGACCGGTGGCGTCATACGTCACGCGGAAGAGACGGGCTTTCGCATCCCCATTCACCGGCTTTCCATCCGGAGTGCGGGCATCGGCCACGAGTTGAATGGTGTCTCCGGCCTGGTAGTAACCGCGGTCCAACGACAGAAACACTTCGAACGGAGCGCGCGAGGCGATCACGGAACCGGAACCGGTGATTTGGCGGCGTGATTCATCGGTGACGGAGACCTCGACGTCGTAAAGATGGTCTTGGTCGCCGTGTTGCTCCTTGGCGTCGGTGGTATCGATGCGGATCGTGATGGAGCCATCGGGGCCGAGGGGAACGGTCTCCTGACGGATCAGTTCTGGATCCGGCGTGTTCCAGGGAATCCAGGCGAGACGCGGAGCGAAGCATCCCCACTGATTCCAGCCGGGATACCAGAGGTATTCGGGCAGCTGATGGGCATACCCATTGCCATAGAGCCAGTCCCAGGGACGGGAGGGAAAGATTCGACGGGTCTGTGGCTTGCGAAGGATTTTGATGGTCGCTTCTCCCTTGGTCACCGGGGCCCCGAAATAGTAGGTGGCGGTGGCCTTGAGGGTGACGATCTCCCCGAGGGGCACCGGTGTCCCGGGGGATTCGACGATCACCTCGAATTCCGGTTTTTTGTATTCCTCGACGCGGAATTGTCCGCCCCCGGCGATCTCGTTGCTGGTGACCGCGAGGGAAAAAGGGCCCAAGGGAGCATTTGGGGCGAGAGTGAACTCGCCGGAAATGCCGCCGAAGGCGTCGGCGGCGGCATTTGCCTCGTGGATCCGTTCGCCGTTGGGCGAGAGGATCTCGAGGTGAATGGCCCGGGCATTGAATTCTCCGGTGAGGTCCTTGGCATAGGAGGAACGGCCGAGCCAGACCTTGTAGCGCACCCGGTCGCCCGGACGATAGACGGGGCGGTCGGTGATGGCGAAGACGCGCACTTCGTCGGGTTGGGAGTCGGTGTAGGCGCGGTGCCAGAGGCCGGAGAAACCGAGAAAGGCGAAGAGCCCTTCCTTGCGGGCGGTGATGAGCCATTCCTTGCGGTCCGAAAGATCGACGATGGCTTGGCCCTGCGGATTCGCCGTGAGCGTGAGCGACTGGATTTCGGTCTTGAGTCGTTCCCGATTGACCATCCGGGGGCGGCGCTCATAACCGAAACATTCAATCTCCGCGCCAGCCACGGGGGCCCCGGTGCGGGCGTCCCCGACAAACAGATGGAACTTGCCATTGAGAGGTTTGCGGACCAGGGCGCTGTCCGAGATCCAGACGACCACGCTGGTCTTGTTTCCATCCTTGGCCTGGGCCTGGAGCCAGTAGGCACCCGCCTTTTGCAGTGGAGTGGCGATCTCGACAAATCGGTCCAGATGGTCCTCAAGCGGATCCAGAGCGACGCTCCATCTCGCCACCTCCGCGCCCACGTATTTCTGCTGGTCCGCCTCGATCATGCGGTAGCCGATGCTGTCGAGGTTGATGCGGTTCCAGTCGAGTTCCTCGGGACTGCTGCGGAGATAGGCTTTGACATCGGTGAGGAGGCGCTGGAAATCGATGGCCCGGGCGGTGAACTCGACCCCGGTGGCGTTGCGGAAGATGTAGCCGGTCTTGACCGGTTCCCCGGCGGCCTCGAGCCTTGTGCCCGAGAATCGGCCGAAGGCGCCGGTGAGTTGCTTGAGGGTGGTCTGGCGCTCGCTCGAGTCGGGGCCGGCTCGCCGGATGGCTTCGCGGAGATCTTCGGCGGCCTGGGGGCGCTGGTCTCGAGCCAGGTGGATTTCGGTCAGGCGATCCAGGGCAGCCAAGGCGAAGGCGGGGCTGGCCCCCTGGGAGCGGGACACGGTCCGGTAGATTCGGATGAAGTTGTGTTCATCGGGGAGACGGAATGATTTGGGGCCGGTGGCCAGCATGGCGATGGTCTGGTCCTCGCCCAACTGCCGGAACTTGCGAGCCAGCAACTCGGTGCGCTCGTCGCTGCCATCGCCCGGCTGGAACCAGCTGGAGGCCAGCGTCTGGACATCGAACTGGGCGCGGAGGAGATCGGCGTGATTGAGTTGGGCCTGGGCGAGAGAGTCGGGGCCGAGAAGGCCGAGAGATTGCAGAGCCCAGCGCCAGCGCTCGCCATCGGACTTGGAGTTCTCCCAGGAGGTGGGTAAGGAATGGAAGATCGGGTTGCCATCTTCATCCACCGGGGCGTGGCGGGAATCGCCCCGGCTCCAACCGAAGCGAGGTCCGGACGATTCGTCGTAATCCGGCAATTTGGTGAGATCCGTGAGGGACTGAAGGCGCCACGCGTCCCAGGTGGGGTTCGGGTTGAGGACCTCGGCCAGAAAAGACCAGAAATCCGCCTGCGACGGAACCGGAAGTTTGGCGACGTGGGGCATCGCCTGTTGCAGGAGTTGCAGGGTGCGGACGCGGTCGCGGTGGCTGGAGTCGAACGGCCCCCACTGTCGGGTGTAGAGACCGGCGAGGCGTTGGGCGTAGTGAATGGCTTGGTGGTAGGCTCTGGCGGAGGCGAGGAGAACCTGCGGTTGATCGGCGCGGGTGGCCACGGCGGCTTCCAGGAACGGATCGAGCTTGGGTTCTTGGCCGA
>QQNE01000087.1 GCA_003402735.1 Verrucomicrobiota bacterium
CCCTGGCAAATTACTCACAGGGACGCTTGGCGTCCCGGCAAAGTTATTCACAATCGGCGGCGGCTGGGGGCTTGACAGAGCCCCTTCCGCCGATTGATGAATAACTTTGGGAACGGTATCAGCGATTTCCTTTCAGCCCCCTCCCGAACAACCGGGGAAAGACATTGAGTGAAACCGTCCCGAACCGTGTGTTTTCATAAGAGCTAGTGGGCGAGGGATGGCCCCTTCCGCGGGCGTTGATTCCGAGCTTGATCGAGGCGTGGAGGTCGCTAGACTCAAGGGCTGATTGATTTTGCATGGTTGTCAGTATGACGGGTTCGACCTCCGCCTGACCGCTTCATGCTCTCGAGTCAAAAACAGAACCAGAACATTGAGGTCCACCCCCTTTGCCAGATCCGACACAGCTTTTGCTGGGATGTTTTGACAAATGCGGGCGTTCCACCAAGACACCCATTATGAGACGATTGCTCTTTACCTCCCTTCTTCTTCCCGCCCTGGCTTGGCCGTGCTCTTTGATGGCCCAAGACGCCAAAGCCAAGCCCAAGCGTCCGGCTGCGGTAGGACCTGCCATCGGTGCGAATGTGGCCACACCGGTGTCGAACATCAAGACGTTGCCGGATTTCAAGGTGGAACTCATCTACAGCGTGCCGGGCGGCGAACAGGGCTCGTGGGTGAATCTGACGACTGATGACGCGGGCCGCATTTATGCGAGTGATCAGTATGGCAGGCTCTACCGTTTCAAAGCGCCCGCCGCGGGCCAGGCGCTGAGCCGGGGCGACGTTGAAGAGGTGCCTGCCCCCATCCGTGGCGTGAACGGCATGCTCTTCGCCTTTGGGGCGCTCTATGTTGGCGTGAACGACTACGAGAAAAAAATCCCCAGCGGCGTGTATCGCATCACCGACAGCGACAGCGATGACATGCCCGACAAGGTCGAGATGCTGCGCGAGTTCGACGCGGGCAGCGACCACGGCGTGCATGCCATTTTGAAAACGCCGGATGGCAAGGGCCTGTATCTGATCAGCGGCAACAATGCCGTGCTCAAGGAAGGGCCGAAGGCTGGCACGCCGGACAGCTCGCCCGTGGCAAAACTGTGGGGCGATGACCACCTGTTGCCACGCATGCCGGACGGTCGCGGACACAACCGTCACGTCATGGCTCCCGGCGGCATCGTGTATCGCTTCACTCCGGATGGAAAGACCTTCGAGATCTTCGCCAGCGGCTTCCGCAACATTTACGATGGCGGGGTGAACCGCGATGGCGAGTTGTTCGTTTACGACGCGGACATGGAGTATGACTTCAACACGTCGTGGTATCGCCCCACGCGCATCAACCACGTCGTCAGCGGCGCGGAGTTCGGCTGGCGCAACGGCGCGGGCAAGTATCCCGAGTTCTACGTCGACAACCTGCCCGCCACACTGAACATTGGCCCCGGCTCGCCCACCGGCTGCACCTTTGGCTACGGCGCGAAGTTCCCCGCGAAGTATCAAGAGGCCTTCTACGCGCTCGATTGGAGCTGGGGCAAAATCTACGCCGTGCACCTGAAGCCCAACGGCAGCACCTACACCGCCACGAAGGAAGAATTCGTCACCGGTGGCCCGCTGCCCGTGAGTGACGCCATCATCGGCAAAGACGGTGCGATGTATTTCACCATTGGCGGACGCCGCGTGCAGAGCGGGCTGTATCGGGTGACCTACGTGGGGAAAGAGGAAACCGCTGCGCCCGAGTGGAAGCATCGTGTGACCTCTGAAACAGAGATCCGCCGCTCGCTGGAAGCCTTCCACGGCAGCCGAGACCCGAAAGCCGTCGCCACCGCTTGGCCGCATCTCAACAGCCCTGACCGCTACATCCGTGCTGCCGCACGCACCGCGCTCGAGCATCAGCCACTTGATCAATGGCAGGCCAAGGCTCTCTCCGAATCCAATGCCACCGCGCAGATCGAAGCACTTCTCGCTCTCACACGTCGCACCGGCGCGTGTCCGACGCATCGAGAAACGGACCACGTGGTGAACACCGCCGCACGCGATCAAATCCTCGCTGCGCTGTTGAAACACGACTTCGCCACGCTGACGCCCGAGGAACGCCTCGGCTATGTGCGGCTCATCGAGATCGTGTTGCATCGCTTCGGCAATCCGGACGAGGCCACGGTCAGCGCGATCATCGCAAAACTGGATCCCGCCTACCCGGCGGACACCTTTGAGCTGAACTGGCTGCTCACCGAGACGCTCGCCTACCTGCAGGCACCGAACACGGCCGCGAAGGGCATGGCGCTCATCGCCAGCGCGGAGAGCCAGGAGCCGCAGATGGAGTATGCCCGCAGCCTGCGCTTCCTGACCGCCGGCTGGACACCGCAACTGCGCGCGCAGCAGCTCGAATGGTTCCTCATGGCCGCGAACTACAAAGGCGGCTCCAGCTTCGACAAATTCATCGAGTTCATCCGCAATGACAGCCTCGGCACCTTCACTGACGCCCAGAAAACGCAGCTGGCCGAGCTCATCGCGAAGAAGCCCGAGCGCAAATCCGCCATCGAAAACGTCGGAGCCATGTTCGTGGGCCGCACACCGACCATGTGGACGCTTGATGAACTCAGCGCCGCCGCGAAGGACGGAATGAAAGGCCGCAGCTATGACAACGGCCGGAAGATGTTCAGCGCCGCCGCCTGCTACGCCTGCCATCGCTTCGGCAACGCCGGAGGCATGACTGGCCCCGATCTCACCGGCGCGGGTGGTCGCTACAGCCCGCACGACCTGCTCGATCAGATCATCAACCCCAGCAAGGAGATCAACGAGCAGTTCGCCCCCATCGTCGTCACCAAAAACGACGGCACGATCCTGAGCGGTGTCGTCGTCAACCTCAGCGGCGACAGCGTCACCCTCAACACCGACCTGACCGACCCGAATCAGCGCTTGAACGTCGATCGCAAAGAAGTGAAGAGCATCGAGCTGAGCAAGGTCTCTCCCATGCCCCCGATGCTGCTCGCCATGCTCAAAAAAGACGAGGTTCTCGACCTCCTCGCCTACGTCCTCAGCGGCGGGAACAAGGAGCACGGGATGTTTGCAAAGTGAACCGTTGTTTCCCGGGGATCGGATTTCCATCGGTCCCCGCCCGGCCATCGACTCTTCCGCCCCGTGTTCGACGCAACGGGTAGCAGTTTTGAGGATGTTCGAGGCTTGCGGCGATCATTGGCGACTGGGGTGGCGGTGCTGCGGATGCCCCCGCAACCTCCCAGCTCGACCGGTGGCGCGCGGGTGTGCGGATTCGAAAAGGATGTTCGAATCAGTGACGAGTCGGGTTAGGATCGGGCAGTGGGCTTCGGTCTCCTGGCCGCGCAGAATTGGGGAGGCTCGTCCGGCGAACATTTCGGATAGACTTCCTTGACAATTCTGTCCAGCTTTCTAGGGGAGAGAGACACGCCATGCCTCTTTCCAGCGCCAGTCGTCTCTTCGGGAAGTTCCGAGAAGATGCCCTCGTCTCCCTGACTGAATCCGACAAATTCCGGGAAGCTGCGCTCAGCAGCCTGGTGCGCTTTCTGAAGGAGGCTGTTGCTTCGGCCGAATACCCTTGGAAAGAAATCAAGGTGCCTGGCAACAGGGATCTGAAGCTCCTCATCCAATACACGGCGGAACGTCGGGGCCAAGCGTTGATCCGCACGATCGTCGATCTGATCGTCGAGATGCTCACGGGCAAGTCCGATCTGGTGATTCTATTTCGGGATGAAAAGAATCCGGTCTTCACGGGGAATTCACCTGCCACCGAGAAAGTTTTCCGCGTCTTTGAAGCGGCCGGCGGTCGGTTCGTGGCGGTGCGGACGGAGTGGTTGGCGGACTTTTGCGCCCTCATCGAGTTGCGTCGCGAAGTGCACAGGGAAGAAGGGGGGCGATTTTTCGCGGAGGCGTCGGAGCCACTGACCCGGGAAGATTACGAGGAATTCCTGACCGGGGAGTTCGACTCCGGCTTTGCCCGGGTTTTGGCGGATTCGATCCGATTGGCGCTCGAGGACGGGTCGGGAAGCGGGAGGTCATTCTTTCCGGGCGACCGGAATCGATTTGAAGCGGCGGGTCAGGGTCTCGAGAGAGGCCTCGACCGCCATCCGCTCGAGGCTGCTGGCTCCGACAAAGCCGACGGCGTCGGTGTGTTCGTTGATGTAAGCGGCATCGTCGGGGGTGAGGATGGGGCCTCCGTGGCTCAGGAAGAGGAGGTCTGAACGGCCCGATTTGCGGCCGGCCTCGATGAGGCGTTGGGTCCAGCGGGCAGCTTCATCGAGGCTGACAGAGGCACCGGTGACGCCGATGCTGCCTCCGATGGTGGTGCCGACATGGGCGATGATGGCGTCCGCACCCGCTTCGGCCATGGACTGGGATTCCTCCTCGCTGCTGACGTAAACGATGGTGAAGAGATCCATCTTTCGGGCCAGGGCAACCATCTCGAACTCCTTTTTCACGCTCATCCCGGTCTCTTCGAGAATTTGGCGGAATCGGCCATCGATGATGCAGTGGGTGGGGAAGTTGTTGACTCCGCTGAAGCCCATCTCCTTGACTTGGAGGAGCCAGTGCCACAGGCGTCGACGAGGATCGGTGGCGTGGACGCCGCAGATCACCGGAATTTCCTCGACCACAGGGAGGACCTCATGTTCGCCGATCTCCATGGCGATCGCGTTGGCGTCCCCGTAACTCATCAGACCGGCGGTGGAACCGTGGCCCGCCATGCGGAAGCGGCCGGAGTTGTAGACGATGATGAGATCGGCGCCTCCTTTCTCGATGAACTTGGCGGAAATGCCGGTCCCTGCGCCGGCGGCGATGATTGGTTCTCCCTTGTCGAGGGTGGCGCGGAGGCGGTCGACGACCTCGGAGCGAGTGTAAGGATTGCCTTTTCCTGTCCAGATGTTGGGCATGGGATGTTCAGGTTAACGGATTTTGGCGAGCAAAGCCTCGGCGCAACGCGAGGCGAAGGCGGGGTGATTGATCGGGTGAGGGGACTCGATGAGGGAAATTTCCGGTCTCAGCCGTGTTTTGAGGGTGGTGAAGAGCGCGGCGTCGGCGGCTGGATCGTGGAAAGGGCCGCCCTGGGCCGAGATGACCGAGACCCCTCCGAGCGGCAGGGCCACGATGGGCGGAATGGCGTAGCGGTTGAGCTTGGCGGCGATAAATTCCGCGATGGCCACGTTTTCCTCCGGCGTGGTGCGCATGAGGGTGACTTGGTCATTGTGAGCGTAGAAGAGGCGGTTGGCGAAGCGTTCCGGCACCGTGGCCCGAGGGCCAAAATTCACCATGTCGACACAGCCGGGAGCGATCAGGGCGGGGGCTTGGGCGGTCGCGGCCGCCTCGAGCCGTCCCGGGCCTGCGCTGAGCACGCCGCCAACGATCTCATCGGCGATCTCCGTGGTGGTGACGTCGAAAATGGCGGAAGGGACGCCGGAAGCGATGACCGATTCCAGAGTGCGTCCGCCGGTGCCGGTGGCGTGGAAGACCAGCACTTCAAAACCCGCCCCGGTGAAGAGCTCGCGAGCGGTGTCGACGCAGTTGGTCGTGTTGCCGAACATCGAAGCCACGATCAACGGGGCACCGCAGTCCCGGGATGTTTCCGAAGTCCGCGCCTCGGACATGGCGCATACGGCGTGGGCGGCGGCGGTGAAAATGCGGCGTGAAATCGAATTCAAGCCGGAGACATCGACGATGGCGGGAACCATCACGATATCACTGATACCGACATAGGGACTGGTGTTTCCCGAGGCCAGGGTCGAAACGAGGACCTTGGGAAACCCGAGCGGCAGGGCCCGCATGATGGCGGAGGCGATGGAAGTGCCGCCACCTCCGCCGAGGGAGATGATGCCATCGATTTCACCGCGGTCGGCCATGGCCGATACGAAGCCGGGGGCGGCCTGCGCCATTTCCGCGACACAGCGGCCGCGGTCTTGCGGAAGGGAAAAGGAGTGGCAGATCGCGGAAGCCGGGACGTTCGGTTCGACTTGGGAGGGGCCTTGGGTTCCGAAATCGATAAGGAGGGCGCGGTGCCCGAGGGAACGGATGATCTTCGCGACGAAGGCGTGTTCCGAGCCCTTGGTGTCCAATGTTCCGGCGACGGCGATGGTCGGCATGGGGGGTAAGATTCCGTGGCGGGGAAGAAGAATGCAAGCGCCGGGCGTGGTCGCGCTCGACAAGCGCGCTGGGATGAGGACTGTTTCAGGGTGCCCACCGTTCAGATAAAGACCGTCAGTTTTCACCCGTCCATCTGGCCCAAGATGATTGGCGAGGTCTCGCGCGATGCCAAGCCGGGCGATCTGGTGCGTGTGCTGGGGAAGGACGGCATGCCGTTCGGGTGGGGGTTATGGAACCCGAGAACACGGATTCCGCTGCGGATGGTGTCGCATTCGGTGGGAGATTTGGACGAAGCGTTCTTTGAAACGGCGATTCGTCGGGCGGCGGAACTGCGGAGGGGCATCCTGGAGTTAGACCGTGAGACCGACAGTTACCGGGCGATCAACGGTGGAGCGGACTTTCTGCCCGGTTTGGTGGCGGACAAATTCGCGGACGTGCTTTCGGTGGAGATCAGCAGCCTGGCGGCCTGGCAACGCCTGCCGGGCTGGTTGCCTCTGCTTCATGACTTGTTCGAGACCCGGCGGGTGATCGTGGAAATGGATGAAGAGATCGGCCGGGTGGAGAACATCCCGGCGCGAGGCGGGGTGGAATCCGACGGCGTCCGCAGCGTGAAGATCCGGGAACACGGCGTGCGGTATGAGGTGGATTTCAGTTCCGGGCACAAGACCGGGTTTTTCTGTGATCAGCGGGACAATCGCAAGAAGCTGGGCTTGCTGGCGACGGGGCGGACGGTGCTCGATCTCTGTTGCTACACGGGCGGATTCTCGATCCACGCAGCCTTGTCGGGAGCCGAGGAGGTGACGGCGGTGGATCTCGACGAGACCGCGGTGGAAATGGCCAAACGCAACGCGAATTTGAATCAGGTGAGAGTCAAGTTCACCCACGCCGACGCCTTCACTTGGATGCGCACCATGATCGAAAACGGGCGCAAGTGGGACCTGGTGGTGGCGGATCCTCCCAAATTCATTCAGGGCAAGGAAGATGAGAAGGGAATGGGCAAGTATGCCGACTTGAACAAGCTCGCCGTCGAGCTGGTGGAGCCGGGCGGATTGTTGGTGACCTGTTCCTGCTCGGGGCAGTTGTCGGCTGAGGCGTTTGAATACGCCGTGATCACAGCGGCGCACAAACGTCAGAAACGTCTGCAAATTCTGGATCGCACCGGAGCGGGCCCGGATCATCCCACGCTCTCGAATTATCCGGAGTCGCGCTATCTCAAGTTGATTTGGGCGCGGGTCGTGTAGGGGCGCGGCTTCACCGGTTCGGGATGCGGTTCAGCGTGTAGAAGGCCCGTGGGTCGGGGAGTGGTTGGCCGTCGGCGGATCTGAGTCCCGGGGCGTGGAGTTCGTGGACATACAACTCGCGCAGGCCGCTGCAACGGAGACTCACCGAGAGCTTGTCAGGCGCGACTTCCGCAGACTGGATCGTGACCGGACGGGTATCGATTTCATCGCTGCCGTAGGCGGAAGAATGGAGGTAGGTGAAGCTCTCCATCGTCCACGAATCCGGATGAGAAGCGGAGAGCGGATCGACAGGCTCGGTGAACGTCAGTTCAAAGCCGTCGGGCTTGGCCCGCATTTCCCGGATGGCGAACACGTTCTGGCCGGTCCAGCGCACCCGTTGCAATCCGTAGGCGCGGCTGCCGAGCGAAGACCAGCCGCGATTGGTCATCCCGACGAAGAGACTGCCGTCCGGAGCGAACGTGAGCCGCAAGACCGCCGAGGGAAAGCCGTCGAGGAAGGAGAAGCAGGCACCTTGATAGGCTCCATCCACCTTTTCCAGAAAGACCCGGTGCAGCGCGGAGTTGGTGAACTCTCCGACCAGCATTTGCCCCTCGAACGGGCCGAACTTGCCGCCGGTGTCGATGAGTTGGAGATCCGTGGCGCTGCGGCCCATTTTGTTGTAGGGAAGCCAAACTGCGGCCGGAGCCATTTCGGGCAGGGCGCGGACCGCTTCCGGATAGGGCACGTTTTTGGGGACTGCGGCGGAGAGTTTGAGAGGGGAGCCGGGGAGATCCTGGGATGGGATGCCTTCCGGGTTGGTGTAAAAGACGTCCTTGCGGAGGTGGTGAATTGGCGTGGCCGGAACCCAGGTGCCCTGTTGATCGGTCACGAACAAATCCCCTTCCCGGTTCGCGCCCATGCCGCAGGGAGAGCGCAGTCCGGCGGCCTGGGGAAGGAGTTGTCCCGACGGAGTGGTGATGAGGGCCCAGCCGCGCCAGCCGATGTCGTTTTCGGACCGCTCCCCCATATCGAGGTTGAGCGTGACCCAAAGATTGCCAGCGCCATCGCGCTCCGGTCCGTAAGCATACCCGTGATAAGCCCCGCTCACGCCCCAGCCCCGGGCGGCGGTTCGGTATTCGTCCGCCACGCCGTCCCCGTTGGTGTCCCGTAGTTTTGTCAGCTCGGTGCGCTGCGCCACCAGGTAGCCATCCCCGTCAGGGAGCAGCCCGAGCGGTTCCTGCAGGCCGCTGGCAAAGAGCGTGTATTTGATCAAGGCCGGGTCGTCTCCGAGCACTCCGTCGATGAACCAAATTTCCCCTTTGCGGATCGCCACCCCGATTCGGTCCGGCCCGATCCAACAGAGGCCGCTGACCTCGAGGACGAGACCTTTCCCCGGTTTCCAATTCGCGTCCCTGGAGTTGGAACCGGTCGATGCGGTGAGGATATCGAAACGCTGATACGCCGCTTTCGGCTCGGCGGCATGCGTGGAGACCGAAAGAAGGAGAGCGAAGGTGAGGAGTTTGCTTCTCATGGCTTCCAACGGTAAACAAAGACGCGTTTCCCCTTTCCTCCGCCCGGCTCTTCCGTGACCGTGGCTCCTTCCGGATGAGTCCAGCCCGGTTCCTTCAGTTCACCGGTCCAGGTCAGTTCCCGGCGCAAGGTTCCGTCCCGGGCCGAGAAATGCTCCGAGACTTCCGCGCCGCCGATTTTCAGGAGGAAAACGGGTGAGCCATCCGTTTCCAGCCGGTAACCCTGGAAACGATCCACAGAGCCCGGTTCCCCCGAAGGCCAATCGAGCACATCAGTCCCGAGCGGATCCTCAAACGGCGCGGCGCGGACAAACCAGGTGGAGTAGGCATCGAAAAAACGACCGCGCCACATCCGAGCCGGTTGCCCGGTGTCACCGTTGTAGGCCAAGTTCACACCGCCCGGGAAACCGACCAAAATGGCGAAGGGACCCGCACCGTTCAGAAAAGCGCGCTGCACGATGGGCCGCTCTTTGGGGACAAGTTCAAAAGCTCCGGAAATCACGTCCGGGAAGCCCGGTGGAAGGCCCGAACCCTTGGCGATAAAGGCCCAGATGGAAGCAATCTGCCGCTCCGAATCGCCGTCGAGGATGGCTGGAATCATCGATTTTCCACCGGGCCAGAGCGGTGGCATGAGCGTGCCGGGTCGATAGCCCGCCGGGTTGAGCAGGTAGTCCCGGAACCATTCCGGTTGAAGGCGCTCTTCGAGCCGACTGAGGTCGAGGGCCTGGATGCCGAGGGAAGGGCGGTCTCCCCAGGTGTGGCAGGTGATGCAATTCACCCCGCCCTCCGTGCCCAACAGTTTGCGGCCCGCCTCTAGATCTGTGTGGGATTCAGCCACCAATGGAGGGAGCGGGCGAGCATCGCGCAATGCGGCGGTCAAGACCTTGGTCTGGGCCGAGTAGTGAGGCATGCGGGTGTGCAGGTAGGGCCGGACGCGATTCTTGCCCTGAAGAACGCCGGTGAGCCAAGCGGGCTGCAGCTTGCGACCGATTCCGGTGAGCGGGGGAGGCAGGCGACCGGTGTCGCCTAGAGCTTCATCCCCGACGAAGTAGTGGTTGCGCGCCGCATCGGGACCACCGCTGCCTTGGTCCGTGTGGCAGGCCAGGCAGTTTAGGGAAAGGACCGGGGAAGGGCTCCCCGCAGGATGTTTCAGGGCATCCCGTTGCGCCTGGTTCAAGGCATAGAACGGGATGTCACCGCTTGTTTGCACGGCCAGGCAACCGGCATCGGGAGTGGTGATCGCGATCGGTTCGAGTTTGGTTTCCTCCTCGTGGCAGGCCGCGCAGCGCAGCTGAGTGTAAAGCTCCGCGCCGCGAGCGACCTTGGCTGGGTCCGGGGCGAATGGTTTCTGCTTGGGGGCGTTGCGCGGATCGCTGTCTTGGAAATCGAGGAGATGGGCGGCGATATCGGTCGCCTCGACAGGGCTTAGACCGAAGCTCGGCATGCGACCATCCGGTCGGATGGCGGCGGGATTCAGCAGGAAGCGGGTGAGGGATTCCAGGCTGTATTTGGTCTGGAGTTCGGGAAAAACCACGGAAGCGTAGGTGAACTCGGCTGGTTCCGGTCGGCCGGTGGGTGGTTGGAAATCCGGCGAGGGGTCATGGCAGGCGACACAGCCGATGGTGTGGTAGAGTTCACTGCCGCGCTCCGCGTTCACGTCCTTGCCAAGATTGATCTCCTTGGAGGAGGGCGTTTTGAGGCTGAGAAGATAGTGGACCATCGGTTCGATCCTGGGATCGTCAGGTCCGGAAAAAAGAGCTGGCATGTTCGAGCCGGGGCGAGCAGCCTGAGGGTCCGAGAGAAAGAGGCGCAACCATTCCGGCCGAGTGCGCCGGGCCAAGCCGGGCAACTCCGGTCCACGCCGAGGCAGGGCAGGCTTGGTGGTGCTGTGGCAATTCGCGCAACCGAGTTCGCGGAAGAGGAGAGATCCGCCAGCTTCACCAGCAAAGCGCTCGAACCCGGGAACAAACGGCGCGGCGGAGCCGCTCAGGGAGCTGGCCAGAAGCCAGCAACCGATCAGACGCGCGACAGGCATTTTTCGATGGAGTCGCGGGATTCGTTGATAACGTCGGTGATTTCAGTGGCGGTGGGGAGGATCGGGACCCCGCGCGGAGTCGGGTGCATGAAGATTTCGACGAAGCCGTTGAACTCGATCTCCTTGAGCGCGCCGACGATGGGGGTGTAATCGAGAGGACCGCGCCCGGGCAGTTGCTGCAATTCGATCTCCTTGGCGACCTTTTGCTGGGAACCGATGCCGTGTTCCTGAAAATAGAAGAACGGAAGATTTTTCTTTCCGAGGGCGCGGATGAGGGAGGGGATTTGGTCGATGTTTGCGTGCAGATGATGGGGGGCGAAGGCGACTCCGAGGGCGGGGTGGCGGTTCAGTTCGGCGAAACTTCGGATGGATTCCGGAGAGGAGAGCAACTGACTGGAATGATTCTCGATGGCGATGACCAATCCGTGGTTTGCGGCGGCATCGGCATGCGGTTTCATTTTTTCCAGGAAATCCTTCATCAGCGTCTGGACCTCCGCTGGCTTGGGGTCTTTCGGGCCGGAAGAGCCGCAGACGAGAACTTTGCCCCCGAAGCGTTTGAGGACGGGCATCTCCGGTTGAAGCCCGAAACAGCCGAGAGGATAACGCGTGGAGACAGCGACCTTGACCCCCGCTTTGTCGAAAAGTTTGGCGGCCGTTTCGATGCCCATGGCCTCCACCTCCTCTCGCTGCGTTCCGTGCGGTTTCCCCCAGAGATCGAGCCCGATCGCACCGGTCTTGGCCACCTCGGGCAGGATCTCGGCCAGTTTCATGTCTCCATACATGGCCGAGGAGAGCACATACTGGAGGGTGAACGGTGCAGTCTGGGCGGTCACAAGAGCGGGCACCGCGACGGGAACGGCGGAGGTCGCCAAAGTTTTGAGGGCGTGACGTCGGTTCATGGGAAGATGACAATCAGCAGAGCTTCCCGCCGCACCGGGTCAATCGGACTTTGAAGGGTCGATTCGGCTCGGTTCCGTCGGTTTTTTTCGCACGGCGACGAGGGCGAGTATGCCGCCGAGGCACGGGACCAGCCAGATGAATGCCAGCCAAGCGGGAACAGCGACACCATCGAGGTTGTCAATGACCCGGCGGGTGGCCAGCACGCAGCAGAGAATGTAGAGAACCATCCCGAAAAACGTTTCCGGAATGCCTCCGAAGATGAAACCGAACAATGGCATCGTCATGAAGGTACCATGCCCGGGAAAGGGAGAAGTGCCACTACAAAGCCCGGTGCCTCTTGGAATCGGTCCAACTCACTTCCAGACCACTTGGGCCTTTGGCAGCGCCTTCTGCAGTTGCTGCGCTCCTTGGTCGGTGATTTTTGTCTTCCAGAGATAGACGCTGCGCAGGCTCTTGAGCTTGGCGATTTCGGCCGCACCCGCGTCGGTGATCCCAGTGTCGTAGAGATTCAGGTAGGTGAGGTTCGGCAGATCCGCGAGGTGTTTCAGACCGGCATCGGTGATCTTGGTGCCGTGCAGATCCAGACGGGTGAGTCGCGGCATTCCCTTGAGCGGGGCCAGGCCGGAGTCGGTCACGGCGGAGCGGGAGATGTCGAGGTGGGCGAGCTGGTTCTTGACCGAACCGATGCTGGCGATTTTGTCATCGGTGGCCTGTTCCCGGGTGACGAGGAAGTCGACGGCGAGGAGGGGGCTGGAAGCAGCGAGAGGCGCGATGCGACCGCCGGCGGCGCTGATCTTGCCGAGTTCACCCTCGGAGGCAGGGGAAAGGCCCTTGAGCAGACCGTCATAGTGCGATTGAATCCAAGAGGCCTGGGCTGGTGGGGCGACCGTCTTGGTCACGGGCTGACCCGACTTGTTCCCTTCCCAGCCTCCGAAATCGGCCCCCTCGGAGATCCATTTGGCGACGATTTCCTTCTGCGCGGCGGTCCACTTGGTGCCTTTGGGCGGCATGAAATCGTCGTCGTCCTCCGGCAGCATGGTGCGGCTCAGCAATTCGCTCTTGGCGGGATCGCCCGGGACGATGATCTTGCCGCCTTCACCGCCTTGGAGGATGGCCCAGGCCGCATCGAGTCGGAGATTGCCCTTCGGCTTTTTGACTTTGCCGTCCTCTTCGTAAGGGGCGCGGTGGCAATCGACGCAGCTCTTTTCGATGAGTGGCCAGATCTCCTTGGTGAAATCAATTTTGGCGGAGGCGGCGAAGGGCAGGAGAACGATCGCGGAGAGAAGAATGCGGAACCAGGGGAGGGCGGCTTGGTGGATTTGCATGGGCGGAACGGAAGAGTTGTGAGTAGCACACCTTGTAGCGACTGCAAATCTTGCTAGGAGGCGGCTGCGGGAAGTGAGGAAAAGATTCACTTGGCCAAATTATATGTTTCCCTTTTTGGGCAAATCAACGAGACTCGGCCCGAAATGATCCGGCTCCTCCCCACGGTGTGCTTATGGTTCACCTCTCTTGTTATAGTTTCCGGTGCTGAAAAGAGTCCGTGTAAGTTTCAAGAATTTTCAGAATCTGATCAGTTGAGGCTTCGGGCGGGTGAGACGGTCGTTTGGTCCCAGAGCTTGCGGCCGAGGGAGCCAAAGAAGGTCTCGGTTCTTTCCGCCATCCTGCTGGCTGTGCCGTTGAAGGACGCGTGGGCAGTGGTTGATGACAAGGAAGGGGCCTGTGAATACATTTCCGATTTGGAAAAGTGCCGGATCATCGAAAAGAACGGGAATGAGGAGTTGGTGGAGCAGACGACGCGGCCCCCTGGAGCGCCGCGGTCCTTCACCTATACTTTGCGACATGAGGCGACCTTTCCGACGCGCATGGATTTCCGCCGGGAGAGCGGGGACTTGCGGGACATTGAGGGATCTTGGGTTTTTGATGAGGTCGATGGAGGGACCAAGACGCTTCTCATTTACGCTCTGCACATCGATGCCGGGATGTTGGTGCCGCAACGGTTGATCCGTCGGTCCCAGGAGAAGCAACTCCCGGTGGTGTTGATCGCCATCCGGGATCATTTGGCGGTGCAGAAGTCCCAGGGGATCTGCTGCCAGCCCCCCGAGAGCGTTCCGCAAGGCGGAGCGGTCGCCGTCCCCTCCGCCCCGCTCCCCTGAGCTTCAAATGGTGATGCGGCGGTTTCGTGCACGGACCGCCCAGGTCTCCCCGGTGGCTTTGCCGTCTCTCACCAGCACCGTTTCCATGTGCAGGGCCACGGTCGGGCAGACGTGGCCCGGCAGGGCGTAGAGCGGGGTGCCGAGTTCGATCGTCTCCGTGCCAGGGCACTCCAGGACGAGGTGTTCTTCGCTGTGCATGACCGGTTCCGCGTCCTTTAGATCGGGAAAGCTGGCTCGGCGAGCCAGGGGGCCCTCGGCCGCGACCGCCTTGTGGCCGAGATCGAGACAGAGGCGGCCCACCGAGGGTTTGCTGATGACTCGTGTCAGGAGGCAGACCGCGGGTTCAAACCCGAGATCCGGGTGACGCCCGCCGTAGCCCGCATCCCAGAGTAGGGTGGTCCCGGGGCTGCATTCCCAGGTTTCAAGACCTGCGTGCAGGGCGAAGGTGGGGGATCCTCCGCCGATGACGGTCTTGGGGCGGATTTCGGCGACCAGGTCATGGACCGGTGCAAAGGCGTGCCGCATGGCCCGTTCGCGATCGGCAAGATCGGCGTCGTGGATGTGACCGTCATAAACGTGCAGGCCTTCGGCGATCACGCCCGGGGTGGAAGCCGCTTTCCAGTAGAGGCCGGCGGCCTCTCCCACCGGGATGCCGGTGCGGTGCATGCCGCAATCGACGTCGATAAAGACGCGCAACGGATCTGCCTGAAAACGGCGGCTGAGGGCCCAGAGGACCGATTCGGCATCGACGATGGCGGCGAAGGAGGTTTGCGGGAATTTCTCCCGGAGCTTGGCGAGGCGTTCGATGTTGGGGCCGACCGGTTGGTAAGCGAGGAGGACATCGGCCGAGCCGGACTCAGCGGCCAGTTCGGCTTCGGCAATGGTGGCGGCCTTGTATTTTGTGATGCCGGCATCGATCTGCATGCGCATGATCTCCGCCATTTTGTGGGTCTTTACGTGGGGCCGCAGCCGGGAGGTGTCCCCGTTCACGATTTGAACCATCCTGCGGATGTTGGCGGCAACGCGATCCGGGAAAATCAGCAGAGCGGGAGAAGGGACGGTCTCGGGATTTTCGAGCCGATACCAGGGAGAAGGCGGGTTCATGGGATCAGTCGCGCACTTCGAGAATCACTTCGATCTCCACCGCCATGTTGCCGGGCAGGGCGTTGGTGCCGATGGCGCTGCGGGCGGCGATGCCGTGTTCTGGGCCGAAGACGTCGGCCATGAGTTGGCTGAAGCCGTTGATGACCTGGGGGTGTTGGTAAAAGTCGTCGGCGGAATTGACCAGCCCGAGCACCTTGATGAGGCGGGCCACCCGGTCGAGGGAGCCGAGGGCGTCCTTCATGGTGCGGAGGAGGGCCAGTCCGGTCTGTCTGGCCGCTTCCTGACCGGCGGCGAGGTCGAGATCGCGCCCCACCTTGCCGATGATGTAGCCCGATTCACCCCGGTAAGGGCCATGCCCGGACAGGTAGCCGAGCGATCCGACCTGGACGAAGGGCTTGTAGATGCCTCCCGGGGGCGGGGATGGGGGCAGGGTCAGTCCTAGTGCGGTGATCCGGTCGGAAATGGTATCCATGGGAAGATGCTTGGAGGTTTCCGGTGAGAAGCGCAATTCCTTTTTGGAAGGTGCGATTTCTCGAAAATGTGTGCGTTGACCGTAAAATTGGGAGTTGCGAGTGGAGAATAGAGAGTTGAGAGCCCCATGTCCCCGGCAGAAACTGAACGTCACCGATGTTTTTTGCGCCTGTTCACGGCGCATGAGCCCGCTGTTCGGGCGCATGTGAGGCGTTTGGTTCCGGCGCGGGCCGATGCGGATGACGTGATGCAGGAGATCAGCGTGGTGTTGTGGGAAAAGTTTGATGCCTTCCGGCAGGGGGAAGATTTTCGGCGTTGGGCGTTTGGCGTGGCGCGGTTTGAAGTGTTGGCCTGGTTGCGCGACAAGGGCCGGGACCGGTTGGTGCTCGACGAGGAGGTGGTCGCCAAACTGGCGGAGGAGACGGCAGCGGACGAGCCGAGATTGGAGCGTCAGCGAGAGGCTCTGGAAGTCTGCGTGGGGAAGGTTCCGCGGGAACAAAGGGATCTTTTGATGCGTGCTTACGAGCCGGAAAGCCGGATCCAGGAGGTGGCGCAAAGCAGCGGTCGAAGCGTGGCGGGGTTCTACCAATGGCTCCACCGCATGCGGCGGATGTTGCTGGATTGCGTGCGGCGGGCGGCGGGACAGGAGGTGAACGGGTGAAGGTGAAGGAGGAGTTGGAGTCGCTGATCGGGGCCTACGTGGATGGCAAGATCGACGAGCCCGGTCTGGAGCGGTTGAATGCGTTGCTGCGCCGGGATGCGGAATCGCGCCGTGTCTTTGCGGAGCTCCTGAATGTGGATTCCGCACTGGCGGCCTTGGCGGCGGACTGGACGGCGGTCCGGCAGCCGCCACGGCGTGGGTGGGCTTTCCATCCGGTCATCACCGCAGCGGCGGCTTGTGTGGCGCTGGCGTTCGGCGGATGGTGGTGGGCCCGCTCGACCGCTCCGTTCGCAACAGTGATGGAAGCTGCGGGCTGCCCCGGATGGGTCGAAGACGCGGAGCTGCGCGGCGAGCGATGTGAAATCAAGGCCGGAACGATGTCGTTGCGGACGGCTCGGGGGGCCCGGTTGGTGATCGAAGCACCGGCGGAGTTTTCCTTTGAGTCAGCTCAGCGGATCCGGGTCAGGCGCGGGAGGCTGGCTGCGGAGGTGCCCCCGACGGCCAAAGGATTCACGGTGATCACGCCCACGGGGGACGCGATCGATCTGGGGACGCGTTTTGGGGTGGACGTGCCGTTGGCGGGAGCGGCGGAAGTGCATGTGTTTGAGGGGGAAGTCATCGCGAAAGCTGCCGGAGCGACCGAGAAGCAGAGTTTGCGGGGGGGAGATGCGGTGAGCTTTGGTGAGCATGTCCACACGGTGCGGGAATTGCGAACCTCGGCCTTTATTCAGCCGGATGAAATGCCTGGCTTGAGTGCGGGTTTGGCGGCGGGACAACGGGCCCGATCGGAGGCGGCTCTGGCCGTCTTGCGCAGAGACCCGGACCTGATCGCGCTGTTTGATTTTGAGGCTCCGGAGCCGCTGCCGGGGGTTTACCGGCGGGTTCAGGGACGGTGGCCGGGGTCGCACGCCCCGGAGTTTGTCGGAGTCGGGGATCACTTGAAGCTCGACGTCGGTGGTTTGCGTTCCTGGCCCCGGCTCACCCTCGCCGCCTGGGTGCGGCTCGATCGCTTGGGGGCACCCTATCAATCTTTGCTGCACACGGATGGTTGGGGCAAAGATCGACCGGGTCAGGTGCACTGGATGATCACGGAGCTGACAACGATGCGCTTGGCGCTCTACGCCAATCAGCTCGCTCCCGGGGCCGAGGAAACGCATGGGTATCCGGATTCCCGCACTTCGGTCCTGCCCGAACAAGGGCGCTGGGTTCATCTCGTGGTGGTCTATGATTGCGAGGCCGGGACGGTGCGATTTTTCTTCAACGGACGGTTCGACAAGGAGACCCTCCAGTCCGTCGCGAATCCGGCGCGGCTGGGGCCGGCGCAGATCGGCAACTGGGACCGGCACGACCGGAAGTTGAGCGGGAGAGTGGACGAACTCATTTTGCTGGGGCGTGCGATGAGCGATGAAGAAGTGCGCGCCCTGTTTGAAGCTGGAACGCCGTATCGCTGAGATGACCCTGATATTCTCCGTCTTCCTTTTGACCGCAGTCGCCGTTCCGGTTGATTTCGTGCGGGACGTGCGCCCGGTTCTGGAGCGGCATTGTTACGAGTGTCACGGGGCGAAGAAGCAGAAGTCCGGGTTGCGTTTGGACATCAAGTCCGAGGCGTTGCGGGGGGGCGACAACCATGGGCCGGACATTGTGCCGAGCCGCCCTGGCGAGAGTGCGTTGATTCGTTTTCTCCGCAGTGAGGACGAGGACGAAGTGATGCCGCCCAAGGGCAGGCTGTCCGATGCCGAGATTGCCCTCCTCACCCGCTGGATTGAGGAAGGGGCGCGCTGGCCGGACGGGATCGATGCCGCCAGGGTCGAGGACAAACGGGATCATTGGAGTTTCAAGCCGGTACGACGTCCGGACGTGGGCGGGATCGATGTTCTCATCCACGCCAAGCTCGCCGAGAGGGGAATGCAGCGGTCTCCTCCCGCAGACCGGGTGACTTGGTTGCGGCGGATCACGCTCGACTTGACCGGGTTGCCGCCCACGCCGGAGGAGGTTGAGGCCTTCCTGCGAGACCGGGACCCCGCCGCTGTCGTGGATCGCTTGCTGGCCTCGCCGCGCTATGGGGAGCGTTGGGCGCAGCATTGGCTCGACGTGGTCCGGTATGCGGACACTCACGGGTTTGAGGTCAATACCGAACGACCGAACGCGTGGCCGTATCGGGACTACGTGATCCGCGCGTTCAATGAGGATGTTCCATATGATCGGTTCATCCGGGAGCAGATTGCGGGGGATGCGGTGGGCCAGGACGCGGCCACTGGATTTCTGGTCACGGCTTCGGTGCTCTTGCCCGGCCAAATCGGAAAGGACGAGCCCTCCAAACGGTTGGCGCGTCAGGATTCCATCGACGAAATCGTGGTGAACATCGGGCAGACTTTCCTCGG
>QQNE01000088.1 GCA_003402735.1 Verrucomicrobiota bacterium
AGGCCCAGGAAGGTGGAACTCGTGGCCGCCTGAATCGAGGAAAGGCGGGGGTAAAAAAATCAAATCAACACAGTTGCTGACCCCAGGAAAATGCCTTTCCCCGACGGGTGTCGGACTTGGGCACCTTCTCGAGCACCGCCTCGGTGTTGACAAGACTCAACGTGGTGCCGTCGTGGCCGATCAAGCGCAGCCCTTTGAAGAAGCAGTCTGGATGCTTGGACTCCTCTCAAAGTGGACGCAGAGCGTGTTTCAGGATGGTGAAGAACGGCTGAATGGACATTTTCTGGCGCCGCATGCTCAGGGCGGCATCGGAGATGCGCAAACGCAAATGCTGGGCAACGTGGCTAGCCAATGCTCCGCTACTGCAGAAGACGCGGATGACAAGGCCAGCGACAATCTGCCAGTCCTGGATCTTCCGGCGCAGCCCCCGATGCTTGGTCTCGTCGGAAGCGGGCATTTCCTCGGGTTGGAGCCCGAGTAGGGCGATCACTCTGGCCAGTGTTGGCGACGGCTCTGAACAGACAGCGAGATACGAGGATTCCACCCCACTTTACCTAACCATACATTTCAAAAGTACAAGCAGAAAATCATGAAAGATTGAATCCTTAACGGCATTGGGGCTAGCCTTTTGCCTGCAATCGGCCCTCGCTGAGCCATTGGCTGACCAAGTCCCGGAAGGCCGTGACGGCCGGATCGTTTCCCTCCTCGGCCCAAACCATCACCAACGGAACCCCGCGCACCGGTTCCAAGGGCAACAGGTGAACCAATGGTGACTGGGGCAGGACACTAGCCGGGACCACTCCAATGCCAGCACCGGCCTCCACGTATTGCAAGACCGTGCCGATCACACTCGGAGAATGCACGATCTTGGGCGAAAACCCCGCTTCCTCACACGCCGCCAAAATGGTGTCGTGTGAGCCCGCCCCCTCACGCCGCGCCAACAAAATCAACGGTTGATCCGCCAAATCCTGCCAAACCAGGGCATGCGTCCCCGCAAACGGGTGATCTGCCGCAACCAACGCGGCAAACGGCTCCTCCCACAGCGTCATCGATTTCAGTCCCAGCGAATCCGCCGCAAGCACCGGGCGAGTCAGGCCGATCGAAAGTCTTCCCTTGGAGACCATCTCCGCCACCCGCTCCGGGGTGCGTTCCTCGAGGACCACGGTCACTTTGGGATGCCGCTTCCGATAGGTCTTGAGCAACGGCCCCAGAAATCCACGAGTCGGGGGGCGGATGTAACCCAGCCGAAGCTCTCCCTCCTCCCCCGCCGCGGTGCGCCGCACCCGCCGCACCATCTCGTCGAGCCGCTCAAACAACAAGGCGGTGTCCCGCAACAGAACATCCCCGGCCGGAGTCAACCGAATCGCGCGCCCGCCGCGATCAAACAACAAGGCCCCAAGCTCTGACTCCATCTCCTGAACGGCCCGACTCAAGGCCGGTTGGGCGATGCAGAGACGACGAGCCGCCTTGGAATAGCTCAACTCCTCGGCGACGGCCTGAAAATAGCGCAAATGACGAAGTTCCATCCATGCCGATCCGGCATAAACATTCTCGTTTGCCTTCGTGTTTGTTACAAGCCTGATCCGTCTTGGTTGCGGGAGAAAGGTGGAGCGGCGGCTCTCGAGAAAAGCGCGCGCTGCTGAAGGTTGCACGAACCTCGTGCGTCGAATACAGGCTCATCAGTCATTCTCCCGCCCCTCGCCCATCCCGTGGAATCCCTCCTCGCCTCTCCGCGATCTCCCGCCTCCCTCTCCGCCGCCCGCCCCGTCAAGGCGCATCCCGGCCTTCCCCAGATCTCGATCCTGCCCGAACGGATTCCCCTGGTGGCCGGAATCTGGATTGAGCCGGGCTCGGATCCTGGTCACGCCGCCCACCTGGAGCCGGTATCGACCCTTCTCGAACATCTGCAACGCCAATTCCCGGCCACCCCATTTCGGCTGCTCGTCCCGCCGAGAATCGCCGAGGCCAACTGGCTTCGTCAGCTCACCAGCAAAGCCGGTTGCCCGGTCTCAGTCACCTCGGACATCGCGCCGGACGCTCCCCCCGTGGAAACCCTGGCCCGGCACAGCCACGCCATCCTTTGCCTGGCCCCCGGGCAAAGCCCGAATGAGGAGATCATGCACCTCCTCCGCTGGAAACGCGAGGGACGCATCCGCGACACCGAAACGGTTTTCGGTGGTCCGGTCGAATTCTGGGATCTCTCGCGTGGCAGCCGGGCCCGGCGTCAACACCTCGCACCGACCCTGGCACGAACCGAGTTCGCCAGATTCGCCCGGAACGTGCGCGCCTTCAATCTGCGCAGCCGCCGCCAGGCCCCCTCCCTTGAAGAGGCGGTGGCGCACCGCAAAGCGGAGCTTTGTCCGGAAGATGCGCCCCTCGATCTGACCCGCGGACAAGTGGCCACCCTGGAGCGGTATGCCCTGAACGCCGCGATTGGCACCCGCCTTCTTCCTCTCGCCCGGTCGGCGCAAATCGCTTGGTCCATCTTTGCTCCCCTTGCGGCGGCCCTTTTGGTGGCTTCCTCCCAAAGTGCGGGAGAGACGCACCGAATGCTTCTGTGGACGGGCGGTGCGCTCCTCCCGGTGGCGGCGCTGGCACGCTTTCTCCACGGTCGCTGGCTCCACCTCTCCCATCATCACCAAGCCCTCGGTGAGGCCATGCGCCTCCACTTCGTGCGCGGAGTGGCGGGTCTGCCCGGCCTGCAGACCGCGGAAATCCCGCTCCCTCCCCGGGCACCGGGCTGGTTCTCCATCGCCCTGGATCATTGGATTTCGGGGCTGGCACAGTCTGAGCCGGTTCTCAAGCCCGCCCCCGAACGCATCCGGCATCTCAGACAAACTTGGTTGCGGAGCGAAGCCGAGTCCTTGGCCGCCGCCGCCACCCGGACAGACCTCTCCGCAAAACGGCACCGCAAGTTGTCCATGGGCGCCTGGACCGCGACGGGGTTGACCGGAGCGGGGCTCTTGACCGCCGCCCTGCAGGAAACGACCGGACCGACCGGATGGATCCTGGCGGCAATCATGGTGCTGAGCCTGTTTGCCGCCAGCCTCTTCGGGCACCGGGCCGCCCTCGCCCGGCTGGAAAGCCAGCGCGCGCAACGCGACGCCCAAGGCTTGACCAGCGCCTCGGACCGTCTCCAAGATCCTGGCACCGGCGCGGAACTCGCCGCCTCGACGCAGCTCGTCCTCGCCCTGACGAACGAAACCCTCGCGGCCCACGCAGAGCGCATGAACCACGAAGTCGAGCGCGGATTCAGTCCCCTCCCGGACTTCCGTTGACGGCTCCCCCACGGCGCGGGAGAATCCCCTTATGAAACTCGGATTCATCGGCGCCGGCAAAATGGGGAGTGCCTTGCTTGGCGGAGCTTTGCGCACCAACTTTTGTCGACCAGAAGACGTGCTGGTCCACGATGTTCACGCCCCGTCGGTCCAGGAGGCGTTGACCCGCTGGCCCGGCATCCGGAGCGCCGCGTCGAACCGGGAAATCTTCGCCGAGAGCGACCTCATCCTGGTCTGCGTCAAACCCCAGGATGTCCGAGCCACCCTCGCGGAGGCCGCCTCGGAAGCAAATGACCGCCTGGTCATCTCCATCGCGGCCGGCATCGCCCTGGAGCAACTTGAATCGTGGTCGGAAAACCGTCATCGCGTCGTCCGAGTGATGCCGAACACCCCCGCTCTGGTCGGTCAAGGGGCCAGCGCCTTTGCCCTCGGACTCCGCGCCACCGAAGCCGATTCGGATACGGTGACGGCGCTCTTCGGCGGGATCGGGGTTGCCACCCGGGTGAAGGAAGAACAGTTGGACGCCGTCACTGGGCTGAGCGGCAGCGGTCCCGCCTACATCTACACCATCATCGAAGCTCTCTCGGACGGCGGGGTCCGCGAGGGACTTCCCCGCGCCCTTTCCCTGCAACTGGCGGCTCAAACCGTCGCCGCAGCCGCCGCCATGGTGCTGCAAACCGGGGAACATCCCGCCGCGCTCCGGGACCAAGTCACCAGCCCGGGCGGAACGACCATCGCCGGATTGGCCAAGCTCGAGGAAAAGGGCCTGCGCTCCGCACTCATCGAAGCGGTGCGCGCGGCAACCCAACGGTCCAAGGAATTGCGTGGGTAGAATCCGTTCGATTTTCTGCCGCATCGAGCTACTCTGGCGGGACGTTTCTCCCGCCCATGACGCCCGACTCGATTCGCCACGCTTACCGCGACGCCGCACAGGAACAAGTCTTTCAGTTCTTCGACCACCTCTCCCCATCCGCCCAAGAAACGCTGCTGCACCAGGCCGCCGCCATCGATCTCGCGGAGATCGATCATTTGGTCAAAACCTTGGTCCGTGCCAGCGGCTCAACTTCCGTGGACGTGGCGGGGGTCGAGCCGGCTCAATACGTTCCGCTTCCCCGCGCCGGAGGTGACCCCGCCCAGTGGGCCGCTGCCAAGGCCGCCGGGGAGTCCGCTCTTCGGGCCGGCCGGGTGGCCGCCTTCACCGTGGCCGGCGGTCAGGGCACCCGACTCGGGTTCGACGGCCCCAAAGGGACCTTTCCGGTCACACCGTTGACCGGAAAAACACTGTTCCAAGTCTTTGCGGAAAAGATCCTGGCCGCCTCGCGCCGCTACGGCAAACCGATCCCCTGGTTCATCATGACCTCGGACATCAATCACGAGGCGACCGTGGCTTTTTTTGAGGCCCACGACCATTTCGGAATCGAGCCCGGACTGATCCAATTCTTTTCCCAGGGCCTCATGCCCGCCGTGACGCCTGAGGGCAAGATCCTGCTGGCCGCGCCTGGCCAAATCGCCCTCAGCCCCGACGGTCACGGAGGCTCCCTCCGCGCCCTGGTTCGCAACGGTTGCACCGCAAAAATGGCGTCCATGGGGATCGATGTCGTCAGCTATTTCCAAGTGGACAATCCTCTCGTCCACTGCATCGACCCGGCCTTCATCGGGTTCCATCTGCTGCACGCATCAGAGCTGACCAGCAAGACTTGCCTGAAGACCTACGCCGCGGAAAAAGTGGGGGTCTTCGTGCAGCGCGGCGGCAGGGCAGAGGTCCTGGAATACAGCGACCTTCCGGCCACCCTCACCAACGCCACGGATCCCGATGGCCAATTGCGCTTCCGTGCCGGGAGCATCGCCATTCACATCTTTTCCCGCGAACTCGTGGAGCGGATGGGCGATGCCAAGGATCCCGCCCTCCGTTTGCCTTTCCACCTCGCCAAAAAGAAGGTGCCCACCGTCGATGCCAACGGTCAACCGATCGAACCTTCGGAGCCGAACGGCATCAAATTCGAAATGTTCGTGTTCGATGCCCTGCCGTTCGCGAAGAATCCGGTCATCGTCGAAACCGCCCGCGAAGACGAATTCAGCCCGGTGAAAAACGCCGAGGGCAATGACTCTCCCAAGACCTGTCGCGATGACCAGTTGCGTCAATGGGCCCGCTGGTGCCTTGCTGCCGGCAAATCGATCCCGGTCGATTCCACCGGTCTCCCGACCGTCTCCTTCGAGATCAGCCCATTGTTTGCGGACTCAGGCGAAGCCTTCGCGGCCCGCGCCGCGGAGATCGACATCCAGGACAGGACAATTCTCGAGGGATAACCACCACTCGTCTTCATGAATGCGATCAGCTTGACCGTTTCGCCACGCCAACTCGATCTAATCCAATCCATTGCCGCCGATCTGGGGTTTGTTCACCCATCGGATCTTCTCGAAGCCCTGGCGTCCGACCTGTGCGCCGCGGAGGAAGACGCCGATGGTCCCCTGGCGGACGCCATCTCCGGATGGTTGCAATACCGGATGGAGGCGGCCGCCTGAGAGGATCGGAAATCGTCCTGCCAACCGATCACTCAGCCGACTTGGCCGGTGACTTCTTGGTCGTCGACTTTGGGAGGAACTTCAATTCCTTCTCCTCCTTCTTGCGGGTTACCGCCACCTGATCGCCTTCCTTGATGTCCCCGCGAAGCAGTTTCTCGGCCAGCGGATCCTCGATGTGACGTTCAACGGCCCGACGCATCGGTCGAGCGCCAAACGTGGTGTCGGATCCCTCCTCGATCAGGAAGTCCAAAGCCATCTTGTCGAGCTTGATGGAAATGTTCTTCGCTTCGAGGCGCTTGGAGACCTTGTCGACTTCCAGGTTCACGATGGTGAGAAGCTCTTCCTTGCCGAGAGCCCGGAAAACGACGACTTGGTCGAGGCGGTTGATGAACTCCGGTTTGAACGTCTTCTTGGTCTCCTCGAGGATTCGTTCCTTCATCCCGGAATACTCCATCACATCCTTCCCGACGGCCCCAAAACCGACCGACTTCTGTTTCTCCACCAAGTTGGCTCCGACATTGGAGGTGAGGATGATGATGGTGTTTCGGAAGTCGATCCGACGTCCGAAGCTGTCGGTGATCTGCCCTTCCTCAAGAATTTGGAGAAGCAGATTCATCACGTCCGGGTGCGCTTTCTCGATCTCGTCGAAAAGGACCACAGAGTAGGGCTTGCGCCGGACGGCCTCGGAGAGTTGCCCGCCCTCCTCATAACCCACATAGCCCGGAGGAGAACCAATCAACCGGCTGGAGGTGAACTTCTCCATGTATTCGGACATGTCGATCTGGATGAGGGCATCTTGATCACCGAACATGAACTCAGCCAGGTTTTTGGCCAGGAAGGTCTTGCCGACCCCGGTGGGGCCGAGGAAAATGAAGGAGCCGATGGGGCGGCGCGGGTCCTTGAGATCCGCCCGGGAACGAATCAAGGCCTTGCTGATGGCGGACACCGCCTCGTCCTGACCGATGACGCGCTTCTTCAGCTCTTCCTCCATCGTCAGAAGCTTGGCGGCTTCCGCCTGCTCCATGCGTTGCAGGGGAACACCGGTCCAACGGGCCACCACCGCCATGATCTCATCCTCATCCACAGTGACTTTGCGCTCCTCATTGCTGCCGCGCCAGGATTCAATCCGGCGCTCCAACTCCAGTTTCTTCGACTTTTCCTGGTCGCGAAGCGCGGCCGCTTTCTCGAAATCCTGCTCCTGAATGGCGGCTTCCTTGGCGATGACAATTCCATCGATCTCGGCCTCCAGGCTCTTGAATTCCGGAGGACGAGTCATGGCACCGATCCGCGCCTTGGCCCCGGCCTCGTCCATCACATCAATCGCCTTGTCGGGCAAGAACCGATCCGTGAGATACCGGGCGGAGAGCCGGACGGAGGATTCGATCGCCTTGTCCGTGTATTCGGCCTTGTGATGCGACTCGTATTTCCCGCGCAATCCCTTGAGAATCTTGATCGCATCGTCCACGGAGGGTTCCTCGACCTTCACGCTCTGGAAACGGCGGGCCAAAGCGGCATCCTTTTCGATGTATTTGCGGTATTCCGTCAAGGTGGTGGCCCCGATGCACTGCAACTCGCCCCGGCTCAGCGACGGCTTGATGATGTTGGAGGCATCCATGGCTCCCTCCGCCGATCCGGCCCCGACGATCGTGTGCAACTCGTCGATGAACAGAATGACGTTTCGGGTGCGCCGGATCTCATCCATCACCGCCTTGATCCGTTCCTCGAACTGGCCGCGGTATTTGGTCCCGGCGACCATCAGGGCCAAGTCGAGGGTGATGACCTTCTTGCCCCGCAGAATTTCGGGGACGTTGCCCGAGACAATCTCTTGGGCCAATCCTTCCGCGATGGCGGTCTTGCCGACCCCGGCCTCGCCGATCAGGACCGGATTGTTCTTGGTGCGGCGGCAAAGGATCTGGATGACCCGCTCGATCTCGGATGCCCGGCCAATCACCGGGTCGAGCTCTCCGTCCTGAGCGAGTTCCGTCAGATCCCGGCCAAACGCACGGAGGGCCGGAGTCTTGGAATCCTTCTTGGTGTTGCTGTCCTCGATGTCGGATTCGTCCACGTCATCAGGGGTGTAATTTGGATCCAGTTCCTTCAGAATTTCATTCCGAGTCCGCTCAATGTCCACATCCAGGGTCCGCAGCACGCGGGCCGCCACCCCTTCGCCCTCGCGAAGCAATCCAAGAAGGATGTGTTCGGTGCCCACATAGGAATGGTTGAGTGCTTTTGCCTCTTTGCCGGCCAATCCCAGCACCTTTTTGACGCGCGGAGTGTAAGGAATATTCCCCACCATTTTCTGATCGCCGCCCGAACCCACCTGTTTTTCGACCTCCATCCGGACCGTCTCCAGATTCAGATCCATTTTCTGGAGGACGTTGACGGCCACCCCTTGACCCAACTTGATCAAGCCGAGGAGCAGGTGCTCGGTGCCCACATAGTTGTGATTGAACCGGTCCGCTTCCTTGCGTGCAAGGGCCAGCACCTGTTGCGCTCTGGGGGTAAAGTTATTCATAGCAAAGGGGAATCAGTGGGCAGTGGGTTGAACTCAGTTGGAGCCAGCCCCAGGTTCCTCACCTGAACTAATACCGGGCGAAGGAAGATTTTTCAACTTGCGCCGCAGGATTTCCGCTCGCAGGTGGTCGCGCTCCTCGGAACTCAACTTCCGTTTGGCCTCGATTTGCAGGTGCGCCGGTTGGATTTCCATCAGCAACATGTCCGTCAGGCTGCGCTGTTCGCTCGGGAAAAACCCGAGATCGATTCCCAACCGGAGCATCGAAAGCAGGTTCAGCGCCTCCTTGCTGCCCAGAATGTGGGCGTGACGAAGAATCGCATAGGCCCGCCCGATCTGGTCCCGGAGCAATTCCGGCTTCTCCACCGCCAGTTTCTGACGCGCGTTCTTTTCGTGGTCGATCACCTGCAAGATCACCCGTTCCAGGCGGGCGATGATTTCGCGTTCACTCTCTCCCAGGGTCGATTGATTCGAGATCTGAAACAAATTGGCCAGGGCTTCCGTCCCTTCCCCGTAAAGCCCCCTCACCGTCAGCCCAATCTTGTTGACCGCCTGCACCACCTGATTGATCTGCTCACTCAGGACGAGGGCCGGAAGATGCAGCATCGCCGAGGCCCGCATCCCCGTTCCCAAATTCGTCGGACACGCCGTCAGGTAGCCCCACTTCGGATCGAAGGCATACTTCACGGATCTCTCCACCCCGGAATCCACGATGTCGATCGCCGCCAACGCCTCGTGCAATTGCAAGCCGGGAAGAATGGCCTGCATCCGCAAGTGATCCTCCTCGTTGATCATGATGCTCAGGGTCTGCTGCGGGTTCATGATCGCCGCGCTCCCCACGCTCTTGGCCGCGTGCTCCCGGCTGATCAAATGCCGCTCCACCAGCACCTGCTTGCGGATCGCGTCCAGATCCTTCAACTCCCGGGAGAAGGCATCCTCCATGCCGGGCAATCCTTCAATCACCGAGCGCAACCCCTGCAAAACCGCGGACCGATCGTCCTTGAGCGACCACCCCGGAAACGCCATCCCCTTGAGATTCCGCGCCAGACGAACCCGACTCGTGACCACAATGTCCCCGTTGGGACCGGACTTGGTCATCCAATCCGCAGGGTTCCGGAGCAGGGAAGGAAAATCCATTCGATTGTTTGTTTGGACGCAAAATCCGGGAATCTCATTGAAGCACTTTGGCCCCTCGTTTCCCGCCCCCGCTTCTCACGGTTCGGTGTCGAGGATGCGGGACTCGAGTTGGCGCAATTCATCCCGAAGTTGCGCCGCCTCCTCATAATTTTCGGCTTCGACCGACGCCGACAACCGCTTGCGCAGGAGATCGATCTGCCCGGAATAATCGGAACGCCTCGCCACCTGGGGAGGTTGGCCCGGCCGCTTGCCGGTGTGTTGTTCGCCGGAATGCATCGCCTTCAAGAGCCCCTTCAACCCGTCGTGAAACAGGGCGTAACACTCGCTGCACCCGAGCCGTCCCGACTTCTTGAAATCGCTCTGGGAAAAGCCGCAGTTCGAGCATCTCAATCCGCCGGTCGGAGTCTCTTTGCCCACGCCCTTCAGCATCTCGGCCAAGTTGAAGCCGGTGGAGTCGGTAACCCCTTTCGACTGGGCACACTCCTGACACAGATTCACCTTCTGGACTTTCCCTTCGACGACCTGAGTCAGGAAAATCGTGGCGCTTGATTGGTGGCAGACATCGCACTGCATGGTTTGCGGTGTTCGTATTTCTCCCCCTCCGGGTTCAAAATACTGGATTACGCTTCAACTGTAAATGGGGGTGCCGGTGTTTTTGACCAACCGCCGGAAACTTTCCATGAACCGCAGCGTCAGTTGCCCAGGCTTGCCATCTCCAATCGGGCGACGATCGTAATTCGCCACAGGCACCACCTCGGCGGCGGTCCCGGTCAGGAAACATTCGTCTGCGGTGTAGAGGTCATACCGGGTCAGCTCCTCCTCGACGATGGGAACCCCCAGCGTCGGGGCAAGTTCAAAGATGACCCGCCGGGTGATTCCGTTCAAGGCTCCCGCGGACACCGGCGGGGTGACCACCGTCCCATCGCGCACGATGAACAAGTTGTCCCCCGTGCACTCGGCCACGAATCCCTGCTCATTGAGCATGACCCCTTCCTCCGCATTCGCGTTGATCGCCTCGATCTTCGCCATCACGTTGTTGAGGTAATTCAACGACTTGACCGCCGGACTCAACGCCGCCGGAGCCGGGCGCCGCGTGCTGCAGGTCACCAGGTTCAATCCCTGCTCATACTTCTCCTGAGGGTAAAGTTTGATGGTCGAGGCGATGATGATGATCGACGCCCGCTCGCAGAGATACGGATTCAACCCCAACTCTCCCGCCCCGCGCGTCACCACCAGCCGCACATAGCCGTCCCGCAACGCATTGGCCCGGATCGTCTCCATCATCGATTCCGTAACCTGCTCCGGAGAAACCGGAATCTCCAGGGCGATCGCCCGGGCCGAGGCGAAGAGGCGCTTGATGTGCTGCTCACATCGAAACACCCGCCCCTCGTAAAACCGGATCCCTTCAAACACGCCGTCCCCGTAAAGAAGCCCGTGATCAAACACCGAGATCTTCGCGTCCTTCTCGTCCAGCAACTGCCCGTCAATGTGTACTTTGAGTCCCATGTTCCTCTGTCACCTAGAATGAGTGAAATGTTTCTGTTCCCGGCCCACCGCTACCACATCCGCGTCACTTGACCAGTCTGCCGTCGGCCAAAATGAGTTTTCGGTCGCCGCTCTCCGCCAAATGGATGTCGTGCGTCACCACCACCAGGGTCCGTTTCTGTTCGCTGACCATCTCCAGCAAGGACTGCATCACCGATTCCCCGGTCTTCGAATCCAGATTGCCGGTCGGTTCGTCCGCGAAGACGATTTCCGGATCGTTGATCAGGGCCCGCGCGATGGCCACCCGCTGCTGTTCCCCGCCGGAAAGCTCCGCCGGCAAGTGCTGCAACCTCGCCGCCAACCCCACCCGATCCAGAAGCGCTTCCGCCCGCTCCTCGGAGCGCTGCCCCCCGATCATGGCGGGCAGCATCACGTTCTCCAGGGCGGTCAGTTCAGGCAACAGGAAGTAACTCTGGAAGACATACCCCATCATCCGATTGCGCAACCGCGCCTGATCGTGAGTCGGCTGATCATACAGCGAGCGCCCCCCCACCAAGACCGTTCCGCGGTTGGGCCGCTCCAAACCCGCCAGCGTGTAGAGCAAGGAGGTCTTGCCCGCCCCGGAAGAACCGCAGAGGAAGAGGCGCTCCCCGCGCCGCACCCGGAGATCGACCCCTCGCAGCACCTCGATGACCTTCTTGCCGATCTGAAAGGAACGATGCAAATCCCGCCCCTCGATGTGAATCTCCTCTGACATGAGCCTGGGCCAACCCTGGCACGAGCCCCGGCAGATGGCCAAAAGTTTTCGCTTCCCTCTTCTTGCCTCAGGCCCGCGGATGGGCCTGCTCATAAACCTTCCTCACCCGCTCCACCGTGACCTGCGTGTAAATCTGGGTCGTGGAAAGACTGGCGTGGCCCAGCAGTTCCTGCACACAACGCAGGTCCGCCCCATTCTCCAGCAGATGGGTGGCGAAACTGTGCCGCAACTTGTGCGGGCTCACCCGAATCGGAATCGAGGATTGCCCCAGATATCTCTCCAGCAACAACTCCACCGATCGGACCGAGAGACGCTTGCGCAACTTGCTGATGAACAACGCTCCCTCTCGCACGCCCGCTTCAAACCGATACCGCTCCACCGCACGGATCGCCGGCGGTCCCACCGGACACACCCGGTCCTTGCCCCCTTTCCCTCGCACCCGCACCGTCTCCAACACCGCGTCGCAGTCCGCCACGTTCAACCCCGCCAACTCGGAAACCCGGATCCCGGAGCCGTAAAACAATTCCAGGATGGCCGCGTCTCGCGCCGGAAGCCACGCCGGAGCCTGCCGGGTCATCGGCACCCGGAACGGCAGTTCCAGCAACTCCAAAACCTGGGCCACCGTGAGCACCACCGGAAGTTTGCGCTCCCGCTTCGGCAACTGCACTTCCTGCAACGGATCCCGCGTCAATCCTTCACGCCGCCGCAAATACCGATAAAATCCCCGCAACGCCGCAAAGTGAAGGCGCAGGGTGGCCCGCGCCCTCTCTTTCTTCATCAATTCAAAGAGATACTCCCGGAAATCCTCCGCTTCACACGCAAACCAGTGCTCAAACCCCCGAGACCGGTTGCGAAACCGCCGCAAAGCGTGTTCGTAGTTCTTCAATGTCAACGGCGAGGCGTTCCTCTCCACCCTCAAGTAAGCGAAGTAGCCCGCCTCAAGATCCTCCACGGAACGCCGATCCATTGTTTCAGACTAGTTTACATTTCAGAACTCTGCAAATAGCGCCATGCTGACCAAGCGCATTATCCCCTGCCTCGACGTCACCGGCGGACGCGTCGTCAAAGGAACCCAGTTCCTCCAACTCCGGGACGCCGGAGATCCCGTCGAATGCGCCATCGCCTACAACCAACAGGGCGCCGACGAACTCGTCTTCCTCGATATCACCGCCTCTTCCGACAACCGACAGACGATGATCGACGTCGTCCGCCACACCGCGGAACAGTGTTTCATGCCCCTCACCGTCGGAGGAGGCATCCGCTCCGTGGCCGACATGCGGGCCATGCTCCTCGCCGGGGCCGACAAAGTCGGTCTCAACACCGCCGCCGTGCAACGCCCGGAAACCATTTCAGAAGGATTCGATGCCTTCGGAGCCCAGTGCATCGTGGTCGCGATCGATGCCAAACGGAATCCCGCCGGCGGTTGGACGGTCTACACGCACGGCGGCCGCAACCCGACGCCGCTCGATGCGGTGGCCTGGGCTCAGGAGGTGGAACAGCGCGGCGCTGGAGAACTCCTGCTCACCAGCATGGACGCGGATGGCACCAAGGCGGGTTACGATTTGGAACTGACGGCCGCCGTCTCCTCCGCGGTCCACATTCCGGTGATCGCCAGCGGCGGTGCCGGCACCTTGCAACACATGGCCGACGTCCTCAAAGAGGGCCGGGCCGACGCCGTTCTCGCGGCCAGCATCTTCCACTTCGGCGAGTTCACGGTGGGCGATGTCAAACGCTTCCTCGCCGAACACCAGATTCCAGTGCGCCAGATCGCCGCCCGCTAATGTAGCCCGTCCAGCAGAATGCGTCTCCCGAAAAAGAACCGCGTAGCGGCTGATTTCCCTGCTTGAAACAAAATAACCATAAAGTGCAGAATGTTGGGTGGGCTGCACCAATCCCTCGCATCGTTCCCATCCCCGCATGAAAACCCCCGCTCTCTTCTCCCTTCTCCTCCTGACGGTCCTCCCGGAAGCTTTCCCCGCCGTCAAGCCCCCCAACGTGATCATCATGCTCGTCGATGATATGGGCATCATGGATACGTCCGTCCCCTTCCTGACCGATGACTCGGGTCGACCGAAGCGCTACCCGCTCAACGAATTCTACCGCACCCCGAACATGGAGAGACTGGCGGCGCAGGGGATCCGCTTCAACCAGTTCTGCGCCATGAGCGTCTGCTCCCCCACCCGGATCTCGATCCTCACCGGACAAAACGCCGCCCGCCATCACACCACCAACTGGATCAATCCTGACAAGGACAACGCCGGCCCCCAAGGCCCACCCGATTGGAACTGGCGCGGCCTGAAAAAAACCGATGTCACGCTCCCCTCCCTCCTCCGCGCCCGGGGCTATCGCACCATCCACGTCGGCAAGGGACACTTCGCCCCGCGAGAATTCGAGGAATCCAATCCCATTCACCTCGGGTTCGATGTCAACGTGGGCGGCGCTTCCATCGGACAACCCGGAAGCTATTTCGGCCAGGAGAACTTCGCCGGCAAGGGAAAGCGTCCCGCCACCCACGCTGTCCCCGGTCTGGAGAAATACCACGGCCAGGATATTTTCCTGACCGAAGCACTCACCCTGGAGGCCAACGCCCACCTCTCCACCGCCGTGAAGGCCGGGCAACCCTTCTTCCTCTACTTCGCCCAATACGCGGTGCACGCCCCTTTTCAGTCAGACCCTCGCTTCGCCGCGCATTATGCCGAGTCTGACAAACCGGCCAACGCCCAGGCCTTCGCCACCCTCATCGAGGGCATGGACAAATCCCTGGGCGATGTCCTCTCTCACCTGTCCTCACTCGGGGTCGCCGAAAACACCCTCGTCATCCTCCTGGGCGACAACGGCACCGATGCCCCACTCGGGCCGGAACACGCAGTCGCCTGCGCCGCCCCCTTGCGCGGCAAGAAAGGTTCGCACTACGAGGGCGGCATGCGGGTCCCCTTCATCGCCGCCTGGGCCAAGCCCGACCCGGACCACGAAGCCCAGCGCCAACTCCCCATCGCGCCGGGGGCGGTGCAATCGCAGTTGGCCGCGGTTTATGACCTCTTCCCCACCGTGCTCACCCTGGCCGGAGCGTCGCCCCCACCCACCCACGTCGTGGATGGATCCCCGCTCCACTCCCTCCTCACCGGAAAACCAGACCCCTCTCGCCCCCAAAAATTCCTCATGCATTATCCTCACGCGCCGCACCGCTCCCACTACTTCACGAGCTACCGAAACGGAGATTGGAAAGCCGTCTACCACTACGTTCCATCGCCCCAGTCCGAGGGTTCCCCCTACCAGTTGTTTCATCTCGGCGAGGATCCCTTCGAACAAACCAACCTCGCCGCCAGTCGTCCCACAGAACTGCGCCGTCTCATGACGGAACTCGTCGCGGGTCTGGAAGCCCAAAACGCACTCTATCCGCTCGACAAACCCGGCGGTCTCCCACTCAAACCCGTGATCCCCTGATCCCACAGACTCATGGCTCGCCACCTCTCCCGCATGCGCTTCGCCGCGCAACTCGGTTGGTTTCTGCTTGGCTCCGCGATGTCCTTCGCCGGGGTCGATTTTCACCACGAGATCGTCCCCATCCTCCGCAAACAGTGCGGAGAGTGCCACACCGGAGACAAGCTGAAGGGCGGCTTCTCCATGAACGACCGGACCGCCCTCTTGCACGGAAGCGAGAACGGACCCGCGATTGACCTGGATCACCCGGAGAACAGTCTGCTGCTCCGCCTCGTCACCACGGATGACCGCGAGGTCCGCATGCCACCCAAAGGACCTGGCCTCTCCGACACCGAAGTCGAACGCATCCGCCAATGGCTGGCCGAGGGCGTGCCGTGGGAAGCCGGGTTCGCCTTCCAAAAACCCAGCTATGAACCCCCGCTGAAACCGCGCGAGGTCGCCCTGCCCCCGGACCAAGAAGGGCGCAACCACCCGGTCGACCGCCTCGTGGATGCCTATCTCTCCGCCAAAAAACTGCCGCGCCCGGCTCCGGCCGACGACGCCACCTTCCTGCGGCGGGCGCACCTCGATCTCATCGGGCTTTTGCCCACCCCGGAAGAGGTCGCCACCTTCCGGAACGATCCCGCTCCCGACAAACGCCTCCGCCTCGTGCAGACCCTCCTGGCCCGGGACGTCGATTACGCGGAACATTGGCTGACCTTCTGGAACGACCTGCTCCGCAACGACTACGGCGGCACCGGGTTCATCACGGGCGGACGCAAACAGATCAGCCAGTGGCTCTACGAATCCCTGGCCAACAACAAGCCGTTCGACCAATTCACCCGCGAACTGCTGGCCCCTCCGACCGAGGCCAGCCGCGGATTCATCGACGGCATCAAGTGGCGCGGCGAAGTCAGCGCGGGCCAAACCGTGGAAATCCAGTTCGCCCAGAGCGTCGGGCAATCCTTCCTCGGCATCAACCTCAAGTGCGCCTCTTGCCATGACAGCTTCATCGACCGATGGAAACTCGACGAAGCATATGGCTTGGCGGCCATCTACTCCGAACGCACCTTGGAAATCCACCGGTGCGACAAACCGGTCGGACGCACCGCCACCGCCGCCTGGCTGTTCCCGGAACTCGGGCAAGTGAACGCCGCAGCCCCGCGCGAGGAACGGTTGAGCCAACTCGCGGCCCTGATGACCCACCCCGACAATGGCCGGTTCACCCGGACCTTGGTGAACCGGCTGTGGCACCGACTCATGGGCCACGGAATCGTCCACCCGCTGGACGCCATGCAGACGGAACCGTGGAGCGCCGACCTGCTCGATTTCCTCGCCCGCGATTTCCAGCAAAACGGCTACGACATCAAAAAGACCCTCGCCTCGATCGCCACCTCCGAAATCTATCAAGCCCGATCCGCGGTGCTGGCCGACAACAAGCCAGATCCTACCTTCCGCGGTCCCCGGGCGCACCGTCTCACGGCGGAACAATTCATCGATGCGGTCTGGCAACTCACCGGTTCCGCACCGACCACCATGCACGCGCCGGTTTTTCGCGGCAAAGCCGATCCCGCCCTCGCGAAATCGATCCGGATGAACGGCCAGTGGATCTGGGGCAGCTCCGCCGCCGCCGACCAAATCCCTCCCGCAGGCGAAACCATCGTGCTTCGCTCCGTCTGGAAACTGGAGACCCAACCTTTGACGGCAACCGCGATCGCAACTTGCGACAACGGATTCACGCTCTACGTGAACAACAAGCGGGTGACCGAGAGCGACAACTGGGCCCGGGTCACCGCCATCCCCCTGCAAGACCGGCTCAAGGCGGGCGAAAACCAGATCGTGGCCATCGTCCAAAACGGCGGCAACGGGCCCAACGCCGCCGGGTTCTACTTTCAAGCCATGGCCAAACTGACCGGCGGACAGGAATCGACACTCCACAGCGACGGCTCGTGGCTGTTCAGTCCATCCGCCCCGAAAGGCAAGGAAGGGAATCTCGGTGCCCTGGGCAAAGATTTCGCTCCAGCCACGGTGGTGGCGCCTCTCCCCGTCTGGACCAAGCCCCTGGAACAACAGGGCCCACTCCTCCTCGCCCAGGGAGCCTCCGCCAGCAACCGGATGGTCCGGGCTTCCCTGATGAAGAGCGATTTCCTCATGCGGTCCCTCGGCCGCCCCAACCGGGACCAAATCGTCTCCATGCGGCCCGACGAGCTCACCACCCTCGAAGCCTTGGATCTGTCGAACGGAGAGATTTTGACCAGGACCCTCGAGCAGGGCGCTCAAAGACTGACCCAGAAAACCTGGGGATCGAACAAAGCCTTCATCGAATGGGTCTACGCCCACGCCTTGGCCCGCCCACCCAGCGAAACCGAGCTCGCCGCCGCCTCCGAATTGCTGGGGCAAACCCTCTCGCCAGAACCGGTCGCGGACTTTCTCTGGGCCGTGCTCATGCAGCCGGAATTTCAATACGTCCGTTGACCCGAACCGACCTCTGACCGATGCACCTCGACACCGATCCCTCCGCCCCGGAACCGATCCTCCGCCGGGATTTCCTGAAAAACCTGGCCGCCGCCGGCGCCGCCGCCTGGTCCACCGGCGAGCCCCAGGCCCTCTGGGCAGCCAACCCGAAATCCGCGCATCCACCCGCCAAGGCGGACGCCTGCATCCTGCTCTGGATGGCCGGAGGAATGGCCGCCCCCGACACGTTCGACCCCAAGCGCTACTTCCCGTTCGAGAAGGGGCTCGAGGTCGCCAAAATGCTCAGCACCTTCCCGGCCATCGACACCTCGGTGGGCGGTCTCAAAATTTGCCAGGGCCTGGAAAACATCGCCCAGGTCATGGACCGGGCCACTCTCATCCGGAGCGCGATCCAACCCGATCTCGGCAGCATCCTGCACAGCCGCCATCAATACCACTGGCACACCGGTTATGTGCCCCCCCAGACCGTGGCCTGTCCCCACATCGGTTCCTGGATGGCCAGGGTGCTCGGCCCGCGCAACCCGGTCATGCCCGCCTTTGTCAACATCGGCCAAAGACTCGAAGGCGTCGGCGAAAGCGAG
>QQNE01000089.1 GCA_003402735.1 Verrucomicrobiota bacterium
GGTCGAATCCACCCCGCCTGAGACCCCGCAAACCACCGGCCGCCCCGCCACGATCTCCCTCGTCTCCGCCACCAACCGATCCTTGAAGGCCCCGATCTCAAACGGGGCCGGATCTTTGGCCATCGCCAGAAAATTCGCCAGCATCCGCCCCCCCTGCTCCGAGTGACTCACTTCCGGGTGGAACTGAATCCCGAACGTCCGGTCGTCCCATTGCAACGCCACCGGAACGCCGTCCTGATTCTCCGCCAGCACGCGCGCCGAGGCCGGGCGTTCACAGGTGTCCGAGTGACTCATCCAAACCTGGGAATCCGTGACCCCAGCCATCAAGCCATCGCTCACCACCGGGCGCAGCAACGCAGGGCCATATTCCCGGGTCGTCCCAGGATGAATCCGCCCCCCGCACTTCAAATTCAAGAGTTGCATCCCGTAGCAGATCCCCAGGACCGGAACCCCGTAGGCCATCAGCCGCTGAAAATCGATGTCCGGTGCGTCCGGCTCCGCCGTGCTTCGTGGGCCACCCGACAAGATGATGGCCGACGGATTCCCAATCTGGCCGATCTGGTTCGGTTGATGCAGCAGCGCCTGGTAACCAAGCTCCCGGATCCGGCGAACGATCAGTTGCGAATATTGAGAGCCGAAATCAAAAACGGCAATGGCGCGGTCGTAATGGGAAAAGGACACGGTCGGGTAAGATACAAGGAAAGCAAGGGCCAACATCCCCTCAAACCAGCAAAGGATCAATGAAAGACCCCGCAAGAATCAAACAAAAGCGGTGCCCCCCTTTTTGCGGGGGAATCTCACGGTCTCCGCGACCCGTGCCCTTCAGAGCTTCATGCTCTGATAGTTCACCGGCTCCTCGGTGATGGTGATGTCATGCGGGTGACTCTCCCGCAAACCGCCCGGCGTGATGCGGATGAAACGCGCGTTCCCACGCAATTCCTCCAGGTTTCCGGCTCCGATGTAGCCCATGCCGGAGCGCAAGCCGCCGAGCAACTGGAAGATGACGTCTTCCAACCGTCCCCGATATGGCACCCGGGCTTCCACCCCTTCCGCCACCATTTTGCCGGAGGCATTCTGGCCGTAGCGATCACTCGATCCCTTGCGCATTGCTTTCAGAGATCCCATCCCACGGTATTCCTTGAACGTCCTTCCCTGATACTGGACCGTCGCCCCCGGGCTTTCCTCCGTTCCCGCGAGAATCGATCCCAACATCACGGCGTCCGCGCCCGCCGCGAGCGCCTTGACGATGTCGCCCGAATACCGGATCCCGCCATCCGCAATCACCGGAACCCCGCGCGGTCGCGCCTCGGAGGCCACATTCAAAATCGCACTGAGCTGCGGCACCCCAACTCCCGCTATGATCCGGGTGGTGCAGATGGAACCAGGCCCAACTCCCACCTTGATCGCCGATGCCCCCGCATCCATGAGATCTCTCGCTCCTTCCCGGGTCACCACGTTCCCCGCCACGACCGGCACCCGACCACCTGACAAATCGACGAGGCTGCCGACCAAATCCATCACCCGGGAGGTGTGTCCCGTGGCGGCATCGATGAACAGGGCGTCCGCTCCCGCCTGAATCAGGGCCTGCGCCCGCTCCAGGGCTTCCGGTCCACTGCCCACCGCCGCTCCGACCCGCAATCGGCCATGATCGTCCTTGGCCGAAACCGTGAAGCGCTGCCGCTTCTCGATGTCCTGGCTGGTGATCAACCCCACCAAGCGATTTTCCGCGTCCACCAACGGCAGCTTTTCAATCCGGTTGCGGAACAGGATCGCACGCGCCTCTTCCAAACTGGTTTCCCCGTGACTGGTCACGAGCCGCTCCCTCGGGGTCATCACATCGGAAACCCGGGTCGAATACGGATCCTCGATGTACCAGATGTCCCGGGTGGTCACCATCCCCTCCAGCTTGCCTTCGGGGTCCACCACCGGAAAACCGGCCACTCCACGCCGCTCCATCACGGTCACCAACTCGTCGATGGTCAAATCCTTGGACACCGTGAACGGATCCACGATCACCATGTTCTCGGAGCGCTTCACCCGCGCCACAAAATCCGCTTGGACGTCCACCGGACAATTCCGGTGAATGACCCCGATGCCCCCTTCCCGGGCCAAGGCAATCGCGAGCTGATCCTCCGTCACGGTGTCCATCGCCGAGGAGATGATCGGGATGTTGAGACGGATCCCACTGGTGAGCGTTGATCCCAGCTGCACATCCCCCGGCACCACGGAACTGGGGCAAGGCACCAGCAAGACGTCGTCGAAACTCAGGGTCAGTTCAAAGGGATTCATTGGGGTGCGGGAGTCAAGGCTTGCCGGATTTCCCCGGCAAAACGCGCCGCGGCTGAGCCGGGGCTTTCTCCGGGTTTGGGGAAAAGAATGGCGCGGGAAACATTCACCAGCAAGGGCGCTTGACGAACAAATCCTGCGCCCGCTGCCAACCGATGCAAATCCCCACCCTGCGCCCCCAACCCGGGCAGCAACAACGGAAGGTCCGCGATCCTCTCCAGCACCCCGCCCGCATTGGTCAAGCCCACCACCATCCCGATCCGGTCCGAGGCGAGCGCCATCTCCTGAATCAGCTCAAACACCGCACGCCCATCCTGCAACCGCTGCGTCTCCACGTCCGAGGCCCCGGGATTCGAGGTCACTGCCAACACATAAACCCCCTTGTCCTCTCTCTCCAAAAACGGTTCCAAGGTGTCCGCTCCCATGTAGGCATTCAAGGTCACCGCGTCCGCCCCCCAAACGTCATAACACGCCCGGGCGTAGTAGCGCTGCGTCTCCCCGATGTCGCCACGCTTTGCATCCAACACCAATGGCACGCCCTCCGGAATCCAACGCCGCACCGATTCCAAAAGCCGGAACCCGTCGAGCCCCATCGCCTCAAAATAGGCCACGTTCGGCTTGAACGCCGCCGCAAATGGGAGCGTCTCTTCCACCACCCGTTGCAGGTGGTCTGCGGTTTCCGCCCCCGTTTGCTCCCAGCGCGGATCCAGGCCCACACAGAGCCGCGACCCGATGGCCGCCTGCCGACGGGAAAGTTTCTCGAAGAATTTCATGCCCATGGCAACCGACGCGTCGCGATCTCCACGATCGCATCCAGATCATAAAACCGGCAGGCCTCCATCAGGAGTCGGCACTCCACCCACATGTCGGCGTCCACGAAGGGCATAAACAGGTCCGCGATGTTATCGATCCCCAGATAAACAGGCACCCCGCGCTCCAAAAGCCGCGGCACCGGAGCGATTGAATTGTGCAACGGCGCCTGCCGATCCAGCGATTTCATGCTCAGCGCCGCCGACGGACAGCAGATCACCTGCAACCCGGCATCCAACATGACCTTGATGACCCGATCCTGGGTCTCCACCGACTTCGCCGCCAGGGAGATGCAGTGAACCCCGAAAACCCGGCCCTCCATCCCGTGCTCCATCGTCTTCAACGCCAACAACTCGGTCTCGTCCTCGTCCGGATTGTTCTCCTGATCCACGTGCACGTCCAGCGGCTTGCCTAACCCCTTCGCAATTTGCATCACGATGTCGAGATGCTTCTCCGGTTGCGGCCGGTCCCGCGACGGCAGGCCGCCCACGAAATCGGCCCTCTCGCACGCCTTTTCGAAAAACTCCCGCGCCTTCGGATCGACCACCCCCTCGAGCGGCTGCGTCCCAATATCGATGTGAATCCGATCCTTGTAGGCCGCTTTCACGTCCAGCGCCACCTCGAGCGGCAAGGTCTTCACAATGCTATCGGCATCGACCAGCGTCCGCGTGTAGCGACACCCCTGATTGATCAGCCGTTCTACGCACATCGACATCCGCAGATAGAGGTCGTCGTAGGTGTAGTTCTCTTTGAGGAAGCGGTAGAGATACCACTTCTTCTGCATGTCGCTCTGGCTCAGGATGAGATTCTCCTGATTGATCAGGAACGCCTTGTCGAAATGCCCGTGGTGATTGGCAAAGCCACCCGCCTGCCGGATCCGGTCCAGACAGACGTCGCGCAGATTCCAGCCGCTGCCCCCGCCCTCCACGGTCAATGACCTCAGCAGATAATTCAGCTGGGTTTCCGACACCTCCACGTCTGTGAACAACGGAATCTCCGAGGTCACCGCCAAGGAGCGGATGATCCGGCTGTCGGATGACTCATCGTAGTCGATGTCTCCGGTGAGGATGTTGATGACACAATCCAGCATCCTTCCCTCGAGCAAGGTGCGGATGTTCGGTTCACCGCCCTCCGCAATCTTGCGGGCTTCCGTCACCGGCACGCCCCGCTCCCCGAAATAACGCGCCGTGCCGGGCGTCGCAAACACCTCCACCTTGTGTTCCGCCAACTGCGCCACCAAGGGCAGCAACCGCTCCTTGGCCGCAGGAGGCCCGGCGCTGACCAGCATCCGCTTGACACTCTTCGTGCCCCTCAGCTTGAGGCGGAACTCTTCGATTTCAGTCGCGTGCATGTTGTGCATCAGGGTTGGGCGCGAACGAACACTCCGTTCCCCGGGGCAAAATCCCTGGACATCACACGACGCCAAGTCGGGAAAAGGAGCGAACCGATGCCTCCATCAGTCCTCCGGGCTGCGGACCTGTCAAGCTCTGATTTTTGTTCTGTTAGGCTTCCCTCGATCCGCCAATGCTCGGTTTCAGACGAACCTGTCCATGATTCTCTGCGCCTGCTCTCCATACCCGCCGCCGAACAGCAGGGCGTGATTGAGCAGATGGTAGAGGTTGTAGAGCTCCACCCGGTCCCGCCAACCGTCGGGAAGCGGCCAGGCCTCGTGATACCCGCGTTCGAACGATTCCCCAAACCCGCCGAACAACCGGGTAAAGGCCAGGTCCGTTTCCCGATCCCCGTGATACGAAGCCGGGTCAAAAATGACCGGCCGCCCCGCCAGATCGAACCCGGCATTGCCGCCCCAGAGATCTCCGTGCAACAACGACGCCCCGGGCGCGTGGTCCCCGGCAAGCGCCGGCACCCGTTCCACAAAACGACGCGCCCCGCGAAAAACGTTCCCCGCGTCCCGATTCAACCGGAGCTGATGTTCGATCCGATGCTCCGCGAAAAAGTCCCCCCAATGCGAGTTCCATCGGTTGGGCTGCGGGGTGCTGCCGATGAAGTTGTCGCGGTCCCATCCGCATCGGCCATCACCGGAAACTCGCTGGTGCAACGCGGCCAACTCCCGCCCCTGGCGTTCCCCGGAGCCCGCGCCGCCAAACTCAATTCGTTCCATGAGCAGAAACGACTCATTCCCGATCCGACTGGTGAGATACGGCTCCGGCACCCGGATCGCCCGGACCTCCGCCAAGGCCCGCAACGCCTCTCGCTCCGCCTCAAACATCGCCAAATGACCCGCCGTGTTGGCCTTGACGAAACATTCCCCCCACCGCCCCTCCAGGATCCAGCACCGGTGGATGCACCCGCCCGAGACCGGACGGCGCCGCGCCGGACCCAAATCGTGCCCGGTCACCTCCAAGAGTTGGGCGATCAGGCGTTGGTCGAGGGATTCCATCGCTTCTCTTCGCGCCACAGCCGCAGGATTTCAGCACAACCATCCTCGAGCAGATCGAGAACTTTCTCGAAGCCTTCCGGGCCCCCGTAATACGGGTCGGGAACTTCGATCTCCCGATGCCGGGTGCAGAACTCACAGAAAAGCGCAACCTCCGCCCGCCGCGATTTTCCGGCCAGGAGTCCGATGTCCCCGAAATTGGAGCGATCCATGGCCAGGATCAGGTCGAAGCGATCAAGATCAGCGGTCCAAATCTGCCGCGCCCGGCTTGTCAAGGCAACTCCCCGTTTCCGCGCCGCAGTCTGCATCCGGACATCCGCCGGGTTCCCCGCGTGCATCCCGATCGTCCCCGCGGAATCGATCTCCCACACCTGCTCGAGCCCGGCCTCCGTCACCAGTTTGGTCATCACGCCCTCCGCGGCGGGCGAGCGGCAGATGTTTCCCAGACAGACAAAGAGAATCTTCACGAGGCCCACTCTGGGGAGATCCGGCACCATCGCAAGCACGGTTGCGGTCCCCGTCACCGGACACTCCGCAGAAATCTTCAGGGCGCGCCGGGGGCCGATTCCGGCTCCTCCCGCAACGCCGGCGGCCGATGGCTGGGGATCTGAGCCTTGAAATCCCCCAGGCTGTTCCAGCGGGCCGGTTCCGCCAGATCGACCTCCGCCACGGCCACCGTGCCCCACCGATCCGCTTTCGCGAGGACATCCCCGTAATGGTCAAAGATGCCGGAGATCATCCAGTCGTGCTTCTCCGAATCCGTGTAGGTGCTGCTCACCACGTAGACATGATTTTCGCAGGCTCGGGCCCGGGCCAACAAGGGGTTACAACCCCACACCGGCCACGCGATCACCTCCGCGCCCCGGATGGTGAGCGCCCTCGCCACTTCCGGAAAAAAACCGTCGTAACAGATCATCATCCCCACCTTTCCAAAGCGGGTCTGGAAAACCGGATATTCGCGCCCCGGCGTGACACCCGCCTCGATCTCACTCCGCGGCAGCGACACTTTGCGATACTTGCCCAGCAGGGAACCCTCCGGTCCCAACAGCGCCGCGGTGTTGTAGATCGTTTTCCCGTCCCGCTCCACCAGACCGGCAACGATGTGGAAACCGTGCCGTTTCGCCAAGCCGCCGAAAAAGGCGGTCGTCGGACCCGGCACCGGCTCCGCACAGTCCTCCATCTTCCGCCCCGTGCCGAAATAGGTGAGGGTCTCGCCAAGGACCACGAGATCCGCCCGCTGCCTCGCCGCCTCCTCCAGCAACGCGGTATATTGCGGCGGCTTGTCTGCGGGTTCCTTGCCCTCGACCGGTTGGAGATGCACGGTCGCCAACCGGACCTTCCGCGGGGCCGGGGCGGGAACTTCCGTCAAACTCACCCCGCTCCATTCCACCCGGGCCGACCCCGCCCACTGAAGATAGAGCTCCACGCGCGCCTGCTTCGCACCGGCCGGAGCCCGCAGAATCGTCTCCATCTTTCCCCAGTCCCCGGCCGGCCCGCCGGGATCCTGCGGATACTCCGGCTCGGCCCGCGGCGCGATCCCTTTTGCGTAACCCTGCTTCGCCGGCATCACCCAAGACACCGGTCGCCCCGCTCCATCCTGCCAAATCACCCGCGCATAGACGCTGCGCCTCGGCTCCGGCATCGCGCTGTGCTTGCGCCAGGCGGTGAAGCGATAGTGGCCGGCGCCCGCCACCGGGAAAGTCTCCACCCAGCAGCCGATCCAGTGCTCACCGGCACCGGTCTCGAGCACCAGGGACCCCTGTCCGTCCGGCCCCCCGGAGTTCTTTCGCATGCCGAGGGGCCGCACCTCCTCCCTAGGGGAAACCAACGTCCATTCTCCATGCGCCGAGAACAGCGCCCAGCCATTCCAAATCAACAGGGAAATCAGAAATCCTTTCATTTCGCCAAGCACACAGGGATCCACGGGGCGGCTCAGGCGATCTTCCCGGACCTCCCGCGAAACATCTCATCCGGTCGTCGGCCCGCGGTCAAGAGCTTTGACCTTGAAATGGCGGGTCGCGGAAATGTCCCTCATCTTTTCCGTGACGATCTCCCGGAGACGCGCAAAGTCTTGCCCTCATGTTTCCTGAATCGCTGCAAGCTCGGCTGCATCATTCCGGCGTCATCGCCGTGCTGATCATCGAGGAGGTCAGATCCGCCGTCCCACTGGCCCGGGCTCTGCTCGAGGGAGGAGTCGATGCCATCGAATTGACCCTGCGAACCCCCACCGCCCTGGAGTCCCTCCAGCGCATCCGACAGGAAGTCCCGGAAATTCTGCTCGGGGCAGGCACGATCCTCACCCCACGACAGGTGGCCGAAGCCAAGGAGGCCGGGGCTATGTTCGGGGTGGCTCCGGGCCTGAATCCACGGGTCGTCGATGAAGCCAGTCGCATCGGTCTGCCCTTTGCGCCGGGCGTCTGCACCCCCACGGAGATCGAACTGGCTCTGGAGCGGGGGTGTCACGCCCTGAAACTTTTCCCATCGGAACCGTCCGGCGGATTGCCCTATCTCCGCACCATCGCGGCTCCCTTCACCCATCTGGGCGTCCGCTTCATCCCGTTGGGCGGCATCACCCCAGCCAACGCTCCCGCCTACCTTGAGGACCCCTCGGTCCTGGCCCTCGGCGGTTCCTGGCTCGCTCCGCGCGATCGAATCCAGGCGGAAGCTTGGGCCTCGATCACCGAACTGGCCAGGGATGCCTCGGCGCTGGTGAAGCGGGTGCGCCCAGGAAAAAACCTTTGAACATTTTCCACGAGGGCCCGTCTCAATCGATGGATGATGAAGGGTTTCATCGCAATTCTCCTGCTCCTCGCCCTCGGGAAACCGTGGTGCTGTTGCGCTCTTGAGGCGAAGGAAAAGCCCGCCTCCTGTTGCCACGGCAAATCTGAATCTGGCCAGGATCCGCAGCCAGATCAGCCGTCCGAACACTCCTGTGTCTGCAAGGCACTCGCCGGACTGCCCTCCGCCTCTGACGTCTTGCTCAAAGCGCCGGGCTTCACCCTCACCGCTCTCCCACCCTGGTCGAATCCCTCCCTGCATCGGGATCCCCTGCCTTGCCCACGGCTCTCTTTGAGCGACCATGCGCCGCCGCGTTCCGGTCCGGCGCTTCACCTGCTCCACTGCGTCCTGCGTTGTTAAAGTCCCGATCCCCTTCTGGATCCATGACTCACTCTAACAACTACAGAACTAACGAATTAAACTAATCAAAAAATTATCTATTACGATGAAAACGTTCTTCTCTATCCTTGCCGTTGCGGCTCTCTCCACCCTCAGCGTCCGCGCCGAGGATCAAAAGTTCGAAGGAACCATGGCTTGCGCCAAGTGTTCTCTTGGAACTGCTGATTCCTGCACCGACACCCTGAAGGTTGGCGATGTCCTCTATTACCTCGAGGAAGGCGGCAGCGTCAAAACCAGCGCACATCAGTGCAGTGGAACTGCTAAAGCTACCGTCACGGGCAAAGTCACCGAGCGTGACGGCAAGAAGGTCATCACGGTCTCTTCCATCAAGAAAGACTGACCTCTCTCGCCGCCACAAACGGCACTGAGTTCACTGCGCCGCCCCGGAGCCCGGGGCGGCGCTTTGTTTTTGAGAGAACTGAATCCGGTCGATTCCGATTTCCATTTCCCTGACCGGCTCCTCGCCGCGCTTCTTCAGGAAGTCGTTGCAATCGATCCCGATCTCGATTTCGATTTGGGTTTCGATAGACAACCCAATCGCATGACACCCCAACAAAAAGCTGAATCCCTCGGAATCGTTTTCACCAAACAACCGCCCGCTTACCTGAACCTCTGCATTCGCAGCGGCAACCAATTGATGACGTCAGGTCATGTGAGCGACCTCAAGGGCAAACTTGGAGCGGACCTGAGCACGGACGTCGGCTACCAAGCGGCCCGGAACTGTGCCGAAAAAGTGCTGCGCTCGGTCTGGGACACCCACGGAACACTCGACGGCCTCAAAGTGATCAAGGTACTGGGATGCGTAAACTCGACCCTGGATTATACGGAACAGCATCTCGTGATCAACGGTTGCTCTGACTTGCTCCACGAAATCTTTGGCAAGGATGGCGATGGCTGGCACGCGCGCAGCGCCCTGGGCTTTGCCCAACTGCCCACCGGGGCCGCCGTGGAAGTCGAGGCGATCTTTGAAATCAAATCCTGACCGGATGACCAGCCTCCGCCGATTCTTCTCTCCGCTCGTCCTTGCCCTCAGCCTGACCCTGGCGCCAACCTGGCTTTCCGCCACCCAACTCCCCAACATCATCTTCATCCTGGCAGATGATCTCGGTTATGGAGATCCCGGGTGCTACGGTCAAACCAAGATCCGCACCCCCAACATCGATCGGCTGGCGGCGGAAGGCGTGCGGTTGACCCAGCACTACTCCGGCAACGCGGTTTGCGCCCCGTCTCGATGCGTTCTCATGACCGGTTTGCACCCCGGTCACGCCTGGATCCGCAACAACCGGGAGCGCAAACCGGAAGGGCAGGAACCGATGCCGGCGGATGCGGTGAACCTGCCAAAACTGCTCAAAGAGGCCGGTTACGTCACCGGAGGCTTCGGCAAATGGGGGCTCGGCGGTCCGGGAACCACGGGAGATCCCCTCAAACAGGGGATCGACCACTGGTTCGGCTACAATTCCCAAGCGTTGGCCCACAATTTCTACCCGACCTCCCTCTGGAAAAATGACCAGATCTTCCCCCTAAACAACCCACCAATCTCCGCGCACGACACCTTCAAACCCGGCGAAAATCCGGACGATCCCCTGTCCTACAAACGGTTCCAGGGCCACCAATACTCGGCGGATGTCATCGCCGAGGAGGCCCGCTCATTCATCCGGGAGCACCACAGCCAACCCTTTTTCTGCTACATCCCCACCACCGTCCCTCACCTCGCCCTGCAAGTTCCCGATGACTCCTTGCAGGAATACCTGGGAGAATGGGAGGATCCACCCTACAAAGGCGGCCGCGGCTACCTCCCCCACCACGCGCCCCGCGCCGCTTACGCCGCCATGATCACCCGCATGGATCGCGAAATCGGCCGCGTCTTGGATCTCGTTGAGGACCTTGGGCTCGATGAACGGACCCTCTTCGTCTTCACCTCGGACAACGGTCCGCTCCATGGGGAACATGAGGGATTGGCCGGAACCGATGCCACGTTCTTCAATTCCCATGGCGGTTTGCGCAACGGCAAGGGCACCTTGTATGAGGGCGGGTTCCGCGTGCCCGGCATTGTCCGCTGGAAAGGCCACCTTCCCGCGGGCGCCGTCTGCCACCGGATCACGGGCTTTGAGGATTGGCTTCCCACCCTGCTCGAACTTGCCGGGCTCGCAGAGCGCACGCCAAAGGGGATCGATGGCATCAGCTTCGCCCCGACTCTCCAAGGCGCAAACCAGCCGGGCCGTCCGTTCCTTTACCGGGAGTTTCCCGCCTACGGAGGCCAGCAATGCATCCGTGAGGGGAACTGGAAATTGATCCGCACCGGACTCATGCCCAACAAAAAGAGCATCGCCCAGGGCCGCTCCCCCTCCCTCGAACTGTTCGATTTGGCCACCGATCTTGGCGAACAGCACAACCTCGCGGATCAGAACCCGGACCTGGTCTCCCACCTCCTCGCCCTCATGGAATCCCAGCACCGTCCATCCGCGCTCTTCACTTTCCCGGCCCTGGACCCGTGATCCGCCCGCCATCTCCGCCCGAGCGAGCGATGGGCCTCACCGTCTTCCGCACACACTCGCTTTGACGGTGAGGCCAACCGTCCTGCACTCCGACGGTTTGTCCTTCGCTCCGCTGGCTACCGGCCAACGTCCTCAAAACCAAAAGAACCTTACATCCAAACCTGACGGACCGACAATTCGCGCTTTGACGCAGCCTGACATCCGGTTTTGCACCAACCTCCCCATCGTCCCCGCCCCCAACACTGCGGTTCTTTTCGGGGGGGAACGAATTCTGCCGGGCGTGATCCACCGGTGCAGATCACGCGGCAACCCGCAAAATCGACTGACTCGAGGCCGAGCCCGAATGATCAAACCGTCTTCGATCATTGCCCCCATCAAATCTTCGCCGAAAAGATTGCCAGCGACGTTTTGCCCCTTTAGACTGGTCGCATGAACGCGCGCTGCTTTCTCTGCATCGGGGTCACGACTTTTTTCCTGGCCGTTTCCTCCTCTCTTCGCGCTGCTGACGGCGATGCCAAGTGGCAGAAGGTTCATGAGGTGGTCGAAGGCATCGAAAATCCGAAGGAGAAGCCCAAGTCACGTGAGGAAGCGATCGCGGTATTGAAAAAAGGACTGACGGAATTTGATGCCGCCTACGAAACTGCCATGAAGGTCGCCCCGACCAACCCGGCACGCTGGGAAGCAGCGCTGTTCGAGTGCAGGATTGGGGGAGTGCGCGGCATCGCCGGAGTGCCTGCTCCCGCGAAGGAGGAGATCACGCTGGCGGACATTCTCAATGCCGCAGACGCCAAACCGGAAATCAAAGCTCAAGCGAGTTTGACTGATCTCATTAAGTCTGCGCAAGCGGCTGAAACTCCTGGCGGCGACACCGCCGCATGGGTGGCCAAAGCCGAGGCGCATCTGAAGGCTTTTCCTGCCGAGAAAGCGAACCGCATGATCGAAGAAAAAATAAAGAGCGTCAAGGCCACGGCAGATCTCAAGACCAAGCCGCTTGAACTGAAATTCACCGCCGTGGACGGCAAGGAAGTCGATGTCAGCAAACTCCAAGGCAAAGTTGTTCTCATCGACTTCTGGGCCACTTGGTGCGGACCGTGCGTGGCGGAACTGCCGAACGTGATCAAGGCCTACAAAGCACTGCATCCGAAGGGTTTCGAAATTGTCGGCATCTCGCTCGATTCTGACAAAGCTGAACTCGAAGCCTTCGTGAAGGAGAAAGGCATGGAATGGCCACAGTATTTCGACGGCAAAGGCTGGCAGAATGAAATCTCCTCCAAGTATGGCATCAATTCGATCCCTGCGATGTGGCTGCTGAACAAAAAGGGCATGGTCGTCAGCACCAATGCTCGCCGCGGACTCGAAACGGAAGTGGAAAAACTGCTCGCGGAGTAATCTGTCTTTTCGTTAGCCAAGAGCTCGCGCGGTCATCACCACCAGCGGACACGCAGACAAGGCCCTGGGCTCTTGAATTGTGCTCGATCCTTCTCGACGGTCGCATAGGCCAGGGCACCGGCACCTTCAGCGATGGTGTGCGCGGTCTTAAGGATGTGTTCCACGCAACGGATCACATCCTCCAGGGCCTTCTCGTGCGGCGTTTTGTGTCCCGCTCCGACTGAAATCAAAATTCCAGAAATTGCGGTCAATCCACGGTTCCTAGCCCGCATTTCTCAAGGATCGCGTCGCGAGGCGCCGCCAAATGGCATTGCCTGCAAGACGCGCGAAGAATTCCAGGGTGAGCGGTATGCCGACATACCGCGAACCCGGGAATTCGAGCGGAACGCAGCAGGAATGCCATTGGGCAAGCCGCAGCAGCGAGAGCTTGAGAAATGCGGGCTAGCACCAAAGCAGGTTCAGCAAAGGCCAGCTCGCGATTCGGCAACCCCTGGAAAAAACGCACCTCAACTGCCGAGACCAAGCAAGCGTTCTGGTTCTTTCCGCCGGACAGTTTTGCATCAAGACCGCCCCCTGTTTGCGAACCCTCTTCATGGGCCGTGAATGATGGCCAAATCCCGGGATCTGATGATTTGAGCGGGCCTCGCGCTTCAACCTGGATTCCGGAATGGTCTGGGCTCGCACAAAGGCGCAAAGACACAAAGAAAGCGGAGGGAGACGAAGTCTGGGAAACCCGCTGATTCACCCTGAAGGGGCTCTGGACTTCCTGCCCGAAACCTATGTGAACCGGCTGCCGCTTCGTGCCTTAGTGGCTTTGTGCGAGGCTTCCAATGTCCTTTCTAGGTTCAATGGTTCCCCGTGCTGACGGATCGCTACTGAGACTCAATCTCAGAATTTGCTTGCAGAGATTGAGACTCTATCTCAATATCATCTCAACCCCTGGCCCTTCTCCAATGTCGCAACCGCAACCATCGGAAAGCCCCATCCTGCAAGGCGATGCCGATACCATCATCTGCTTTTGCGAACGGATCACCGAGTTGGAGGTTCGAACCGCGATCGTCGTGGGCAAGGCGGCGTCGGTCGAGGAAGTGAGCGGCAAGACGCGCGCCGGAACCGCCTGCCGGGCCTGCCACTGCCGGATTCAGCGAATGTTGGAGGGGAAACCGCCGCAGTGCGGGGGGCCCTGCAGCCGCTGCGATGCCTGCGGATGGATTGCCGCCCTCTGCGCTTGCGGGCAATCCTGACCTGACCCGTCCCGATCCGGGCAAAAAAAGAGGCCCCCAGGAACGATTCCCCGGGAGCCTGCGACAGGAAAGGGTGCGAAAGGGATCAACCCTCCTCGCCTTCGCCAATCTGGGCGGCGAGGTAATTCTCCAACCCGGTGAGGCGGATGAGGTCGAGTTGCGCCTCGCCCCAGTCGATGCTCTCCTCGGACTCGACCACCATGCGCTCCATGAGATCCCGGCTGCCGGCATCCTTCTTTTCCATGCAAATCTGGATGGCGTGGTTGTAGGTGGCCACCCCCTTCATTTCCAAAGCGAGACTGTTCTCGATCTGTTCCTTGGGGGACTGCCCGACTTTGATGACATCGTAACGCGCGATTTCCGGAACCCCGTCGAGGAACAGGATGCGATCGATCACCTCCTCCGCGTGCTTCATCTCTTCGATGGATTCATCGTAAAAGTGCTTGGCGAGACGCTCAAGGCCCCAATTGCTGCACATTTTCGCATTGATGAAGTAGAGGTTGATCGCGGTCAGCTCAATCGTCAGACCGGCATTCAAAGCTTCGATGACTTGTGGGTCGCCTTTCATATGATTTCCTGCTCAACCCTACGTCGCATCGCCCCAGGGTCCAGTCGAATTTCCCCCGGTTTCCCTGATGCGTCTCCGGCCCATCGCGGTTGGCGGTGCAAATCCCCAAACTGTTTGGAATTCCGAGGGTGATCCTGCGTCAAAGAAACGGTGATCCCGGCATTCCATCGGTCGGTTGCGCCGGAGACTTGATCAGGATGAAAAAGCGTCGCTACCTTTACCCCCGCAAGCGCTCCCTCGAATCAAAGCTCAATGCGTCACGCCTGCTCCTCGGTTGGGAAGCGTCCGGCCGATTGTCAGTGCCCCCGATCGGTTTTGCGCCCCCGCAAGATGCCCGAACGCCGCGCCCCGCCAAGCAGAGCCTGGCCCCCGTCTGGTTGGACAACCCCGAGTCCCACTGCATCTGCGTGGCCCCGACCGGTTCGGGAAAAGGCCGCAACAGTCTCATCCCCCACCTGCTGACCTGGAAAGGATCCGCAGTCGTGGTCGATCCCAAGGGAGAGGCTGCGGTGACCACCGGCCACTACCGTTCCCACGTGCTGGGCCAAACGGTGATCTACCTCGACCCCTTTCAACTGGTGAGCCAGACCCCGGACTCGTTGAACCCTCTCGATGTGATCCGATTCTCCGACAGTTCCCCTGAGGAGTTCGCCCTGACAGCCCCGGGACTGCTGCACCCGGATTTTGCCGGTTCCACCCGGGATCCATTTTGGGACAACAACGGAGACAGCCTCATCAGTGGCTTGATCTGCCACATGCTCGTCTCCGGATCTCCCGAGGAACGGCACTTTCCCAAATTGAGGGACTATCTGATGTGCGACGACGTCCACTACAACCTAGCGGTTTTGCTGGATACCGTGGGCAAATTGATGCCCCGCATGGCCTACGGCAACCTGTCTAGCTTCGTCTCCACGGTGGAACAAACCCGCAGCGGCATCCTCGCCACCGCCCAGCAACACCTCCGCATTCTGGCGGACCCGGCCGTGGTCCAGGGCTTGAAAACCACCAGCTTCGACCTCGAAGCCTTCAAGAGTGGGGAACCGATGACCATTTATCTCATTCTTCCCCTGACCCGGCTCCAATCGCACGGGATTCTGCTGCGCAACTGGTTGAGCGCCTTGTTCAGCATCGCGATGGCGCGCGAGGTCTTGCCGCGACGGTCCACCATGTTCTTCGTGGATGAAGTGGGCGCGCTCGGCCCGATGGATCAGCTCCGCACCGCCTTCACCGTGATGCGCGGGTATGGCGTGCGCGTCTTCATTTACCTGCAGGATCTGACCCAGCTGAAGCGCATGTTTCCCCAAGACTGGGAAACGGTGGTCAACAACGCGGGCACCATCCAGACCTTCAATCTGAGCAACCACCTGATGGCCAGGCAAATGGGCGAATTGTTCGGCAGCGACTTAAGGCCCGAGGATCTCCTCAAGCTCGAGCCGAATGAGCAGGTCATCCTCTTCCACGGCGGACGATGGCAGCGCTGTCTCAAGACGGATTACCTGACGGATCCACTGTTCAAGGACCGATTCCAAGCCAATCCCCGCTACGAATCAAGGAACGGAGGCGCCTTCGGTCTGCGTCCCATCTGGCATCGGTGAGGGTGGCAACGACGGCGGAAGCGAAGCTGGCGCGTTCAGCCCATCAATCCACCGGAAGAGAAGATCCCAAAACTCCCCGGGCTCGGAAGAGCTCACCGGCGCGGATGCCGGGCTTTGCGGCAGGGCAACCGGGGGCGGCGCTCCGGGCCCGGGCAGCCGCTCCAGCCGTTCTTCCTCCGTCCATCCCTGGGAAGGTTGATTTCGACGTTGGCGCAAGAGCCAGGTGTAGAGCCGGGAACCAGTCTTCCGACCGTAGACCGGAACCAGGATGTCTCCGTGATCTCCCTGCTCAAAGATTGTGAGCCTGGCCGAACCGCCCGCCCGATTCACCGCCTCGACCAGTTCCTGGTGAGGAGCCAGGGGGACAATCTCATCGAGCGCTCCGTGGAAAGCCCAGATCGGCAAATTGCGAAGCCGGGCCGCACTTTGCAGGTCTCCAAAACCGCACACCGGAGCCATGGCGGCGAAACGCTCCGGTGCCCGCGCCGCGATGCCCCAGGCTCCCTGCCCCCCAAGGCTCACCCCCGTGAGATAGATGCGGTCCGGATCCATCCGAAAGCTGGCGACCACCTCATCCAACAGCTCCAGGACCGAAGAGGTTTCCCAGGCTCCCGCCGGAAGCTGGGGAGCCACCATCGCCATCGGAAAATCCACCTCGTCCTTCAGTCGCGCGGGCGGCCCGTATCGCTTCAACCGTTCCAGGTCCTGGCCCCGTCCGCTGCTTCCGTGCAAAAACAGCAGCAACGGGAGCTTCTCCTCCGGATGTTGCACATAGCGTTGCGGCAGGTAAAGCAGGTATCGCCACGGCTGTTTTGAAGCCCCCTCAACCGATTTTGCGGTGACGGCGGAAAGGCCCGGCCCCGGGGAAACGCCGGGAGAAGGCGGACCATTCTCCTGACCCGAGGCACCGCCCAAAAGCACGAGCAGGTTCACCACAACCCTTGAGAAACGATTCCCCATCGTCAAACTCCCTTCAAAGATTCCCGCAGAACCCCCATGGTTTCCTTTTGCAATGCCAACACCCGATCACGGGCCGCTCCGGCCTTTGCCCGGGCGGCGGCGGGATCGGCGGCCAACTCGAGGACTGCGGGTGCGACCCTGGCCACGGCGGCCTCGTCATCCAGGTCAAACAGCCAATCCCCGAGGCCAATATCCTCCCACATATAGCCCTTGGAGGTTTGCTCCGCCCAACGGCAAACAATGGCCGGGACCCCGTTGCCGATGCAGAGAATCGGGCTGTGCATCTCATTCCCGAACAGCCCCGCCGAACGGACATAGGTGGCAACCGCCTCCGCCGTGAGCCAGTAATCCGGTCTCCATACCACCCGGGAACGCACCTGCGACGGCAATCGATCCAACAACAATTCCTTGCCCACCTGCATTTGGGTGCGGTCCTCCGGACAGAGCAGCACTTTCATCGGCGTCTCCCGAATGACAGAGAGGATCGCTTCCCGCAGGGGCCGATGATCGTGCTCCTTCATCTCCTCGTTGCGGGCCTGCTTCACAGGGTCCGGGGAGGCTCTATTCTCCGATATCGTCCAGTAAGGCGTGTAACGCAGCCGGGGAATGCAGCAGAGGAAACGGCCGGGCTCCAGCCCATTCGCCGCCAAAAACATCTCTGCCGCAGCGTCATCCCGCAAATCCACCGCGAAAGCCGCGTCCGGAGCAAAACCCAGCACCGGGCCATCTGCCCCCATGGCCTTGGCAAACGCAAGGGAACGGGAATCACGGAAAAAGACGAAGCGGGAGGCGTTGAACAGGGAGATCGTCTTGGCCAAGGCGTCGTCCCCGGCCGCTGCGGTGGCAGTCGATCCCCTGGCCCCGAAGGTGATTCCATAAATCCCGAACGGTTTGCCGGTCGTCTCGTGCCAACGCCGAACATCCTTCTCTCCCACCAACGAGGGACCGGATCCATGCAGAAGAAAATCTGCCTCGCGAAATGCCGAGGCCACGGCGTCCTCCCCCACCAGGATGCGCAGCTTCGGAAACCGGGCGAGCAACATTCGGTCCACCCCGTGGTCGACCCGGCTCGGCCAAAGCGAGATCTCCGCTTCGGGAAGAAACTGCTCCAACAAATGCAAGATGCCGGGCGTGTGGGCAATGTCCCCGATGTTGACCGTCTGCCAGGACGATCGCACAACGATCCGCGGTGACCGCCCCA
>QQNE01000090.1 GCA_003402735.1 Verrucomicrobiota bacterium
CCCCAGACCGTGGCCTGTCCCCACATCGGTTCCTGGATGGCCAGGGTGCTCGGCCCGCGCAACCCGGTCATGCCCGCCTTTGTCAACATCGGCCAAAGACTCGAAGGCGTCGGCGAAAGCGAGGAACTCAAGGCCTTCACCACCGCCGGTTTCTTCGGCAGCGAGTTCGGGCCCATGAACCTCCCGTTCCCCGAAGAAGCCGCCCAATCGGTCCGCCCACCCAAAGGCATGGACGCAAACCGCTTCGCCAACCGCGACCGCCTCTTCCGAAAACTGGTCGATCAAAATCCAAACCGCGACCGGATGAGCGATTACCAGCAGCAGTCGTTGCTCCGCAGCCTGGACAACGCCTATCGCTTGCTCAGTTCCCGGGAACGAGAAGCCTTCGACATCTCCCTGGAGCCGCCAAAACTCTACAACCAATACAACACCGGACGCTTCGGACGCGGCTGCCTCCTCGCTCGCCGCCTGGTCGAAGCAGGGGCCCGCTTTGTCGAGGTCACCACCGAATATGTTCCCTTCCTCCACTGGGACACCCACAAGGACGGCCACGAAACACTGGCCGGACTGCACCGGGAGATCGACCTGCCCATCGCCACCCTCATTCGCGACCTGGAACAACGGGGCCTGCTGGAACGGACCCTGGTCATTGTGGCCAGCGAGTTCAGCCGGGACGCACTCATCGAAGGCCGCCCAGGATCGAGCGCCGGGGATCAGGCCACCTTCAAGGTCGACCGGATCGAGGAAATGAAGCACTACGGCCTGCACCGCCACTTCACCGGGGGAACCAGCGTGGTCCTGTTCGGTGGCGGAGTCAAGGCGGGCCACGTCCATGGCCAAACCGCGGACGAACGCCCGCTCGTGGCCGTCAAGGACCCGGTCAATGTCACCGATCTCCACGCCACCATCATGACCGCCATGGGAATCAGCCCGAAGACGGAATTCACCATCGAGGGCCGCCCCTTTTACGTCACCGAGGATGGCAAGGGTCAGGCGGTGCAAAGCCTCTTCGCCTGATCCACCGCCTCACACGTCGAGAAATTCGACGGCATCGATCGTCGGCTTGGCCTTCTCCCGCGCACTCTCAAAGATCATCTCCAGCATCTGAGGCACCGCGCTCGGTCGGAAACCCATGGCGACCGCCAGGGTCTGCACAAAGTCCATCTCCTCCTGCTTGATCGACCCATCCACCAACATCATGATCACCAGCTCATGCAGGTGACCAATCCGCTCGTCAGGATCCTTGGGCACCACGAACTCCACCCGCTCCGGATGATTCAACACCGCCTCCACATCCCGAATCGACAACCCCAAATTGATCCCCTGGTTTTGCAGAAACGCACGTTCCTCATCGTCAAAATGCCCATCGATCAACGCCAAGTTGATCATGTTCTTGAACCGGCTGCGTTTCTCCTTCGTGTCTCGTGAATCGAACCAACCCATGTGGCCATGCTAAGCCCCCGCCTCCTTCACGGTAAAGCAAATTCGCCACAAATTTCCAAGCCCATGAGGACGGCATTCACTCCGTCGGCGCATTGACTTGGTTCGCCAAATACACGATTTCCCGCTTCGTCAGACCGAAATGACGCCCAAACTGATGCACCACCCGCAACTCTTTCGAGTCCACCCGACCGTCGGCCGCGGCAATCACCAACATCAGCTTGGCCACTCGCGTCGCCTCTTCCTTGGTGTAACCCTTCTCCTTCGCCTCCGTCACCGCGCGCTCGGTCAGTTCTTCCACCACCGAAACCACCTCACGCTGTTTCAAGGCCGCTTCGAGACCGTCAAAAAAGCTCTCGGTCTGCAAATCGGAACGAATCATCTTGTGCATCGCCCTCATCTCGTCCCGGTCCATCTCTCCATCCGCTAACCCGGTGGCCACGGCCAGATAAAAGAGGATCAACCCCTGGTCCCAGTCCTCCTCATCGTAAAGTTCCGGGTAAATTTTCCGCACCATCGGGTTGAGCGTTTCGTTCAACTCGCGGCGCAACGACTCGACTTCCACGTGCGACTTGGTTTGCCCAAAATGCTGGAAAAGACGCAACCCTTCCAACTCCCCAAACAACTTGATCCGCAGCGGCGTCAACGGATGAGTCGAGATCACCTCCTTCACCACCGAACCAGCCAACGTGTCATACTGCGCCAGCACCTGGGAAATCACCTCACCAGGATTCAACCGCTCCAACGTCGCATGATTCATCCCGGTGGTGAACTTTAACAACGCGGTCTGGCAGGCCCTGGCATCCCGACCACTCCCCACATACCCAAAAAGATCACAACTCACCTCGGCACAAACCGACCATCGCAACGTCAGCAACCGAAGCTCCGGCATCTCGGCCAATTCAATGTTTCCATCCACAATCGGTCGACTCGGCACCATGCTGTGCCCGAGCAGCGCGTGCCCCAACTCATGCCCGAGAATCGATGCCCGCTCGGCGTCGTCCAGATCATTCACAAAGTGCTGACTCACCACGACAATCAACTCATCCAACTCCGTCTTTTCTCGCAAAGACAACCGCGGGATGCACATCGCCGTCGCCGTGGGAAATTCGGTGAGGAACACCCGGAACGGCAGACTGTTTCCCAAGTTCTCATTCACCCGGGCAATCACCCGGGGCATTCCCCCAACATTCTGGAGATCCACCGCGTGACTGAGAAACTGAAAGAATTTTTCCTCCTCGTGTTCCAGCTTCTCCTCCAGCTTCAAATCATCCCGCTTCGCCGCCTCCAGTGGCGGATGAATCAGCGAATAAAAATGCTCATCCCGCAGGAATCGCAACGAACGGAAATCAACCGTGAGGTTCCCGGTTCCTCCAGGAACCGGCACGGTGGGCAGGGTCGGCGGCGGCGTTGTCACATCCTCGATGGAAAAATGGATGACCGTTTACCCGGCGAACTATGATCGCGCCGGGGGCTCCCTGCCAACCAAAAAACTTCGCCGCGCCAGATTTTTTGGTCAGGCGTCCCTGCCCCCTCCCCCAACCCCGCTCAAGGCCCAAAACCATGACAACCCGACCAACCGCTCGGTTTCATCCCACTTGAAAACCGATAGACCGTGTGTTCCTCATGAGAACAGAACCATGACAAAGCCCCAAGACCTGACCACGTTCAAAGAGCAACTTCTCGCCTCACCAACCGTCCAGGATATCCTGGCCGAACATTGTCCGGAAGGAAAGGATGCCGCCATCGCCCGCTTCCGATCCGGGGACGATGGCCAGTTCTGGGACTTGATCCAAAACGAAATGGATCTCGGTTCCGGGGACTTCGAGACCAGCCTGATGGCCGCCGCTCCAGACGACGACGTGTTCGAGATCGAAATCTTTTCCCTCGGACCCGTGTTTTGGATCCGGGCCAACGAATTCGACGACATCGGTTTCTTCGGCAACCGCCAGGACGCCCTGGCCTACGCCGAGGATTTCTTCGAGAGCGCCATCCAGGAACTGGCGGATCGTGAGGAAGAGGAATAACGGCCGCGCAAAAAAACCCTCCCCTCCCCGCTACTCCGGAGCCCGGCCTCTCCAAACCAAAAGACCGCCCCGGTCTTTCCCGGAGCGGTCCTTGGACAATCAAAAGCAATCGCAAAAAAACAACCTGAGCTCAGGCCCTCAAGACTGAGCGCTCGGGAAGCCCGGGAAGGCCGGCGGAATGGCCGGAGGAATCGGCGGAGCCACCGGTGCGGGCGGCACAACCGGGGCCGCCGGAGCCACTGGAGCGGTCGGAACCGTGGCAATGGTCTGCAGGATCCGGCTGGCGATCTGGTAAGGATCACCCTGCGAATTCGGACGACGGTCCTCGAGGTAACCACGATAGTTGCTCTCCACAAAGCTGTGAGGAACACGAATCGAAGCGCCGCGGTTGGCCACGCCGTAGTTGAACTTGTCGATCGACTGCGTCTCGTGCAAACCGGTCAAACGAAGGTGGTTTTCCGGCCCGTAAACGGCGATGTGCTCGTTCTTGTAGAGATCGAACGCCGCCATCAGCGCCTCGAAGTAAGCCTGCCCACCCACTTCACGAAGGTGTTTGGTCGAGAAGTTGGAGTGCATCCCGGATCCGTTCCAATCCACGTCCTTGCCTAGCGGCTTGCAGTGGAAGTTCACGTCCACCTTGTATTTCTCACAGAGGCGGACCAAGAGGTAACGTGCCATCCAGATTTGGTCGGCAGCGGTCCGAGAACCTTTGCCGAAAATCTGGAACTCCCACTGACCCTTGGCCACTTCGGCGTTGATCCCCTCATGGTTGATCCCAGCCGCCAAACAAAGTTCCAGGTGCGTGTCCACAATCTCACGGGCGATGTCGCCCACGTTCTTGTAGCCCACCCCGGTGTAGTATTCCCCCTGCGGGGGCGGGAAACCTCCCCCAGCGGGGAAACCGAGCGGAACTCCATCCTTGTAAAGGAAATACTCCTGCTCAAAGCCAAACCAAGCATCCGGGTCATCGAGAATCGTCGCGCGCGAGTTGCTCGGGTGAGGCGTCACTTTGTCAGGCATGTAAACCTCACACATCACCAACGCACCGTTGGTCTTCGTCGGGTCGGGATACACCGCCACCGGCTTGAGCATACAGTCAGAACTGCGCCCTTCAGCTTGGCGGGTTGAGCTCCCATCAAATCCCCACCAGGGGAGCTCCGCAAGCGTCGGAAAGCTCGCGAATTCCTTGACTTGGGTCTTGCCGCGGAAGTTCGGCACTGGCTCGTAACCGTCAAGCCAGATGTATTCCAATTTGTATTTGGCCATAGTTTTGATCGTGTGTCTGTCTGTATTTTGGCGGACTGCGCGGCTCTTCGCCGCTTCCCAGGGATTCACCCGCACCGTCGCGAATGAAGCACGAAGCTTGCCAGTTTTCCGTAAAATTGCATCCTTTTTGATAAAAAAAGCTTTCCGGCGTTCCTCGCTTGCCCTCCTCCGCTCGCGCCCCATGTTCCTTCCATCATGCGCGACGTCAAGGATACCCTCCGCTCCCTGGTCCGCATCGGCTACGATGGCCGGGTTTGGAAAACCTTTCGCGGTCCCAAGGCCGACGAACGATTCGCCAATGAGGTGCGCATTTTGCGACACTTGGAGGAGCGCGGCTGTCCGTTTGTGCCCCGCCTGCTCGAATCCGAGCCGGATCAACTCCGGATCGTGACTTCAAACTGCGGCCAACGCGTCGAACACCTCAGCGAAGACCGCGCCAAACAGATCTTCGCCGAACTCGAAGCCTACGGCGTGCGCCACGACGATGCCGAGGTCCGCAACATCACCTACCGAGCCTCTGATGGCAGGTTCTGCGTGATCGATTTTGAATTCGCCACCCTTCTCGATGGACCATCCACCTGAAGTTTCCCTCCCAACCGCTTCCCGCCTCCGCTGGTCCGGCCTGACCGATCGCGGCAAAATCCGCGCCAACAACGAAGACTCGTTCCTCGGATTGCGGTTCGACGCCCGCGAGGTGCATCGCCTCGGGAAAACCGGGGAAGCCTCCACCGCCGAGATGGACTTCGCCTTCGCGGTGAGCGATGGCATGGGCGGCGCCATGGCCGGGGAATTTGCCAGCCGGATCACGGTGGACAAAATCACCCGGTTTCTCCCGCGAGCCTTCAAACTCGCCGCCTCCGGACTGGACGCGGGCCGGGGAGATGTGCTCGGTGAACTCTTCACCGCCATCCATCGCTCCATGAACGAACTGGACCGCTGCTACCCGGAATGCGCCGGCATGGGCGCCACCCTCAGCCTCAGCTGGTTCACCCCCGGCTGGATGTTCTTCGCCCACGTCGGCGACAGCCGCATCTACTACCTCCCCGCCTCGGGAGAGCTCAAACAACTCACCATGGACGACACCTTCGTCGGCTGGCTCTATCGCAACGGCAAACTTTCCGAATACGAGGCGCGCACCCATCCCGCTCGCAACCGCCTGCAGAAAGCCCTCGGAGGAGGCAACCAGTTCGTCGCCCCACAACTCGGCGCGGTCGGCTATGAGCCCGGCGATGCCTTTGTGCTCTGCACGGACGGAATCACGGACGGTCTCTACGATAGCCAGATCTCCAGGTGCCTCCGCTCTCCCAACCCCGCCGGTCCCAGCGCCGCTCCAGGCCCCAATCCAGCCGAGCGACTGGTGCGCACCGCCCTCGACCACTCGGGCCGCGACAACACCACGGCCCTGGTCATCGAAGTGACTTGAACGAACAGCCGGGCTCCGGCAGCCCACCTTTCTCAAGGATCGCGGCGCGAGGCACCGCCAAATGCCGTTGGGCAAGCCGTAGCAGCGAGAACTTGAGAAATGCGGGTCAGTTCAACCCGATGTAAGGAGGGCACGAACGGATCGCAATCAGCATCTGGGCCAGGTTCGGGCAGTATTTGACGATGTCTTCCGCAAGCTGACGAAGCTCTTCCCCGACTGGCTCGGCCTGGTGGGTTTCTTGCCCCGAAATCACCTCGGATTCGGTGGCGCTTTGGAGCCGGTCCAGCAGGCCCGGATAACGGTGGGCAGGTTTCATGAGACGAGAGTTTCTGCTTCCTTGGAAGCGTTTCGGCCCGGCATTATTCGGGCTTCTTCTCGATAGACTCTCGGATCGAGATCACTTGCACACAGCCCCTCACATCGTCCACCTGCCACTGCACTTCATGACCGGCGTAAACCATCCCATAAATGCGTCCCACCCAGCCCCGCTGATACGCCGGCCGCGGATCAAAGCCAAGAATCCGCTCCAGGTCCGGAGCCAACGGATGCCGTTCCAACCCGAACGTAAACGCCACTTCCAAAGCCGCCTCCGGCGCCGCCCCCGCAAACCCGCCCGCCTCTTCCTCCCCGCCAACCGGCCGGTCCGCCCAGGCCAACCACGGCTTGATGTCATAGATCGGCGTGCCGTCCACCAAGTCCGCCCCCGCCACCACCACTCGGTCCGGCAACACCCGGCAAAGTTTGACCAACGACAGACCGATCGGGTTCGGTCGATACGGGGAACGCGAAGCAAAAACCCCCACCCGCTCATTCCCACCCAAACGCGGCGGACGCACCGTGGACCGCGCCGGAGAAACCGGATCATTCAAGTGAAACCCAAAGAGCAGCCAAACATGGGAGAATCCCTCCAACCCTCTCACCGCCTCCCCGGTATCCCACGGACTCACCAATTCCACCAAGGCCTCCGCTCCAGGCACAAGCCCGGGCTGCCGCGGCGTCCCAAATTTTTCCGCGAACGGGCCGCGAAGATAGCCGATGGGCACAAGATTCACCGCAAAAACTGTAACGTGGCCTCCCTCGCACCGCAATCCAGAGTCGCCCTTGCCTTCGCGGCAAAGGTGGACATAATGAACCCTTCGCCAGTCCGCACCCCAGCCCGCCCAGAAACACCCCTCCCAATTCTCTCTTGGCATCGCCGACGTCGCCCCGCACCAGGGCCTGTAGCTCAACGGTCAGAGCAGAGGACTCATAATCCTTTGGTTCCGGGTTCGAATCCCGGCGGGCCCACTCCCTCAAAATCAAGGACTTATGACGATTGGACCAAGTGGTTGATACCCCACTTGAGGCAGTAGCCGACAAATTTCCGACAAAAAGCTCCCAGAACCTGGGTCCAGAAGAGAACCAGCCCGCTCAGTCCAAGGGCAGGTCGAAGCAGCAGAAACCCTTTCATGTCGTCAGGGCTCACTCGGTCAACATCCCCGTTTACGCCTTTGTAACATCACGGGAAGGTTCGTTACACAATTGCCTTCTACCTGAACGGAAGGCGGCATCGGAGGGAGTTCACCGACTTCGAGCTGGCCAAGCGCGAGGCCAAGCTGGCGGCCGAAAAAATCATGCGGGGCATGCAGGCCCAAAACGACCTGCGGCCAGCGGACCGAGAGTCCTTCCTTGCCGCTCAGCGCATCCTCAGTGAGATCGGCGTCCCGTTGGTCGCGGCGTCCGAAGACTCCGTCCAGTGCCGCAAGTTGCTTGGCGGAACTTCCAAGACAAGGGAAGCACGAAATCCTGATTTTCAATGCGATTTGCTTGAGCTCCAGTTTACAGGTTATGCGGCTTTTCCTGTCTACACGGCTCGGTCAGGCAGCTTCACGCCAAGCAGAGCGAAGACCCTTCGGTGAAGTTCGGTTGGGCGGGTCAGCTTGAGAAAGCTGCCTGCTCCCTCGACCAGTTCCGCGCACTTCACGCGTGCGAATCCGGACAGTTCAGCGAGCAATCTGGAGAAGGAATGCACCACAAGTCCGTCGTCCGTGCGTTTGGAAGCCTCCTTGTCCTTCGCCGAGTTGGATCGTTCCGTCCCCTCCACCGGATTCGTCCGCCGGGACTACTGCGTTTCGAGCACCTCGTCCGCAAAGAGGACCGGAGCCGACTTCCTCTCCATGTGCCGTCCCGGTTGTGGCCGAATGCGATCAGAGGGCAGCGGGAGCCCTCATACCAGGTTGAGCTCAAGTCATAGAGCACGACACAACCGTCTTGGAAATGTCTTTTGGCGAGACGGGATTCGATCTCCTCCTGACGATTCCAAAACCACCGCATGGCTTCGTAGATGTCGTTTTCGTCAAAATCCTCCGCCAAGGACAGCTCTTGGGCCAGGGTTGTTTGGGTCCCGGAGATCTGACGACTGAAAGCGAGCTTTGAACCGGGGAAAAGCAGCCGCCCGACGATGGTTGCCAGAGCGTTGCGGCGGTTGGCGGAGTCTCCCCGTCCGAGCAAAGAAGGAACATTGAGTTGCGCGACCACGCCAAGGATCGCGGCCACATGACCGTGGGCGGAGCTTTCGATGACCTCGAAACAGTCCTCCAGCGCCTGCTCAGTGACGTGTCCTCCCCAGAGGATCGCGCGCATTTTGTGAGCCTGCTCCAGGGACAAGCAGGACAGATTGCAAAGCGTCCGCTTCTTGACTCTGCCGTTCTCGTCCCGATAGGACTCCCGCAGCAGAATCGCCGGAGGTGAATCGCGATTTGGAACGATGTCGATATACATGGCGTGGCAAAAACATAAAATAAATAAGATAATTCAAGCGTTTTTCTTTGATTTACATGAACACAAATGCACCGGAATGGAGAGTCGTTTTCAATCTCCTCGCATTTTTAATGCGCTCGGATGGGATTCTGCTGCTGGAAGTTTCGGATAAAGATCCTCCGCTACCTGGCCCGTCTCGAACACAGCGTCCCGGCCTGGGAATCCGACGCCAAGGCCGCCCACATCCTGGCGGGAGCGGTGGAGAACATGGCTGCGTGAGCGGGGACGAGACCGTAGCGTTTGTAGCGATTATTCGCTTGATCCGAACGACGGGTTCCCCGATCCTTGCCATGAAATGATCACGACCCGCACCAATCGTCTGGATCCCTCGCTCATCCCCGAGGAACAACTCGCCGAACTGGCCCGAGTGTTCGCACTGCCCGGCCAGGTGGCGTTGATTGACGAAAACGGGAACCGGACCCACCTCCCTCACGCTTTGTTTGAGCACTTCGCCCGGATCGTCCGCCTCATGTCGGAGCACAAAGCCATCGTCATGGTGCCCGAGGATGAGGCGTTCACCACCCAGGCCGCAGCCGATTACTTGGGCATGTCCCGGCAACACCTTGTGGATTTGCTGGAGAACGGGGAGATTCCCCATCACAAAGTCGGCACGCACCGGCGGGTGGCCTTCAAAGACCTGCTGGCATACGAAAGAGTCCGGGATGACCGACGCCGGAACGCACTGGACCGGTTGACGGATCAGGTCATTGCTTCAGGAAAGTATTTCCCAGAGCCGAACTCCGAACCGCAAGAATGAGGGCGGATTTCCGCGTCGTTCTGGACGCCTGTGTGCTGGCTAACTTCGGCGTGGCCAATCTGCTGCTTTCACTTGCGGAAAAGCCCCGTCTGTATCTGCCTTCCTGGAGCGAGGAAATCCTTGAGGAGACACGGAGAACCCAATCCGGGCCCCTGGGCTGGAATCCGGAACTGGTGGAAAGCTTTCACGGCGCACTGCGGGAAGCCTTTCCAGAAGCCATGGTGACAGGATTCGCCCATTTGCTGGACCAGTGCGAAAACGACGAGGGCGACCGGCATGTCCTGGCCTGTGCGATCCACTGCAAGGCAGAGGTGATCCTGACCTTCAATCTGCGGCATTTCCCGGAGAGCGCCACGCGCGCCTGGGGAATCTCCACGCTCCACCCAGAAACCTACCTGCTGACGCTGTTCTCCCTGGATCCGCTCCACGTCATGGGAGTTCTCGGCAGGATCGCAGAAAAGCGGAAACTTCCATTGGAAGATCACCTGATCGATCTGGGCCGGTTCTTGCCCCGGTTCTCCGCACGATTGCTGGACGAGCTGAATTCGTAATGTCCTTTCCCCAGCTGATCGCAACATCATGATCAAACGCTTCTCCTCACGCCGCCAGCAACTCGGACGGTCCTTTCTCGCGGAACCACCAACAGTCATCCTGCTTGACTGTTTGAACGGCGTTGGTTCCTGCGATGGTTGGTTGTCGTTTCGCCAGGATGGCGCCGTCAGCTTCCAAACACCCCTTTTGACCATTCTGCGGCGATGCCCCTGATTGCGGAGATTTTTCCTTCTGAAACCTCCGAATTCTAAGTATCTCCAAGAGTGATGATCGTGCTCTCGGAACCTTGGACGCTCTCGCGCCATCAGGAGGCAGTGATGAGCTTGTCGTTCGGGAAAAGGCTTCCCAGGGCTTTGTATGTGCTGGACGGCGAAGGTTTTCAGATTCCGGCAGACTTGGGGTCTATCGTTGGGACTCTTCGGCAACAACTTGCGATTGGGGCCGAGTTCAATGTGCTTAAATTTGCCACGGACCGACTGAAGATCTCGTTCCTGAGCTACCCAGATTTCTTTTCTGATCCGCATCCCACCCTGGCGATCTCCCTTACGGTGGATCTCGCCACCGGCACGTTGCAACGAACGGACTATCGAGGGCGATCCAATCCTCCCATTCTTCACCGTAAAGAAGCATTCCTACCCGATGGCCATCCGGCGGCGGAAGGGTTTCGAGCACTAACTGCCGCCGAAGAAGCGGAAGGACTTTACGCCGAAACGTCATTGATTGGCTTTCGGCTAAACTGGGAAAAGTTGCTCGCATTCAAAGGGCTCGGCTACGATGGTCAAACCTTGGTCAGGGTTCGGGACCGGCCAAAACCCGTCGACAACGGGAGGGCTCCAGGGGGCGTTCGGATTGAGCGCCACAAGACCGCGATCAGCCGCTCCGAGCTCTCCAAGCCGGTCAAGGCGCTGCTCGATTATGGTCTCCTCGAAAAAACGCACCGCTTCCTGGATTACGGCTGCGGGCTTGGGGACGACGTCCGCGGGTTGGCGGAGCTGGGCTACCAAGTCACCGGCTGGGATCCCTACTACCGCCCGGACGCCGCAACGACCGAGGCCGATATTGTGAACCTCGGATTCGTCGTCAATGTCATCGAGGACCCAGCCGAACGAGTCGAAACCGTCCAGCGCGCCTGGAACTGCACGGGCAAGCTTCTGGTTGTCTCCACGCTCATGACCGGGAGAGAATGTCATTACAGCCAAGTACAACCCTACAGCGATGGCCTTCTCACGAATCGCAACACCTTTCAAAAGCACTATGAACCATCCGAATTCCGGAGCTTTGTAGAAGATGCGCTCGGTGCGGAGGTTGTGCCCATCGCGCCGGACGTTTGCTTCGTCTTTCGGCGACTGGAGGATCAACAAGACTTTGTGGCCCGCCGCAGCAAGCGGAGCATCGATTGGGAGCAGATCAGCCAGCGCCTCCGGTTCCTCCAAGCTCGAACCCCGCGCCTCAGCCTCTACGAGCGCCATCGCGACCTTTTGGACGACTACTGGCATACTATGTTGGAGTTCGGACGCCCCTCCCGATCCGACGAGTATGAACGCTACGCCGAAATCCGTAGCGCTTGCGGGTCCGGGGGCAAGGCCGCCCAACTCTTCGTCCAGAAGTATGGCGACGAGCCACTAGAGGAAGCCCGCGAACGACGCAAGGAAGACCTCCTCGTTTACCTCTCGGGTGGCGAGTTCCAGAAACGCCGCGCCGGATTCAACCGGCTCTCCCCGCGGCTGCGGGCCGACGTGAAAGGGTTTTTCGGGAACTATGCAGCAGCCTGCAACGAGGCGAGGGAGCTGCTTTTCACGGCGGGAGATCCAGGGGAACTGGAACTCGCGGTTGAAGATCTGGACTTCGGTTGGCTGGATTCCGGTGAAGGACATTTCACCATCCACAGCTCCTTGCTCGACCGCTTGCCTCCCTTGCTGCGGATCTACGTCGAGTGCGGGGCGCGCCTTTTCGGTGACCCGCGCCAGGCCGACCTCATCAAGCTGCACCTCTGCTCCAAGAAGCTCACCTTTTTGCACTACGAGGATTTCAGTCTCCCATTGCCCGTGCTGGACACCCGGATCAAGATCGATCTGCGCCGCTTGTTCGTGAACTTGATCGATCACACGACAGGCCCGGAGCACCAGATCCTTTTTTTCAAGGAACGCTTCCTGGCCCCCGATCATCCGGAGCTTCCAAAGTTCCAGGCGTTCAGCAAACGCCTCCGGAAACTGGGCATCCATGAGGGGCTACTGGGTTCCAACGATCGATTTTCGCCGTCGAAGGAGGCGTTCGAGGCCGCTTTAGCTCGCGCCGACTTGACCAGAGGGTTGAGCAAGCGCTCCTCCGGCTCAGAGACAGCTCCCCACCAACGTAATCCTGACCCCAAACGCTTTAAAACAGGCGTTAGGACTCCCGTTGGAGGAGAACGAGGAAAATATCGAGCGAGATCACCGGAGGATGGCGGCATGAATGGGCAGGGCGACAACCGGAAAAGGTTTGCGAGAGGCTTGACATCGCGGCCTGGCATGAGGTATTGTCTCCGCACATCCCTCCCGTTCGCCTCGGCGGCGGGACGCAGAGCCGCTCCCACGGGTGCGGCTTTCGCATTTGCGGGTAGCATGGGCAGGTACGGAAGGGAGGTGGCGAACTGAAGACGTGGGTTTACATCGACGGGTTCAATCTCTACTTCAGCGCGGTCAAGGACACGCCTCTGCGCTGGCTCGACCCCCAAAGCCTCGCAAGCGGCCTGTTTCCAAAAAACAAGATCGAGAAACTGAAGGTTTTCACCGCCAAGGTCCAGAACCGTCCGACAGACCCTGACCAGCGATTCAGGCAATCGATCTATTGGCGCGCTCTCCGCACGATTCCGGGGCTTGAAATTATTGAAGGCGATTTCCGGACCCGGGAGGTCCGGGCCGCCGTGGTCAGCCCTCCCCCAAACACGATCCTCGTTTACAAGACAGAGGAAAAGGGATCGGACGTCAACCTGGCCTCTCACCTGCTGCTAGACGGATTCCGCGATAGCTATGAGTGCGCAATCGTGATTTCCGGGGACTCCGACCTAGTGACCCCCATCCGGATGGTTCGGGACCAGTTGGCGAAACCAGTCGGCGTCCTCAACCCTCAGCGGTTGACGGGACCCGACAAACGTCCCGAGCGGAAGAGCGCCGGACTGAAAGCCGCTGCCACGTTTTACAAGAACGGCGTGACCTGGAGCCAGTTGCAACATTCCCAGTTTCCTAATTCCCTCACAGATTTCCACGGCACCTTTCACAAGCCCGCATCCTGGTAGAAGGCCGCGAGCGAACCCCGCTCCTTTCACTTCATGAGGGCATCAAAACCGAGACCCAAAGACCAACGCCAGGTGGAATTGCCCGGAATTGGTGCTTTCCCGGAAGCATGTTCTTCCCGGAAATCCGCCTTCACCGAACTGGGATTCCAGCCCTGTGTGGATCTCCTTTGCAATGAGATTCGGGAACTCTATGTTGCTGAGTCCGTGCCGTGGATCGTCGTTACCCCGAAGATAAGGACTCCACCGCCACGTTGCAACTCCTCGACGCGGGAATCCTCCTGGCCGATCCCAAGAGCGCGCAAGAGTTAGGCGCCTTGTGGGACCGCGTCGCCGCCTCGATCGATCCGTTGCGATCATACGAGGAGGGTCAGATACCCGGCTCTAAGCTCCGCGAAGAAACGATTCTCGCGCAGTCCTCTACCGTTCATACGCTCGCCGCAGTGGCGGCGCGGGCACTCGCCAGTGACCATGTTTCGACCGATACCATCCTCAATAGACCTCGGAGGATGAACTGGTTGCCGGAATCGGAAGCGGAATCCACGACGCGGCGCATCGAACGGAGGGAGGCAAGGACACGCCGCCTCATCGCCCACAGCGCCTTGGAACCAGACGACAACGCTACTTCAAGTCAATGAAATCCGAATCCGAAAATCGCGCCCACTGGCTTGGCAAACTCGCCAATCTCAACGCTGCGAAGACGCCCGGGCTCGGCGTTGCGCCCCACAAGCCGCTCATGATATTCAGCGTGATGGATCTCATCGAAATGCGGATCCTGCGTGACCGGTGGGTGGCCTACGACGCCGATCTCGTTACCCGCTTCCGCGACTACTGGGACCACGTTGTCGTACGCCGCAGGAACCTCCCCGAGATCACCCTGCCGTTCAACGCCCTCGGCGGCGAACGCAATGCCGTCTGGGAACGCTTCGACGAACACGGCCACCCTTCGAAGTCCAAACTTACTACGCGCCTTTGCCACCTCGACCCCAATCTTTACGATTGCCTTCTCGACTCCGGCTTTCGCCTTGCGGCGCGACAAGTCCTCATCGCTACCTACTTCACGCCCTCCGAGCAGGCCAGCCTCTGCGAACGATTCCGCCTGCCCGTCCCTGACACCGCCGAGATGGCCAAGTTCGCCAAAGACCGAGAGTCGTTCAAGGCGAGCCAGAAGAAGGGCCGGGACATCCGCTTCCGTGCCGATGTCGATGCCTTCTACAGATACACCTGCGCACTGACTGGCTACTGCGTGCAATGTACCCGCGGCTACATCGTCCACGCCTGCCACATTCACGACCACTCCAAAAGCGGGAACGACGACCCCAGCAACGGGCTCGCCCTAACCCCCGACGCCCACTGGATGTTAGACAAAGGCCTTTGGACCGCCATTCCCAAGGGCGACGACTTTATCGTCAGGGTCGCCCTCGGCGGGTTTACTGAATCATCACCTTACGGCCACTTGCTCGCCCGTCACCATGGCAAGCCGCTCCACTTCCACGAGGAGGCAGAGCTGAGACCTGCGGTGGAACATTTGGAGTGGCATAGGGTGCACCGTTTTTTGAAGTCAGCGTAATGGGAGATCGAGTCGGCTCGCCGCCGGAGGAATAAACGAGCATCAAAGTGAACGATGTGCGCGGCGGCACGGCGGTGACAACGGGTGCCGACGGTCTTTTGACACAGTCTCGTTTTGGCTCTTTGCTTTTATCGGGCACTTTCGAAACTGTGCCCAGTCAATGGACCCAGCGACCGCTAACTACTACGCAAAGAACGCAGCGCGACTCGCGGGCATCTACTCGCAGGCCTCGATGGCTTATCTGGACGCGATCGAAGCGGTATTCCGCGATTGCCGAACGATACTCGACGTCGGCTGCGGCACCGGTCGAGACTGCCTGCACCTCCTTTCAACGGGCAAGGACGCCTTCGGGGCGGAGCCATCGCCGGACATGCTCGCCAAGGCGAAGGCGAACTTTTCTGAGGCGAGCCTGGCGTCCGAGGGGCGACTCTTCGAAGCCGGGTTGCCGAAGCTGGAACCCTTCGAGAACGCATCATTCGACGGAGTTCTTTGCTCAGGAGTCCTCATGCACCTACGCGACGAGGAGATCTTCGATGCCGTCTATGGCTTAAAGCGCGTCTTACGCCACGGTGGAATCCTGGTGGTGTCGATTCCGCAGAGTCGTGCCGACGTTGATCCCTCGACGAGGCGCGATCCCGAGGGCCGCCTTTTCACCGAACTCCCGCCCGCCAAGCTGCAACTGCTGTTTGAGCGGGTCGGGTTTTACGTCGAACGCGCCGAAACCACTACCGACGCTCTTGGGCGATGCGGTTTCACGTGGAGGACGATGGTTCTGCGGCGTCTCGACGAAGCCCGCGACCGCCCGCTCCATCTTGTCGAGGGAATTCTCAACCGCGACCAGAAAGTCGCCACCTACAAGCTCGCCCTGTTCCGCGCCCTCTCCGAAATCGCGCAGACGCAACCCCACGTTGCTCGCTTCACGAGCGACGGGAAAGTGACGGTTCCCAACGAGACCATCGCGGAGAAATGGCTCTTCTACTACTGGCCCATCTTCGCCGCGACTATGCTGATCCGTCAGGGGACCAGTTCGCAAGGGGCCGATGTGGCGATTCGGCCTGCGATGATGCCATTGATTGATCACTATGCAAAGTCAGGTGGCATTTCGGCCTTCTACGTTGATTGGAGGAGCGGGAGGATGAACGCGGATGTGCGGCGTCTCGTGAACGGCGCCCTTTCGCAGCTCAAGCATACGATCTGGTCGATGCCTGTGCGCCACGCCGGTGGAGGGCAGTTCGATGTTTTCCAATATGATAGTTCCGAGAAAGCCGTAGTGATGGACGCCTCGCTCTGGCGGGAACTCTGTCTCACGGGAAACTGGATCCAAGACGCCACCGTCCTTCGCTGGGCAGAGCTCACTGAACAGATCAATCAAGGCCGGATCAAGGCGAGCCGCGTGATTGATTGCCTCCTTACGGTGCCCAACGAGGCGAGAAACGTCGCGGACGCCCGGCAGTTCTATGGAGAGTGGGAGGATCGCGCCTGTGTCTGGACCGAGCGATCCCTCTCGGGCAGTTTTGAGGTCGATCACGCGATACCATTCTCCCTCTGGAGGAACAACGACCTCTGGAACCTCCTTCCTGCCAGTGACGCAGCGAACCGATCCAAGAGCGATCGGCTCCCGACCTACGATCTGCTTCACCGCCGGAGGGCTCTCATCATCAAATGCTGGCGGGGGCTCGATGAGTTCTTTGGAGAACGGTTCCGAACCGAGGCACAAACCTTTATGGGCCGGGAGATCTTGGAGCGGACCAATTGGGAGGGGCAACTGTTCAGCCGCTTCGTCGAGGCCTTTGAGACGACGGCGTCCCAACGAGGAGCTGCTCGATGGGATCCCGATGTGGCAGTTAGGCCGAGAGTTCCAGGTGCCTCCGTGATCGTACCGAAGCCCGAGTGTTCCGATGAAATAGAGGTGCCAGGTCCGGTCCTGGTGCCGTTCGACGAACTCGAAAATGGAGCTTTCCGTACCCATCTTCCCCTTGTGGCTTCTCTCGCTGCCGGCCGGTCCTTCCACGGCTTTGATACGGGCGATCTGGATTTTTGCGAAGATCTCGACTGGATCATGGTGCCACACACGGTCGCGAAGGAGAGGCGATTCGTCGTCCGCGTCGCCGGTAATTCGATGGAACCGCTTCTTCGCAAAGGAGATTTTGTGGTGTTCGAGTATCACCGCTCGCCGAGAGAGCAGAACCAAGTTGTGATTGGAAATTTCCCCGAGTTCGGGCGAGGCGTCGACGGCACTGAGGCGATCAAACGACTTCGGATCGAGTCGGATGCTTGGGTCTTCGTGTCCGAGAATCCTGAGTATGAACCCGTCCGCGTTCCAAAGGACGACATTCATTATCCCATCCTCGGTACAATGGTGATGGTTCTGCCGCGCGAGATTGGATGGTGATTGGTCCAGCTGACCCCGCCTGATCCAACGCTGGCCGGATCCCATGACGTGGCAGTGGCGATCTGCGAAGAACGTCAGGGAGTAGGGCGCAGTTTGTTGGGGCAGCCAACTACGTTAGGTGGACGGTTGCTCGGATCGAGACGGAGGATCTCGATGAGGTGATCCTTGGCCTCTTCAAACTCGCCCAGCTTATAACAAACCATAGTCAGATTGCGTCGCGGCTCGATGGCGGCGGGGTTGAGTTGGAGGACTTGCTCGTAGATCGGTTTGGACTTGGCGAACTCACCGCCTTGCGCCCGCTTGTCGGCCTTCGCAGCTAGGCGTTCCGCTTCGGTGACGCCGGACATGCCCGCCCCGGGAACCTCGATGGTCACCGACCCATCCGCGACGGTGAACGTGGTTCCGGCCGGCAGAAACGGAAAGAGGGCGGCGAGCTTGGCGTTCTGAACGTCGGTAGGAA
>QQNE01000091.1 GCA_003402735.1 Verrucomicrobiota bacterium
GTTCTGCGCGTTGGTCGGCGGAGAGTGGAATGGGAGAAACAGGTCGAGCCATTTCCGTCACTCTAACCCGGTATTGATTTTTTGTATAGCTAATTCACAAACGGCACACTAGCGTCTTCTTCTTCATCGATCCGCACGTTGGGATGGTCAACATGCTTTGAGGTCAATGCCGTGATGTCCGAGCACAGATTCATCCACGCAAGATCACTCCGATTCCCCTTCCATACGCTAAGGTCAACACACTGAAGGATGTTGAATGGCATGGGGATCTCATGGTCGGTCACACCGTCGATGCGGACGGGCAATAGTACCTGCCGATGAAACCCTTTGATACACTCGGAGATCACCCAGGGCGACGTGATCGACTGTCGTGACCAAGCTACTATGACACAATCCGCAGCAAGGAGTTCGTGATTGAGTTTCTGAATGAAATCGGCAGCCGCCCTCAGTTTGGCATCCCAGAATACCGAGTGACCTGCCTGAATCAGGCCTTCCACAATGATTTTCACCTGCGGACTCTCTTCACGTTTGTAGGAAAAAAAGATCTTCGCCATCGCGTCCGTACGGAAAATTAGGAGGGGAAACCGCCCCCCTCCTACCAAACTTCAGCCGAAACGAACCTCGAATGCAAGCGTCCTTTTGGTAAACCACCTCGAATGAGGTCGCCCGTGTTCTCAGCCAAGGTCCAGATACCCGTTGCCTTCCCGGAAAAATTGAGGTCGCGTGGGCACCAGAGGCTCCCGGCGACATTCCAAGTGGCTGACCGCAAGTTGGACTTTGACTAATCATGGCTAAACCTATCTGCGGTTCACGAAAACATTTGGTTCTTTGAACAGACGACGGGCTCGTCCGCCGCAACGACCGATAAAGTGAACATTTCATCCACCGTGGCCTTTCAGGCCCGCTCGCCCACGAGTCACCGGTCGGCGTGGGATGGTGGGGGTTCATCACCGATTCATCCTCGCCTTCGAGTGAGCTGGCGATGTGGGATTCCCTGGCCCCGAAACGTCGCTTGGTCAGGGCGTAGGGGCGAGGTACAAGTGGGCCAGTTGAAGATCCAGGCTGCGGTGAAGTGTATCGATCGCTTGTTCGGGCATCACCCGCGATTGAAGCTGTCCCAAACAAAGATACAAGAGATTCAACGGCCATTCCGCCCGCTCCAGCGTGATCTCCTGGCGGCGAATGGCGGCTTCGTAACAGACACACGCTTCGCGCTCTCTGCCGTAGCGGGAGTAAAGGGTGCCAAGGAGGACCTCCAATTCGATCAGGTCCTGCTGAGAGGCAAGCAATCCGGCAAAGCGGTAAGCCTCAAGAAGGTGGCCTGCGGCGGCGTCCCGTTCACCCTTCTGGCACGCGATCGTGGCCAGGAGTTGAAACATCCGCATCTTCTCCCAATTGACATCCTCCGTGCGTTCCTCCAGAAACGATAGTCCCTTCAGCGCTGACTCCATGCCGCTGTCCAGAAGGCCAGCCTCCGTGTAGATGCTCGCCTGGGCAACATACAGACGCGCCAACCGCTTCGGATCGACCTGGCAGCTCTGTTCGCCGCACTTGATCGCCGCAATCAGGTGAGCCTCCGCTTGGCGCAAGTCACCTTGAGCAAACTCCAACGACGCCGTGAGGGCCTCGACTTCGACCTGCTGTCGGGTAAGCGCCTCGGGAAACCGGGAGTCCGTGATCAGGTTCTGCGCATGCTGCAGCGCAGTTCGGGCCTCGGAGAAATGCATCCGCCGCTGTTGGCAGCGCCCCAGAGAAAGAATCAGATCGATCCAGTCCCCTTGAGGCACCTGGAGCAATTCGCCGGTCATGATGGCACGGAGGTAATCCTCCACGGCGGTCTGGAAGTCTCCGTGAGCTTCCGCACGCAGCCCTGACTTCCGGGCCATTTCGAATTCGGTGAAAGGGGAAATCAGAGTGGGTTCCGCCGACGCCAGTTCGCTCACCGCGAATGGCAAGGAACGAGTTCCGCAATCCGCAACGGCGCTAGGATCATCCCTGAGGATGGTCTCGAAGATCCGGCTGCGACTGAACCTATCCATGGAAGCAGGGTCGATTCATCAGGGGACGATGTTCACTCATGAACAACCCTCCAGTTTCCTCATTTCGGCAAGGTTACCCAAAGCCTTTCCCGCGCCCTCGACCACGGAGCTGAGCGGGTCCTGGGCGACATGGACGGGAAGCCCAGTCTGCTCCGCAATGAGCCGATCCAAGCCAGCCAGGAGCGCGCATCCTCCGGTCAGCAGGATTCCGCCTTTCATCAAATCCCCGCAGATCTCGCCGGAACAGTTCCTCAACGCATCGTGGATCGCTTCAATGATGGACTTCAAGGTAGGCATGAGGGCTTCGCGGATCTCCTGCGTTGTGACGGTTACCATCTTCGGCAACCCGGCGGTCAGATCGCGTCCCCTCACTTCCATGGACGATTCCGTGGCTTGGGGATAGGCCGATCCCAATTGCATCTTAATCGCTTCGGCGGTGGACTGTCCCACCACGAGCCGGTGCGCCTGTTTTAGGTATTGCAGGATTGCTTCGTCCAAATGGCCACCGGCAACCCGCAAACTCTGGCTATACACAAACTCACAAAGCGAAATCACGGCCACCTCCGTCGTGCCTCCGCCGATGTCCACGATCATTTTCGCGGCTACATCGTTTCCTGCGGCCCCTTCCGCAATCGCCACCGCCATGGGTTCGCCAATGAGAAACACTTGGCGTGCCCCAGCCAGAAGCGCGCTCTCCACCACCGCTTTTCGCTCCATCCCGGTAATCACGCACGGCACGCCGATGACCAATCGGGGGCCACCAATCGTCCGCCGAGTCTTTACCCTCTCCAGGAAGTGCTTCAGCATCGCCTCCGCAACCTCCCAATCCGAAATGACGCCGTCCTTCATTGGGCGGATGGCGACCACTTTTTCGGAGGTTCGTCCCAGCATTCGCTTGGCGTCGTCACCCACGGCCACCACCCGATTGGTATCGCTCCGCAAGGCCACGACAGACGGTTCCCGAAGGACGACCCCACGCCCAGCCACATAAACCAAGGTATTGGTCGTGCCCAAGTCGATCGCCAAATCATCCGGGATGAATCCGAATAAATTTCTTACCATCGAAATATAATCTTTAACTAACAATCAATTACGTAGCTAGGCGACCCTGATAAACATCCAAAAACCTCGCCCAATTGGAAACTGAAAGGGGTTTCCTTTTCGAGCCCGCCCGCCCACGAGTCACCGGACGGCGTGGGATGGAGAGGGTTCAGCGCAACTTGGCGCGGGTCTCCGGTGAGGTTGCCATTGAAGTCGATGGAGCCGTCACCCTCGGCGCAGTGCTCGATGCCCTGGAAGCACGGTAACCGACACTCTCCGGCACGATCCGGGATCACACCACCCGCAAACGCCGGCCCTTGGTCCGGTTCTACGCTTGTGCGGAGGATTATTCCAACGAACCGCCCGATACCCTGATGCCCGCCGCAATCGTTTCCGGCCAGGAACCGCTCCTGATCATTGGAGCGATTGCGGGCGGGTGAACCGGGCGCGGCAGATGGGAAGCCCCCCGCTCACGGTTTCGCGGTGCGGGTCTGGACAATGGTCGCACGTCCCCCACTCACCTTGATTTCCGCCCACACGTCCGCTTCCCGTTGATTTTCGTCCTCGATCGTCACGCGGTCATGCGCCCAGAAGTGAAGGAGCAGATTCCCGCCGAGCTTCCAGCGGACGACCTCGACTCCCTCGGCCACGATGTTGTTCAGCTTCTCGAAGGGAGCGGCTTGCTGGCCGGTGAGCGCGGGGATTTTGATTGGCTTGAGCGTATTTCCGACGACTTGATACAGATAGACCTCCCGGCTCCGTGGAGATCCGCCGGCCACGGCCACATACTTGCGATCCAGCGACCACGCGAATTCCGGAACGACGTCGCCCCCGGCATCGTAGCCGAAATCACTGGTCCCGCCGGGGCCCCAAAAGGTTCCCACTACCTTGCTGGTGGAGGTGTCCACGACCAGCAAGGCGGGATCTTGGCTGGACTTGGACGGGACGATGTTCAATTCGGCGAAGGACGGAGTCGAAGTCAGCACCAGAACACTGACGCAAATGATGGGATGGAGCAATTTTATGCGAGGATGAGGGTGGCAGGCAGGCGCTACCATGTTTGTTTGGGTTCACAGTTCTGGCAGGCCAGAGTGGTCACCGCAAGTCGAAAAAAGGACAAGCGCCCTGGGCCCCGTGCCGCAGGAAGTCAAACCTTCCGATCCTGGATCCAACTGAAGGCCACCGCCGGTTGCGCGGCGAGGCTGGCCGTGATCTCCTCCGCGAGGGATGCATAGCGCTCCGCCTGCCGGCAAAGATACTCTTGCGCCTTGGCGGCCGGGCCCGTCACAGAACGGCCGCCGATGTCCCAAGTCTTGACGAGATGCTCGATGATCGCGGCGTAATCATGGGAGGTATAGACTCCGCTGCGTTGGGTGACGATGGCAAAGTGATCGAAGAGATCAGGATCTTTACCATCATACATAAGCCGCCCAGGCATCGCGATGAGCCTGCGGAGCATATTGCGAAAGGACAGGATGCCGCCTTCGGGATCGATGTCCATCACACGCCGCATCATCTTGGAATAAAATGTCTCGTGCCGTGACTCATCTCCGGCGATGCGCTGGCAAATCGAGGCGAGGTTGCGATCGCCCTGCGCATGCACCAACTGGCCGACATTGCCGTGGGAAATCTTGGTGGCCCGCTCCTGAAACGAGGTATAAATCAAGCCGTTGTAGGGATCAGGGTAGGCCTTGGGATTGAATCCGTTGGCGATGAGATAGTGGATGGTCTTCTCAACGGCGCGCATGTTGACGCGTCCGGTGAGGCGCAGGTAGGCGTTGAGCAGGTCACCGTGCCGGTTTTCCTCTGCCGTCCAGCCACGCAGCCACACGGCCCAAGGGGTTGCCTTGTCCCCCTCATCGTCCTGGGCAATCAGGTTCAGGGAGACCGAGTAACTGGGCAGGGCTTCTTCCGTGACCATGTCGCCGACAACGACCACCAGCAGGTCGTCGGAAACTCCCTGGGCCTGAAGCCGAAAGTCTTGGAGCTGCTCGCGCCAGTTCTCAGCAGTGAGATCCGGAAGATAATCGGAAGGCTGCCAACAGCGCTCGGGGGGGCTGAGAAGATTGAGATTCGCCCCGACGAAACTCTGCATGCTCCGCAGCACTTCGCGGTGTTCAGAAACCTCGGCGCCAACCGCTGCAGCAGCGCTCAAATGGGCAACCTCACTTGCAGGGAATCCCTTTTGAATACCGAACAGTCCGATGCGGCAGGAAGCCCGCGACGGTGGAGGTTGAAGGGGAGGAAGAGGCAGAGTCCGTCCATTTATTGCCATCTAATTAATCGATTTTGCTTGGCTTCGTCAATCATTTCCGGGTGCCGGATGGGGTTGCCCCACGGAACCAGCCGGGAGCGATGGACGCATTCGGTCCTCGGATAGCTTCCCGACATCAGTGGCGGCATCGGGTTGTTTGTGGACGCCTACGATGACACGCCGCTGCGTTAACTGAAAGGGTTCTCCTTTTGGAGCCCGCCCGCCCACGAGGCATCGGTCGATCCCGGGATGGAGGGCTAAGGGGCAGATTTCAGATTTTTCGGCTGATCACGTCAAGATCTTTGAAGAACAGCTCCCGCCGGATTCTGACGGCTACCCTTCCACGGGTTGTTCTTCATTCATGGAGTCAAGAATGGCAGTTCACGAATACGTTTGGTTCTTTGAACAAACGACAAGGTCGTCCGCCGGATCGACCGTTTGAGTGAACTCAAACGGTCGCTTTTGCGTTTTTCCGGCCCGCCCTCCCTTGAGTCGGCGGTCGGCGTGGGATGGAGGGGGATCAACTGCCCGAGCCTACGTGGATCCGATGATCGACGGGCGCAAGAATTGGCGGGATGAGTTCTCCTATGATTCCTATGGCGTTTGCGCCGGGTGGGTGAGAACCTTGGGTGGTGCGAAGCAGGAGTTCGCGCCGGACGGACGGATCAGCGTGAAACGGGATTCCTCCGGGAAGATCCTGGAGGTGAAAACGATAACCTACGCTCTGCGTCCCGGGGGCGCGGACGGCAAGGAACCCCCCGAAGTAGTCCCCAAAGCGTCGGACGAGGTGGTGAACTACGATTGAATCCACCCGGTGTTAAGTCCGAGGTTGTTCCCGGCGAGAATCTTGCCTGACCGGGTCAATTTGCGCGGACGATTGGAGAGTCAAGGCGTGGTCCGGGCTGCGAGACTAGGCATACAATAGGCAAGTTATGACACCCCCCCCGAACAACATCGACCCATGAAGGCAATTGCTTGGCCTCGGAGCTTGCAGGTGGCCGTTTATCTCGTTGTGATTCTGCTCCCCATGGTTTCCCACGCGGACAGCTTCATCTTTCGCTGGTGGATTCTGTCGGGAGACTACGACCAAACCAAACTCGACTTGAATGGCGATCCCGTGCCGCTCAAGATCTGGGGTGCTGTTGGCAGCGTCCGGAACCAGGAGGAAGAAGATTTTCCGCTGACGACTGCCTGGCTGGAAGCGAATTACGGAAGTCGCGATGTTCCGTTTGTCGAGTTCCGCTTCGGCACCCAAGACACGACACTGATTCCCGCGTTTGAACTCGATCCCGCGACGTTCTCCAACGACCCTGCAACCGGACTCGCCAGAATGACCTACAAGCCGGTTGGCGGGGGGACGATCCCGGTTGCCTGGTTTGCGGGCGGCGAGGATGCGGATGGGGGAAACCGGGACGAAGAACCGGTTGCGACCGGGACCGTGTCCGCGATCCATCTGATCCAGAATCGTGAACTGGGCTGGAGCGGGTGTGCCGAGATCACCCTCGACCTGGAGGAGATTGGCACGACTTGCCCTCTTTATGACGAAGTCGCCGCCCTCGAGGGTGGACCTGGGCCTTCTTATGATACGGATGTCGTCATCGGAGACTTCGATATCGACCCGGTGGCACAGGCGAAATGGGAGGCCGGGGCGCCTTCCGGACAGGTTGCGGACGCCACCGTCCTCTTGTCCCGAGGCCTGGGCTACGCGGGAGAACCGTCCGGATGTGATCAAGATCAGGCGGCCGTTCCGGAAAATATTACGGGGGCCTGGAGATTCGCCCTGAAGCTGCTGCCCGAACTGGGGACATGGTTCGATCCTCCGCTGGTTTCCGAATATCGTTACTATTCTCCGGATGCCAAATTTACCGGGGTGGAATTGCCGACAGGGATCGACGCCATCGATGGGAAGTTCATCATTCTCTATTCCGGCAAGCAGGCGATCGTCAACGAGGGTGTGTTCTATGTTTTTCCGGCACCGGTAAGCGAGTTCCGTGTGATCGACATCGAGCCGTCAGTGGACGCCGCGGACAATCTCGCCTTTCCCGTTCGGTTGGCGCTGACAACGGAATCTCCCACGGTCTACATCCAGCCGGATCGCCGTGAGGAGGAAGAAGCGGATCTGGACGCGTTGCCGTCGGAGTTCGAGATGGGGCAGGTGGTGAACCTGGATCTGGGCTTCTTCGACCTGTTGCCGGGAGAGTCTCTCCGCGTCACGGGGCTGCCTCGGGGCCTAGTGTTCATGGCGGGGCCGCCACCGGTCATTGCGGGAACAGTTCTCGGGTTCGGAGCGGAGAGCGGGGTGCAGATCTCCGTGATGCGGGGGCGTTCCGTGGTGCGATCTTATGCGTTTGACCTGGCGGTGGAGCCCTACCGCTACAGTGGTAGTTATGAGTTGCTCATTGAGGACGTTACGGGCACGCCACTGGGCAAGCTTAAGCTAGTTATTTCCAATCCCACTATGGCCAATCCAACACCTCTGGCACCCTTCTCCGCCACCCTTCAGCGTGCCGGTGAACCGCTTCGGAAGTCAAGGGGCAGTTTCGTTGCCGGGACCACGCCGGCAGTGGATGTTCCCGTAGTGTTCCCGTCTGCCCGGACTCTTGCGACCGTCGATTTCGAAGTCACCCTGACTTACGGTTCGGACTTGGTCACGGGGGAGGAGGACGCCGGTTCCACCAACACGGCCCGCGGTTTCCGCCTCGCCCGGACGGCACGCATTCCCGGCTGGAGCCCCCGCCTCACATTGGCGCTGACGCCGTCATCTCCAGGGGGTCGGACCACCATTCCCGGTGGAACCGGTTGGGCGGCGGGTTCATTGAACTCGGGTGCTTTCGCCACAGTTCGCGGACAGTTGGGAGATGCGCAGCCATTGACCTTGGGGCTGAACCTGTCGCAGACGAACCAAGCCGTAGTTTGGGCAAGCCCCTACCGGAACACGGCATCGTATGTCGGCGGTATTCTCACGATCGGGAATCTGGGCATCACCGGACGGGGGGCCCCATCCGAGACACAGCCCCCGGGATTGAAATGGTTTCGTGGTGCCGATCCTTTCGCACCGTCCTACCGGTTGGGCTTCCCCATCCAAAATTTGACGGGTGTCGTGAGCCGCTGGAACCTTCCGCAGACTGCGGAAGCCCTCGCTCTCAGCCTCGGGTTGGAGAATCGCCGGATCGCGGTGTCCTATGTCGCGGCGCCTCCAGATTCCATTCTTCCGGTGATTTGGAGCCTTCGGGATCGATACACCCTGCTCGCGATGGCACCGTCCAATTCGGTCGCTTGGAGGGGCGGCGCGACGAGGACGACAGGGGCTTTTGGCGGCAATCTAACCCTGGCAGTTCCGTCTGCCAGGACCACGGTCGCGGGCACCTTCCTCCAGGATGAGTCTTTCGGGACGCTCGTGGGATTGGGAGTGGTGCGGATTCCCGTGGCTGGACCGGTGCGGGGATCATTCGAAACCGCCGGAATTCGATTGGAACAGTGATGGGGCCCGGGCTGAACCCGAACCCCTTCACAATCGGTTGACCCGCCCCCGGGGCAGCGCATGGCGGGCCTTTCCATGTCCGTCTTCCGGCCACGTCTTGTCCTCGGAACCCGTGGGAGCGAGCTTGCTCTGGCGCAGGAGCGCATGGTCCACGGGGCTTTGGAGGCGAAGGGACTGCTCGGAGAGATCGGAACCGAGATTATCGCCACCACCGGGGACAAGCGGCTCGATCTCCGGCTCGGGGTGGACAACTGAAAGGGTTTCCCTTTTTGAGTCCGCCCGCCCACGAGTCACCGGTCGGCGTGGGGTGAGGGCAGATTTCAGCTCTTTCGACTGATCACATCAAGAGATTTGAAGAACACCTCCCACCGGATTCTGATGGCTACCCTTCCACAGGTTGTTGTTCACTCATGGAATCAATTCTGGGGGCTGAGTTCACGAATACGTTCGATTTTTCAGATGCACTGATCTTTTTAGAATTACTCACAACAATTGGGAATCGACCTGGATTTTAAGCATCAGCAGGCAGAGGAACTTCACCGTCATCCGGGAAACCCGCCCGGGTTCAATAAACTGGTCTACGAAATCAAAGTTCACGAAACTTTGATTCGATGAGTTTCTTGAACTGGCGACCCGACAGCTGAAGAAAAGCAGCGCCCGGTCCAAAGACCACGGTGCCGCTTTTCCCCCGCTCAGAGTTCGAGACTTCTCAGCGTCCGCAACGTTCCGCGAACCGCTGGAATCTCTTTGTCGGCTCGTTTGCGCTCTTGCCTTGCCACTCGCGGTGAGATGCAACGGACTTTTGGACCAAAAGTGATTTAATTGGGGAGAGCGATTGCCGCTTCGAAGCTTGAGGGAGACTGGTAGCCGAGCGACGAGTGCAGGCGCTCGGTGTTGTCGTAGGAGTCAATGTATGCAAACATCTCGGTTCGTGCGTCGCTGTCGTTAATGAAGCAGCCTCCGTGCAGCATTTCGGCCTTCAGCGTTCCCATGAACGACTCCGTCCACGCATTGTGGTAGGGATTGGCTCTCGCCGAAATGCTTTGGCGCAATCCTGCGCATGACAGCAGCTGCCGAAAGGCCCCGCTGCCATACTGACTGCCTCGGTCGCTGTGAAAAATCAGACCTCGGGTGTTCGAGCGCGAACGGAGTGCTAACCGGAGGGCGTCGATGCCGAGTTCCGCGCGCATGTGATCGGCGAGGACCCAACCTACGATGCGCCTCGAACACAGATCGATGACCACTGCCAGGTAGAGCCATCCACCGCTGGTCGGGATGAATGTGATGTCGCCAGCCCAGACCTCGTTGGGACGGGACGGAGAAGGCGGATCGACAAGCAGGTTTGGCGAGGGTAGGTCGGCCGGTCCGTCGCTGGTCTGCGGCACCTACGTTTTTGGCTGGATTGCAACCAATCCATGTTCCCGCATCAGACGGCGTAGGCGGTCCGGGGCGCAGATCAGGCCATCAGCGGCGAGTTGCTTCCAGATCCGCCGGTAGCCGTAGCGTCGCCGGTGGTGCTCAAAGATCGTTCGGATAGGTCCCACGAGTTCAGCATCGCCGACTTGGGATTCGGTGGGGGTGGCGGCGTGGTAATAGCTGCTCCGCGAAACCTCCAAGCACAGGCAAATGCAGCGGATGCTGTGGCCTGTATCCTGGGCGATGAGGTGAATCATTTCCCGGAGCTGGACAGGGGTCTGCTGCCGAGGATAATCGCGGCCTTTTTTAAAATGTCGTTCTCTGCCTGCAGTCGGGTGTTCTCGCGGCGCAGCGCACGCAAGGCATCCGCTTCGGATGGCTCGCCCGGGCCTCGCGATTGTCCGCTCCTGCCTTGTGCGCGCTGGCTCTGGCTGCGCCAGCCGTAGAGCAGGTTGGAGCTGATTTGCAGTTCCCGCGCCACCTCTGCGACGGGCTTGCCAAGGGCCTGCTCTTTGAACTCAGGGGTGTAGCGGTGGTAGGATCTCTGGTCAATGATCGGACTGTCGTGTTGGATTGCTAGTGCTCCAGAGTTCTTGAGCGCCTCAGCTGTAGGTTGAGATGCGAGGGTGGACCGGAAATCGAATGGGTCAGCCACGGATTGCTGGACAACGACGCGACACAAAAGCATCCCCGAGTGTGATCGTGGATCAAACCTAAATCCGGGAATGGTCGACCACGGAAAACACCGAACTCAAGGAAAATGAGGGAATTCGCACAAATCTCCCATTCACCCAGCAGGTGACCGGCTTTTCCATCGGATGAGCGCTGGATCAATCTGCGGAAATCTGCGAAATCTGCCGATACCAATGTGAGCAATCCTAAATCCGGAAATGGTCGACCATGGAACTGGAAAGGAAAGGGGGATGGCGAACATGGGCCGGGGTGGCGCTTTCATCTTTGGCATCGGGCGGAGGCATGGAGTGAGGAACGGGCTTGTTTCTGAGTCAGGTCCATTGGCTGAGCTGCTCGGGAAACGGGCAGCCGGTGCAGCCAGTGGTGTCCTCAAGGCAGAAATCCTCGTAGATTTGGAGGAGGGCTTGTTGGCGATGGAAGGGCCTGACCAAGGCCGCTTTTTTCGGGTGGGGACCTAGGATGCGAGTGGCGGCCCGCTCGAGCTTCTCGTTCATTTTGCCTCCCGGGAGAGCCGCATAAGCGCTCCAATGCGAGGGGTCATGATAGACGGCCACTGGGAAGAGCACATTCCCCAAGATATCATGAATGCGTTCCTTGCCGAAAAGGGCGAGCGGGGTTGGGCATGGGGCGGATGACAGGGTGTAATGCCTTGACCAGTGGGGATGGTGCAAGGTGGAGAGAAAGGTCATGACGCGCCGGGGCCAATCTGGCGAAGGGGGATTTGGGCCTGGCAGGAGGGAGCGGAATGCGGGCCAGACGGAGAGCAGGGTGGCCAGGGCGCCGAGCCGACGGTGAGGATGGTTGAGGGGGCGGATGCCGCTCATGGACCAGCGGATCCCCGGCAGCACCGAGGCCGAGTCCCGGAGGCGCCACCATTCTTCCCAGAGTCCCCGGAGATAGGAGCGGGTGACGGGCCGGGCGGAGTCGTGCCCGGCGGCATCCAGAAACCCGGCGGAGCCGAACAGCGTGGCTTCGCGGCGCGAGGGGGTGTGGGGCAGCAGATCCTCGAGGGGTTGGCGTTGGGCGAGGACGCGCATGGGGAGTTGGTTGGGGTGATAACCGAGGGCTTCCGCGATCCCTTCAAAGATTGCCTGGTCCCACCCATGGATTTGGGCGCTGCGGGCAAAACGTCGTGCTTTGGCATTGAGGCGATGCCGGGCGGAGGCTTGAAGGAGGGACTCCAATTCCCCGCTTTCCAGTTGGAGCAGGCGGTGGGAGCAGCGGCCATGCACGGCACAGGCGGGAGGGCGGTCACGGTCTGGTGCGTTCAGCAGATCCAGATCCAGGCGCACCTGGACGACATTTCGGTGATCGGAAGTGCGGGTGAAGAAGCGGCGTGTCGGAGGGCCGTGACCGCCGAAAACGTGCAGCACGACGTTGTCGAAGGCGGGGTTGGTGGAATGTCCGTGCCGTTCCCAGTCCTCGGGTTCGGGATCCAATTCGATGGAGCCGACCAAAGGTTTGTCATCGATTTCCACGGCACAGCATTTGAAGTCAGGGCCACCGATCCGGTTCCATTCTCCAAACCTGGTGATTCGGATGTTCCGGCCGCAGGTCGAGGTGAACGCATCGCCGAACGTTCCGGAGAACCAGAGGCTTTGCAGTTCCAGTTCGGAAATGTGCCGAGGCAAGTTGGGGAGGGATGAGGTGGCATCCCGGACTCGGTTCAGGACATGATCGCGCAGGGCTTGGTAACAATGTGCGGAATCGAGGAGGAACATGGGTGTCGTCTGGTGTGCTTCAAAGAACACATATCAAACGAACACATAATGACCAGCGAAAATTTGCTTTTTTTTGGGGAGGGGCGTCTTGTCGGGGCTGGTGGGACGAGAGCGGGGCTGGGGATTCCGGCTGACGCCGCGGGTTACTTGTTGTCGGTTCCCTCGGGTTTGCTGACTCTTTCCATGAGTTCACGGGCGGCCTTGGCTTCGCTGAGATCTGCGAATTCGGCGGCGGCGTTTCGGAAGGTTTGGAGAGCGCCGAGACGTTCCTGGGCGGTCCACTCCATGCAACCGATGTGGAGTTCCATGCGCAGTTTGTCCCTTGGATCCTGGTAGGCGTTTTTGCCTCTGAGAAATTGAATTCGGGCATCGTCGAGGTCGCCCCGTTCGAGGGCGGCGAGGGCGAGATGTTCCATCAGTTCTGGGGCCTCGGTTTTGGCGCTGGCCATCTCCAACTTGTAGAAGAGGCTGGAGTCGGCCGCCGGCAAGGGTTTGCCTTCTCCCCAGCTTTCGTAGGCGAGGCGGAGGATTTTGTAAGGGGTGGACTGATCTGGGCCGAACCTGGAAGGGTCGATTGGTTGATGAGGGTTGGGGAACGGGCAGTAGAGCGGGTCGCCGACGGCAACCGTCATCCAGGAGAGCGAGTTGGTGGAGGCGAAAGCGCTTTCGATGAACGTGAAGCCGCGCGACAGTCGGTCGGAAAAGATGCCGACGTCGTGGCTGAGTTGCAGGTAAGGTTCATCGACCGTGCCGAGAACGGCGGCGGCGCCCCTGGCGAGGAGAGGGCCGGCCCAGTTTCTGGTGGTTGAACGAAGGGTGGCGGCGTTGAGCGAGTGAATGTGGCAGGCGACCGCGCCGGGTTGGAATTTGAAAGTGGGGTTGAGGAAGGGTCCGTTCACCTGGTCCGAGTGCCAGCCAAAGTAGAGGATGGGGTCGCGCATCGGGTAGTTGCTCGGGAAGGTGCCCGGCTGCGTGTTGACGGTGACGGGAATGCCCAGTTTTCGCCAGGCATCGGCGGCGGCGCGGAGCCAGTCATTCCCGAGTGGTTGTCGCTCGTCGAGGTCGATGTAGGCCTGGCCCCATAGCCCCTTGGTTTCGGCGAGGATCGTTTCGTCGATCATGGCCCGGCAGCGGTTGAGGGATGGGGCGTCGATCCTGCCGACCAGTTGCATCGGCATTTTGGCGGAGTGGAAGGGGGTTTCGCTGCGATGATAGGGGTTGGGGGCCGGGCCCTGGAGCGTGGCCCCGGCGCGTCCGAGGGTGGCCAGTTCCGAATCGACGCTGGCGCCGGTTCCAGACAGCGGTTCAGATTCCGGAGTTCGGCCGGAATCATCGGCGATCCGCAAGGGCAGACCGTGCACGAGTGTGAGGATGTGAAACTGACTTCGCAGGGATTGTCGACCGGTGGCGGCGTCGCGCTCCGGCATCCACCAGCCTTCGTCGAGGAATTTTTTGCGAAGGGGTTCGGCGATGGTTTCGGTGTATTGTGCGCGGGTGATGGTTTCGTCGCTAGGGCAATCGAGCGGGATGAGATTGCGGAGAGGGATTTGGCGGGCTGCGGCGTAGTAGCGGGCGAGGGATTCGGAATCTGGCACTGTCCGGTTGAAGATGACCAGTGTGGTCGGTGAATAGAGCGATGCTTTGGCGAGGGGCGGAGTTGTGGGGGTGGGCGCGGGAGGGGATGGGGTTTGGGTGAGGGCGGTTGCCAGTCCGAGAATGGTGAGCCAGCAGAGTGTTCGTGCGAAGCCTAGCCCGCATTTCTCAAGCCCTCGCTGCTGCGCCTCGCGACGCGATCCTTGAGACATGCAGGCTAGCGGGCCGGGCAAAGGGGACCGTGGCAGGGGTGACATGGGGGGGCTGGGACTCACGACAGGAGCAATTTCAAGCCGTCGTAGGCGACCCTGACATCTTCCGCCAGCCCGGCTTGCAGCGTGGCGTGGTCGAGCTGGTCAGAGATGTGGGTCAGCCACGTTTGACGGGATTTCACCGCGTCTCGAACAGCCAAAGCTTCCTCGAGACTCATGTGGGTCCAATGCGGCTGGAGGCGCAGGCAATCGATGATGAGGGTATCGACGCCTCGCATGAGATCGATGGTGTGATCGGGGATCTGTTTGCAATCGGGAATGTAGGCGGCGAGGCGTCGGGTATCGGTTCCGAGCAGGTAGCCGACGGTTCGGACGTTGCCATGCACGACCTCCAGTGGGGTGAGGTGCACATCGGCGATCTGGAATGGGCCGGTGACGGGGGAGGCGACTGGTTTGAGGTAGACCGGGTTCCAGTTGGCGAGATCAAAGGCGAAGCCGAAGGCCTTTTGCAGCTGGGTCAGGCATTCCGGGGTTGCATAGACCGGCATGGTGGCGTGGTCGCCGAAGCAGAACGGTCGGAGATCATCGAACCCCATGATGTGGTCACTGTGAGGGTGGGTGTAGACCGCGGCATCGACCTTCCGGACGTTTTCTCTGAGACATTGCGAGCGGAAATCCGGGCCGGTATCGATCACGAACGAGGTTTGGGTGGACTCGACGTAGAGGGAGGAGCGGGTGCGGTGGTTGCGTGGGTCGGGCGAAGTGCAGACCTTGCATTTGCATCCGATCACGGGGATGCCCAGGGAGGTGCCGGTGCCGAGGAACGTAATCGAGAGGGAGTCGGTGCTGGGCATTTGAAAAAAACTGCAGCGGCTCCATACTCTAACCGGACTCTCAACTCAATGCTCGCCGTCCTGAAAATCAAGAATCTCGCTTTGGTCGATGACCTCACCTGGGAGCTCGGGCCGAGGCTGGTCACGGTCACCGGGGAGACTGGCGCGGGCAAGTCGATGATTGTTGGAGCGCTAAAATTGATTCTCGGCGATCGGGCGGAGCGCGAACTGGTCCGGGCCGGGGAGACGCATTGCACGGTGGAGGCCGTCTTCGAACTGCCGAACCGGGATGAGGTCAACGAGATCCTGGTCCGTTCCGGGCTGGAGCCTTGCGAGGAGGACAGCATTGTGCTCAAGCGGGTCTTCAGCATCACGGGCAAGAACAAGCAGTTCATCAACTGTGCGCCGGCCACGCTTCAGGTTTTGAAGGAGCTCGGGGAGGTGTTGGTGGATTTGCATGGACCACACGATCACCAGTCGCTCATGTCCCAGGAGCGTCAGTTGACCATGCTCGACGCTTACGCGGGCACCGAAGAGATCGTGAAAGCGTATCGGGTCGCTTATCAGGAGTGGCGTGAGGCGGTGCAGAACTTCGAGGCGTTGCGGGATGCGGAACGGGCGACGGAGCAGGAGCTTGGGTTGCTCCGGTTTCAGGTGGAGGAGATCAGGAAAGCGGATCTCAAGCCCAACGAGGAGCCGGAGTTGGAAATGCAGTATGCGGTTGCGTCCAACAGTCAAAAGCTCATTGATGCGGCGAGCGACATCTTGCGTCGGCTGACCCAGGGGCCGATGGCTGTCCTCGGGCAATTGCGCGAGATGCACCGCTCAATTCGCGAATTGGAACGGTTTGACGAGGCCACCAGCGGTTTGGTGACGGGATTTGAGAGTGCCCAGGTGGAACTGGAAGAACTCGAGCGAGGGCTGCGTCGGTATGTCGGCTCCTTGGAGATCAATCCGGCGGAGGTGGCCAGGTTGGAGGCGCGGATTGATTTGATCGAGGCTTTGAAGCGCAAGTATGGCGGTTCGGTCGAGAGTGTCATTGCGTTTGGAGAACGGGCGGAACGGAAGCTGAACGCCATTGAGGGGCGTGGGGATGAATTGCATCGGTTGGAACAGATTGCGTCGGAGCGGCTTCAGGAGCTTCGGGAGAGGGCGCGGGTGTTGAGTGCGACCCGCTTGCAGGCGGCTCCCGAGCTTGCGGCGGAGGTTTCCGGGCACCTGGAGGACCTCGGGTTCCGGCAGTCGAAATTTGAGATTGCCCTGAAATATCTGGAGACACCCGGACCATCGGGGATGGAGCAGATCGATTTCCAGTTCGCGCCGAACCCGGGTCAACCGTTCAAGCCGTTGCGGGTGATTGCCTCGAGTGGAGAAATGTCGAGGGTGATGTTGGCGGTGAAGAATGCCCTGGCAGACGAGGACAGCATTCCGTTGATGGTTTTCGATGAGATCGACGCCAACGTGGGCGGGGAGATTGCCCATGCGGTGGGGCGCAAGATGGCGGCCCTTGGAGAGAAGCATCAGGTGGTGGCCATCACCCACATGCCGCAGGTGGCCTCGTTGGCGAACAATCATTACGTGGTGCAAAAAACCGTCGAGGACGGGAAGACGCGTTCCTCGTTGGTCGAGGTCAAGGGCGAGCGACGGGTGGCCGAGGTGACGAGGATGTTGGGAGGTGGAGGCGAGAAAGCGCGGGGTTTGGCGGAGGCCATGCTCGCCGGAGGCTGACTTGGTCAGCATTTGTCTAGAGTCGCCCACTCAACATTCTGCACTTTATGATTTTATGTTTCAGGCATGGAAACCAGCCGCTAAGCGGTTGTTTTTCCGGGGACGCATGCTTTCCCGCAACTTCTGCGTTGCTCGTCGGTCACTCAGCCCGCTCAGCTCCCTCTTCGCGCCTTGAATTTGCAGAAAATCCTGCGCCCTAGAAAGCACACTCTGTTGGGCGGGCTACATTAGGATTCCGTCCCGAGGCGTTGCCAAATGGCCTTCGGGGCGGAACGCAGCAAGAATGCCATTGGAGGAGCCGCGGCAGGATGGGCTTGGGGAAATGCGCACTGTGAGACAATGATTCGCCTCAGACCCTATCCTGCCCTCTGTCCTTGAGCATCTTGCGAAGGGTGGCAAGCTCCTGCTCGGCGAGCTCGCGGAGTCGCTGTTCCACCCTCAATTGCTCCTCTTGTGCCTCCCGGAGCCTCTGCTCCTCTTCCCGACGCCTCTGCTCCTCTTCCAGCCGCGCCTTCTCCTTGGACAAGGCGCGACGCATGGCTTCCAACTCTTGGGACATCTGCTCTTGCTCGAGCTGGTAAAGGTCTTCCAAGGTCATGATCTGCTCCA
>QQNE01000092.1 GCA_003402735.1 Verrucomicrobiota bacterium
CCTTTCGGCTCCTCTCCCAAAACCACGCGGAACCCGAAAATGCTCGCGCTGGATTCCGGAATCCATGCCCCGCGGTTCGCGCTGCGCACCAGTCTTGAAAGCATCGAATGCGGCCCGTCGCGGTAGACGCGGAAGTCACCGTCGCTTCGTCCGCGCGGATCGGTGTGCTCCCCGGCCTCGTAGGGACCATACCAATCACTGCACCATTCGGAAAGGTTGCCGTGCATGTCATATAGTCCCCAGGCATTCGGCGGACGTTGCGCGACTCGCACCAAGGGCTGGCCCTTTTTCGCTGCCGCCGCCACGTCGTCGGGAATGACAAACCCATCCGTCGCCAATTTCAAAGACGCCCCCTCTGCACCAATAGGCAGGTATTCCGGCGCTCCTTTACCTTCCGGAAAGTAGAAGTTCCAGGGGAACAGTTTCGGGTATCCAAACCTTGTATACCACGGCAGGAAACCATTCGGCAGCTTGTCCCCGGTATTGAAAACCGTTGTCGTCCCGGCGCGGCAGGCATATTCCCACTCCGCCTCGGTCGGTAGGCGGTAGGTCTTGCCTTCCTTTTTCGAGAGCCATTGGCAGAACTCGACCGCTCTGTGCCAATTGATCGCGCTGGCCGCCTCGTCGGGCAAGCCCTTGCCTTTGCGGTAGTCGGGATCGAATTGCCGGTATTGTTCGATGGTGACCTCGGTGGCGCCGATGAGGAAAGGTTTGGAGATCTTCACCTGATGCACGGGCTTCTCATCCCAGTCCGCCCGATCCGACTCCTCGGGATGTTTTTCCATAGCATAGTCTGTCTGGGGTCCGTCCTGGCCCATCATGAACGTCCCCGGCTCAATGCGCATCAGCTTCATGCCGATGGAGTTCGTGATCGGCTCAGCGGTTTGGCCCACGGAATCCACCGAAGCCACGGAAAGGATGAGAGGAATGAGGAAGAGGCGGATAGATTTCATGCTCAGTTTCTTCTATGTTCGGTGGCGCTCTGTTGATTTGAGGTGGTTCGGGGGAATCCCGGACTCACGCCAGAAGCGCCTTCACCACTTCGCCTTCGACATCGGTCAGGCGGAAGTCGCGGCCGGCGTAGCGGTAGGTTAGGGTTTCGTGGTTGAAGCCAAGCAGGTGCAGGATGGTGGCGTGGAGGTCGTGGACATGGACTTTTCCTTCGGCAATGCTCAGACCGATGTCGTCAGTGGCGCCGTGGATGTGCCCGCCTTTGACTCCGCCGCCGGCCATCCAGATGGTGAAGCCGTCGTTGTGGTGATCGCGGCCCACCTTGGGCGTGAGCGGCATTTGCGCGGTCGGGGTGCGACCAAACTCGCCGCCCCAGATGACGAGTGTATCTTTCAGCATGCCTCGGTCTTTGAGGTCCTGGAGAAGCGCGGCGATGGGTTGATCACACTCGGTGGCGAGGCGCTGATGGGCTTCCTCGATGCCGTTGTGGCTGTCCCAGGGTTGGCCGGCTCCGTGCCAGACTTGCACGTAGCGCACGCCGCGTTCGGCGAGACGGCGGGCCATGAGCATCTGGCGGCCCTGCAAGGTGTCGCCATACATCTCGCGAATGGATTGCGGTTCTTTCGTGACGTCAAAGGCATCGGTGGCCTCGGTCTGCATGCGGAAGCCGAGTTCGAGCGATTGGATGCGAGCTTCCAACTGCGCATCACCGGCGCGCGGCTTGCGGTGCAGTTCGTTGAGCTGTTGAACGTAGCCGAGCTGCCGACGTTGTTGTCCGGGTAGGATGACGTCGTTGCGCAGGTTGGAAATGAGGTGGTCAGCCTGAGTTTCCTTGGTGTCGATGTGGACGCCCTGATAGATGCCGGGCAGGAAGGCACTGCGCCAATTCGAGCTCTGGGCCACGGGCAATCCGCCGGGACACATGACGACAAAACCAGGGAGGCTCTGGTTCTCCGTGCCAAGTCCGTAGAGGGTCCAGGAGCCGACACTGGGACGCGGCAAAGTCAGGTTGCCGGTGTTCATCATCATGAGCGCGGACTCGTGATTGGGCACGTCGCTGAACATGGAGCGCACCACGCAGAGATCGTCGGCGTGTTTGGCCACCTGGGGAAAAAGATCGCTGATCTCGATGCCGCTCTGGCCGTGTTTGGTGAACTTGAACTTCGATCCGAGGGCGGCGCCACTGAGGCGTTTGTCGTTGCTCAGATCCCTGGCGATGGGCAGTGACTTGCCGTGCAGTTCATTGAGCTTTGGTTTCGGGTCGAAGGTGTCCATCTGCGACGGTCCACCGTTCATGAAGAGGTGAATGACGCGTTTCGCCTTGCCGGGGAACTGCGGCTGCCGCACCGCGAGCGGCGAAAGGTTCGCGGCGTTGGCCTGTGTGAGGCCCATGTCATGGAGCAGGCCCGCCAAAGCGAGGCTGCCGACGCCAAATCCTGCGCGGCTGAGGGCTTCGCGGCGGGTGATGAGTTGCGGATTCATGGAGTGATGGAGTGGTGGAGTGATGGAGTGGTGGTTCAGTCAATGAACATGAACTCGTTGGTGATGAGGAGGGCCTGCGCCATTTGTTCCAAAGGCGTGAGCTTCGGCGGGGGCGGCGCTTTGAAATCCGACTGGGAATCCCAGACGGTTTTCATGTCTTTCGGTGCTTTCTCCGGCATCACGAGCAGCCGGATCGCCGGCACCCAGCGAAAGCCATCGGACGTGGTGTTCTCGCGGCAATCCACCGTGAAATCCAGGATCTCACCGGCTTTGACGTTCACCTTTGAAAGCGTGGTCGGCGCCGAAATCCCGTTGGTACGATCCACAATCCATTCGCCGATCTGCCCGGAGCGTGAAGAGATGACACGGGCGCGAATCCCATCGCCGCTCCCCTTGGCTCCGACGGAAATCTCGCCACTGATGCCGAACTCTCCGGCATGTGGAGCAATCCAGCGACGGATGGCCGCCATGTTGAGTCCGTCTCCCGGGTGTCCGCCACTCATTGTCAGACTGACGAAGCCATGCTTCGGATCCGGAAAGACCCTCGCTCCCTGGTAGCGCTTGGTGGTCGCCTCGAAATGGGGCAGCGGCGAAAAGGCGGCACTCCTGGCCACCGCGGGATCGGCACTGCCAAACCCAGGTTGCCAGGATCCGGCGAGCGTGGTGTTTTCGACCGTCCCGGCATCGGCGAGGAGACTCCGGGCCATCGCGTCCTCCTCGGGAAGCGGGACACGCTGATAGACCCGGCGATAAAGCTCCCGGATCGCCGTGGACCGCTTGTCACCGGGTGCTTTGGCAGCGATCTTTTCGGCGTCTGCCGCCAGCTTCCGGGCTTGTTCGATGATGAAGCCGTCGTTCAGCGCAAAGAGCGCCTGCTGTGGCACGAGGGTCTCGGTGCGCTGGGTGTTGGCGATGTCCGGCGAAGGAAAATCAAACGTCGTGAAAAGCGGATCGATATTCGTTCGATCGACAAAGCCGTAGAGGGTGCGCCGCCCGGTGAACGGCGCGGTGGAGAGGTTCACGGCGCGTCCGCCCATGGCGGGATCGAGCAGGCCACTGGTGGCGAGCATCGCATCGCGCATCGCCTCAAAATCGAGGCGACGACGGTTGGCACGCCAGAGCAGCGTGTTTTCGGTGTCGATCTTCGCCGCATCCGGACGGTTCGTGCTGGCTTGCTGGTAGGTGGCGCTCAACACGATGTCTCGCACGATTTGTTTGGTGGACCCATTGCGCTGCGTGAGGGCGGAGGCCAGCCAATCCAACAACTGCGGATGACTGGGCGGCTCCGACTGCAAACCAAAGTCGCCCGTGGATTTCACCAGCGCCTGGCCGAGGAGATGACGCCAAACCTGATTTGCCCACACTCGCGGTGTCAGTGGATTGGTCGGGCTGCTGATGCGTTCGGCCAGTTCTCGGCGGCCGCTCTGGGCTTCGGGAAAGGGCGCCTTCTTGGGCTCCAACACTTCGAGGAAACGCCGGTCCACGGCATCGCCCCGCCTCGCTGGATCCCCCCGGACGAAGATCACCGGCTTGACCATCTTGGGCTTATCTTTCATCACCATCGCCCGAATCGGCGCGCCTGGGTGCGTGGCCTCCAACTCGGCGACCGCAGGATCCACTTTTGCGTAGTCTTTGCGGGATTCGACCGAAGGCCGGGCCACCCGCTCCACATCAGCCACTTGGAAATCCAGAAGGCTGCCCTTCTTCAGAAACGCATCGAGCAGTGGTCCGCCGTCGACCTTGGGCAGCTTGCCTGCCGCAGAGAGAACCGAGCCGTAAGCACGAACCAGGGCCGCCAGGCTGTCGGGTTTTTTCTCCTGGATGACTTTGATCACCAATGGATGAATTTTCGGTTTCGTCTCCGGCGCCTGGCCGCTCGACAGCAGCGTTTTGAGCAGAGCCGGCTGTTGGGCGGCAGGAGCGGCGGCGACCTTTGCCAGCGGCCCGAGCACAGGGTCCTCGAGCGCGCCCGTCGACCTCGTCAATGCCCTCCATTGCCGAATCAGCGGGTCGAGGGCCACCTCCGAAAGTTTGGTGTCGGTGAGGACTTTGGGCATCGCCTTCTTCTCGAACTCCAAGCGGCACAGCGCATCGAAATACGCCTCCGGCTTTGCCTTGACGTCGGAGATCGCCTTGGCGCGCAGACCAGCGGTGAGATCGGCGACAGCCTTCAGGGCCTTGGCCTTTTTCGCCGCGTAGTCGGCTTGGACTTTGGCGTCCGCCTTGGCGGAAGCGAGCGTGATTTCCGGCAGTGCCTCCGGAATCTCCGAACTGCTGAAAATGCCATGCAGTGCATAGAAATCCGCCGTTGGAATGGGGTCGTATTTGTGGTCGTGACAGCGGGCGCAAACCACCGTCAGTCCCATCAGGCCACGGGTCACCACATCGATCCGGTCATTGATCTGCTCCTCGGTGCGCCGGAGAAAGCGCGGACCCACTGTGAGAAAACCGAGCGCGGCCAGCGCCGGATCGTCCGCCTTCAAGCCCAGCAAATCCGCTGCGATTTGCTCGCGGATAAACTGCCCGTAGGGTTTGTCGTCATTGAAGGCACCGATCACATAGTCGCGGTAGGTCCAAGCAAACGGGTAGCGGAGATCCACCGTCGGGAAAAAATCCTGCGTGTCCGCATAGCGCGCGATGTCCAGCCAGTAGCGTCCCCAACGTTCGCCGAAATGCGGTGACGCGAGCAGTTCATCAACCTTTGCCGCGATGGCCGCATCGGCATTGGTGGCAAAAGCCGCGACAAAGGTTTTCATCTCCGCATCATTTGGTGGCAGCCCGGTGAGATCGAAATGCAGCCGCTTCAAAAGGGTCGGGGCATCCGCGCGCGGGGACGCGGTCAGGCCCTTCTCCCTGCGCCGGGCATCGACCAGCGCATCAATCGTCGCGGGCCCCTTTTGAAGCGATTCCGCCGTCGCTTTCACCACCGGCTGGAAAGACCAATGCGTGAGCGCCTTCTCGAAAAACAACGGCTGATTGCCGAGGATTTTTTGATTCGGATCCAGCCCTTTCCCCGGCCAGACAGCGCCCTGATCGATCCAGGCGCGCAAGACCGCAATCGTCGAATCCGGCAGCGGATCCTTCTTTGGCGGCATCTCCATCTCCGGCTCCAGATGCGCCGTGAAAAGAATCAGCGGACTCTCCGCGCTCTTGCCCGGAACAATCGCTGGTCCATAGCCACTGCCGCCCTGCAGCGCCATCTCGCGCGAGTCGAGCCGCAATCCACCTTTCTGTTTCTCTGGTCCGTGACAGGAGACGCAATGGGCCGCGAGCACGGGATGGATGTCCCCGAAGTATTTCACCGGGCGGGTCACCGGGTCCGGAAGATCGAGGGCATCTGCATTCGGTCGTTTCGGGGCCCCGAAGCCTGAACATGTGAGCGCGATGAGAAGGAGCGCGATGCGGGTTTTCATGTGATTGGGTTCGGAAGATTCAACGGTTTGTCAGGGTGTTCGGTGGTCGCTCATCCGGACGGAGGCGCGCACGTCATCCACGAAGTGACCGTGGAAGGTCACCGCGCGGGGCAGGGAGGAGAAAGGCTCGCGGCCCTCGGGCACACGGCAGAAGGAGACTTTCAGCAGGACGCGCTCGGTCCCCGGCGGCAACAGCAGGCGAGCGGTGGCGGTCTGCCAAGTCGCTGGATCGCGATCCACCGAACGACAAAGGTCGACGCTGAACGCCAGGGCGTCCCGCTTGATTGACTCCTCCGTGGCCCCGTGCAGGACGGCGTCGGCCCCGAGAGCATAGATCGTCACCATGCCGTTGTATCGCTCACTTTCCGCATACGGAACCGCATTGAACCGGGCGGAGAGCGTGGTCACGGCATCGCCGCCCTTGGCCGCATCCAAGAACTCTCGAACATCGACGACGCGCATCAGATCCCCTTGGCGGCTGAGCTTGGCGGCGTCTTTGCCTTGGTGGTCGGAACGAAGCAGACGGGCCATGAGGTTGCCGTCATCCGGACTCACGCCTTCAAAGGCGGGCACGATCTCCGCGTAATCGCCGCTCCACTGGTCCGGCCCAATCGGCACGCCGGTCACGAATGGCGGCGTTTGGCTCTCAAAACTCTCCCGCAGAATCGGAGTGATCCTGTCCGCAGAGCGGGGACCGAATCCAAACACCACCGACGCACTGAACAGTCCGATCACCAGCCCGGCTGCGGCCGAGACAAGGGGACGCCAGGAGAGCCAGCGGATGGCCCGTGCCGGGGCGACCTCCGGCAGATTCAGGGCCGGCGCGTTCTTCAAGGCGAGCTCCCTGAGACCGGCATCCACGTCCTGGTGTAGGAACCACAAGCGGCGAGTCGCGGCATCCTTGCGCAAGAGGGCCTGCAACTCCGCGTGCTGCTCCGGGGTGATCGTGCCGTCGCTCTGGGCGCCGAACAGATCATGGAGACGATGGCGGTCTGAATTCATGCGATTTCCTCCGAGAGCCTGCGCGCCACGCACTCCGCGAGGAGCCGACGCAGTTGATTGAGTTTGTTATAGATTGTTTGCGGGGCCCGGTTCAGTTGGGCGGCGAGCGAGGCGATTGCGTCATCGCTCAAATAGACCGAACGAAGGAGTTCCTTTTGGGCGGGGCCGAGCCTGGCGAAGCAGTCTTCCAGGGCGGCAAGCCGTTGCTCCCGCGAGGGAAGATCATCGAGACGTTCGCGGGCCAGAGTGGCGAGCAAATCGTCATCGAAACAAAGCGGTGAACGAGCCATGAGCCGCAGGAAGTTCTTCGCTTCATAAAAGCAAAACGTGCTGGCCCAGGCCACGAAATCGGTCCCCGTCGCAAAGTCGCCAAATTTTTGCCACATCAACAGACTGGCGCGTTGCAGGACATCCTCCGCATCATGGCGGCGCCCCAGCAAGCCCATGAGATAACCGAGCAATCTCCCATGGGAAGCGGTGAGCGCCGCGACAAATTCGGCGTGCCGCTCATGCGGTGATTCCTGGGATGGAGGCAGGCTCATCTACCTTTGTATGTCCGGCCCGAAGCGATTTACCGAAAAAAAGCAAAAAGCCGACTCCCCACCGCAGGAAGATCGCTCACCGCGAGCGAAAAATCTCGCTCATGAGGCACTCGACGATGAGGGTCTTCAGGCCGAGGCCTTGTGCCTTGACCCGCTCGTGGAGCTGATCGATCACGAGGTCGTCACCCAGTTCCATGGTCCGACCGGTGCTGTAGGCCAGCACCTGCCGGATGAGGTGGCGGCTCAGGAGATCGGCCCGGGTGTCCCCGAGGACTTTCTTGAACCCGACAAAGTCCGCGTAGGCTTCTCCCGAGGGAAACTCACCCGAGGCATCGATCCTGGCCGCGGGGGTCTTGCTGTTTTTGGGCGCGGGATATTTTTGGCGCCAGCGGCCCACCGGATCGAAGATCTCGAGGCTGAAGCCGAGGGGGTCGATCTTGCGATGGCACTCGGCGCATGCCGGATCGGACCGATGCTTGGCGAGGCGGTCCCTGATGGTGGTGGTGCCGCTGACATCCGGGTCGATGGCGGGCACCACGTCCGGCGGCGGGGGCGGCGGGGAACCAAGGATGTTCTCGCTCACCCAGACCCCGCGCGTGACCGGGGAAGTCTCCACCCCATTCGCACTCACCGTCAGCACGGCGGCCATGCCGAGCAGACCGCCCCGATGTTCGTCGTCCTTGAGACGAACCTTCTGGAACCCGTCGCGGAGTCGGAGGGCCTCCTTGGCCGGAAGATCGTAGAGCTTCGCGAGTTTTGTGTCGACAAACGTGTAGTCGCTGTCGATGAACCGGGTGACGGAGCCGTTGTGATCCAGCAAGTCGCGAAAAAAGAGACGAGCCTCGGTCTTCATCGAGGTCGGAAGGTCCTCGGCGTAGTAGGCGCGCACCACCTCGCGCGGCGGAGGTTGCGAGCCGAGTTCACGGAGATTCAGCCAACTGTCGGTGAAACCGTTGATGAAGCCTTCGATCGAGTCGTCGGCGATCATGCGCTCGATGTGCGCTTTCAGACCGGCATCGGTCTTGAGTTCGTCGGATTTGGCGGACGCCAGGAGGGGCGCATCGGGAGGTTTGGCCCAAAGCGCGTAAGACAGACGCGAGGCGAGGTCGTAGGGCTTGAGGCGCTTCTCCGATTCACCGGTGATTTCGCTGAGGTAGAGGAAAGCCGGGGCGCAGAGGATGAGCTTGACGGCATCGAGCGCGGCTTGGCGTGGAGAGGCGTTCTCGTTGATCCGTTTCTGGTAAATGGCCCGGATCGGCTCGCGGTCCTCATCGGTGAGCGGACGGCGGTAAGCCCTCCCGGCGAAGGCATAGAGTTGCTCCATCGCCCGCGATTCCTGAAAGCCATTCCCGCCGAAAACAGCCTTTTCCTCGGCGCTGCAGGGGGTCTCGGGCACCGGTCCATGGATGGCGATCTCGCTGATGCGGATGTGCGGGAGCTTGCCTTCGCGGAGCAAGGTGGTACGGCTCACATCCAGTCTGGTTTTCTCGTCCTTGAACTCATGCTTGTAGCGCTTGTTCACCTCGAGGACGGAGGCGCGCGATTCATAAGGACCGTTCGGGAAGATAAAGCGGGGCGTCTGTCCGGCCTCAAGCCAGATCCGAAACTTCAGCTTTGCCGGTTTCTCATCCGGCACAGTGGCCTTGCCGAGCAGGGGTTCGATCGGCTGGGGGTAATGAATGTGACCGACAGTTGCATCGCCGGGGACGACGCCGAGAAGGAACGGCTCGGAAAAATCGATGCCGAAGATTTTCGGGTCGTAGTGCGTATCGCGGTGCATCGCTTGCGCCTCGACCTCCAGGTCATAGAGCCCGGAAATAGGCACTCCCCGTTTGAAGTCTTCGATGTGTCCGTAACCGCCTTGCCGCGTGTCGCTGTTCGGCTGTTCGTAGAGGCAGAGGTAACGGTAGTTGAAGGCGCTTTTGTGAGGGCCTTGGAGCTCCTCATATTGCACGAAGTTCCCGATGAACTTCCAATCCTTCGGCTTCATCACCGGTTTTGCGAGAAGCGTTTCGACGAGGCGGTTGGCGGCCTGGAAATATTGGTCCACCAAAAACCCCGAAGTGACGAGGGACTTCCCGATGGTGTCCATGTGTTCCGTGGTCTTCTCCTTGGGGAAACCGGCGGTCAGTCCCAGGGTATCGACGCGTCGCCCAAAGAGAACCGCGAGGGTGTTTTCATACTCGCGGCTCGAAAGTCGGCGCATCACGGTTCGGCCGCCGCTGCTCTGGAACCGCAGATGAGCGGTCTTGGTCCCATCGCGCAGGGCACGAAGCACCGCGAGCCGCTCGTCGTCGGAAGGTTGCTCCGCTTTTTTTGGCGGCATCTCCCGGAGCGTGATCTGGTCGATGATGTCCCTGGCCTCAATGATGGAGGCAACGGACGGCAGGGGGAGCCGAAAATCTTCAAAGGAACGGTCCCCTTTCTGGGTGTCGGAGTCGTGGCAATCCAGGCAATATTGGGTGAGGAACTGCTCCACCACGTCCGGGCGCGAAGGAGCAGACTCGGCCACGGAACAGACCATAAGAAAAGCTGACAGCCACCTCAACCCACAAAGAAGCGGGTTTTGGGGCAACGGGTGCTCGTTCATCCGAACCGCCCGGTGCTGTTTCCGAAGGAGTCAGTCTCCACCCCCATTTTTTGGGCGATGTCGACAAAGAGATTGCACAACGGAACCTTCTGGGAGCCCTCGCGCGGCACTTCACGGAACTCGCCGTGTTTGTAAGCGCCGCCCGCAAGAAGGATCGGCAGATCGGAATTCTTGTGCGCGTTGCCGTCGCCCATGCCACTGCCGAAAAGGACGGTGGTGGAATCGAGGAGACTGCGCTCCCCGTCGTTCATCTTCGCGAGACGGGTCACGAACTTGGCGAAGTGTTCGATCTGGTATTTCTCCAAGGTGATCAGGCCCTCGATGGCCTCCGGGTCGTTGCCATGGTGGGACAGACCGTGCCAGTCCTTCTTGATGCCGAGGTGCTGCGGGAGGAAATCTCCGCCGATCTCGAGGGTAGCGATTCGGGTGCTGCCAGTCTGCAAGGCGAGGGCAATCATCTCATACAACAACGGAAGATCCTCCACCGCGTTGCGGTTGGACGGCTTCTCAAATGGGGCCTCGGGTTTCGGTTGATGCGTCCATTTCTGGCGCAGTTCGAGGCGCTTTTCGACATCGCGAACCGAAGTGAGGAACTCGTCGAGCTTCGCCCGGTCCTCCCGGTTCACCCGTTTCGAAAGCCGGTTCGCCTCCTCCAAGACACTGTCCAGAATGGAGGCCTGGACCTTGTTCTCCTGGGCGCGGTGCGCTTGCCGATCCGGGGAATCGCTCACGAAGAGTTTCTCGAACAACTCCGCAGGGTTGGTGACCGGTGGAACCCGGACTCCGGATTTGGTCCAGGCCAGTTGGCAGCCGCCGTGGATGCCGCCCTCGGAACCGACGGTGAGCGAGGGAAAACGGGTTTCAAAGCCGATCTCATCCGCAAGATACTGGTCGATCGTGACATTCCCCTCGGGTCGGTTTTGCGCCTCGGAGTGCAGCACCCCGGAGAGGAAGGAATGCACCGCGAAATGCCCTCCCTTCACCCCATGATCCAACCCGCGGATGATGGTCAATTTGTCGCGGATCTCCCAAACAGGTTCGAGCAATCGGGTCTTTTCGTAATCGCGGCCCTTGGTGGCGGGGAACAGGCTTTTGGTCTGGTAACCCAGCAGATTTCCGATGGCCACGAAACGGGAGGCTCCGAGACCCGCGCCTTTGGCCGACTGCACGCCACCCTCCGCGACTCCTCTGGCCAGGAGCGAAGACATCGTTGGCAAGGCCAGGGTGGTTCCAACGGAACCGATCAGAAAGTGGCGGCGGTTCATGCGGTGGGGGGCGGATTTTTGCTTCATGATCACGACCGGTGCCGGAAAAACGGAGGAAGGAACCGGTGGAATCTAGTGAGTTTTGCCGATGGTTCAAGTGTGAAGTCGATGGCCTACCGCTAAGCCGGGAGCACCGCAAAAGCTCGGGATCCCCGCAAGATCGGTCGAAAGATCTGCGTGAGGCTTTAAACTACGTCCATGATCCGCCATCTCGCTCCATTCTTGTGCCTGTTCATCCCGCAGTTGCATGCCGATTGGCCACAATGGCGCGGTCCCGGTCGGGACGGAGTGGTGGCCAACGCAAAGCTCCCGGAGAATTGGCCTGAGGGATTCATCCCCGCCAAGTTGTGGGAGTCAAAGGAGATTCCCTCAGATCACTATGGTGGCCATGGCAGTCCCGTGATTGCGGATGGCAGGGTGTTCCTCACCTTGGTCTGGCATCGGGACGTCCCGACCAATGCCAGGATCCTCACCAACCGCATCTTTAGCGATATGGGAGCACGGACGACAAACTTTTCGCCCGAGTTGCGCGCCAAGTTCGAGGCCGACCGCCTCAATTTGAGCCCCCGTCTTCGAGGAAAGGCGTTGGACGATTGGATCAAGTCCTGGATGGAGACGAACATGGACGACAAGCAGCGGTTGTTGCTCGACGGCTGGATCCAGCAGCGGTTCAAACTGGGCAAAACGGCGATTCCTTTGGACGACTTCGACCGGATCCGACCGGTCGTCGACAAGGAGTTTGAAAACGTCGAGGCGTTGCGGGCCTGGGTCGCGGCGCAAGCCTGGACCGATCCAGCCACCGCCGAGAAGGTCCTCGCCGCGGTTCCCAACACCAAAGTGGAGGGAAGCGACGTCGCGATGTGCCTGGACCTGACAGACGGCAAAGAATTGTGGCGTTACGAGGGCGGGGGACACGCGGCCGGGAGGGTGGCCTCCGTGACCCCGGTGGTGGCCGGTGGAAAACTCTACACGGTCCTGAGCACCCAGGTTTATTGCTTGGAGGCCGCCAGCGGCAAGGTGGTCTGGTCGGCCCCTGTGAACACCAAGCGGGGCATCGCCTTTTCTCCGATGTTGATCGACGACCTCTTGGTTGTCGATGCCGGCCAACTCTGCGCCTTGGATTCGGCCACTGGCAAGCTGGTGTGGAAGAATGCCGAGTTCCGGGTGGGCAATGGATCCCCGGTCCCCTGGAAAGATCTCATTTTGTGCAACGCGGAGAACGGCGAACTGATGGGTCTCGAGGCCGCCACTGGAACGGTTCGCTGGAAGCAGCCCGGAGGAGGGGCCTCGACCCCGGTGGTGTCCGGGGATGTTTGCCTGGCTCTGGGCAAAGCGGAGGGCCACAACCTGAGTGCCTTCCAACTCTCGAAGGAAGGGGCGCGTCCGCTCTGGAGCAAGGGGTTTGTGGCGCGCCGTTACGATGCCAGCCCGGTGATTCACAACGGAATGGCCTTTCACCTGGGGAGCGCCCGACATCTCTGCACCGATTTGAAAACCGGCGAGACCAAGTGGGAGGTGGAACGTTCTTCGGATCTGTCGTCGCCCTTGGTGGCGGGGGATCGACTCTTGGTCTACGAAAACAACGGTGGGTTTCTTGCGATGATCGCCGCGGATCCCACGGGGCATCGGATTTTGGGCCGGGCCAAGGTCGGAGGACTCGGTTGCGCCACCCCGGCCCTGCAGGAAAACCTTGCGGTCATTCGCACCCGGGACCGCATCGTTTGCTATGATTTGACCCGGGCCGCCCAAACCAATCCCGTCCCATGAGCCGAGTTCGCGATTTTGGAGCTGCCGGAAACGGCGAGGCAGACGACACCGAGGCGCTGGCACACGTGTTGCGCAGCGGTGACGGCGTTCTCGTCCTGAGCCGCGGAACGTATCGCATCACGCGGACGTTGGAAATCGATCTGCAGCGTTTCAACCGGATCGGAATCGACGGGAGCCAAGGGACGGCGACCGTGGTCATGGAGGGGCCTGGACCCGCGTTTCGGTTTGTCGGAACCCACGGGGGATCAGCCGCACCTGACACGTTCAAACCGGAGGTCTGGGACCGACAGAGGATGCCGCAGATCAGCAACCTGGAGATCCGCGGAGCCCACCCAGAAGCGGACGGGATCGAGGTCACGGGCACCATGGAGGCGACGTTCAGCGGTGTGCTCCTGCGTCAGTTGCGGCACGGCATCCGGCTCGTGAAGCGAAACCGCAACGTCCTGATCACTGGCTGCCACATCTTCCACAACACCGGGGCGGGAATTTTCTGTGAGGACCTGAACCTCCATCAGTTCAACATCACCGGCAACCACATCAGCTACAACCGCCTCGGCGGAATTCGCATTGAGCGTTCCGAGATCCGCAACCTGCAGATCACCGGGAACGACATCGAATACAACAACTTCAAGATCTTCGGGAAAGATCGATTCGATCCCACGGAACCGACCGCGGAGATCTACTTCGACTGCCGCGAGCGGACGGAGGGGGTGCCATCCCCGTCGATTCGTGAGTTCACGATCGCCTCGAACACGATCCAAGCGACGCATTCACCGAACGGTTGCAACATCCGGATCATCGGGCCGGACCCGACCGGCGTTCTGCCCATCGGGATGGGAACCATCAGTGGAAATCTGATCGGCAACCAAGCCATCAACCTTCACCTGACGGCTTGTCGGGGGATCTCGATCACCGGCAACCACATCTACGGGGGCTATCGGCACAATGTGCGGATGGAAGGTTGTGACGACATGGCCCTGACTGGCAACGTGTTCGGGCACAACTATTGGGTGCCGGGAAAACAGATCGACAACAATCTCTTCCTCGAGGCTTGCAGCGATTGCGTGTTGCAAGGGCTTCAGGTCCGGGGCGCGCCGGAAGGGAGAACGACCTGGACGGAGGATTGGGCAGGAGGAGCGGCGCGGCTGCACGAGGCCCTGATCGAGATGAACGATTGTCGCCGCATGGTGGTGAACGGTTGTCTGTTTCGGGATCCTTGCCCGGTGGGGATCCAGGCCGTCGATTGCTCGCAAGTCACCCTGACTGGGTGCCAGTTGCATGACACCCGGGAGAAGTCGCTGACTCGGGCCGCCGTGGTCTGGAAGGGCACCGGGACTGGCAATTTGATGGCTTCCAACCGGTTTGATGCCCCTGTGGAGCGGGAGGCAGGCTGCGAAGTGGAAGGGATTTGACCCTGCGACGGCGCCTGGTCAGAAAAATTCGCGGATGACAAGGTGAAAACGCCGACTACTATGCGCGGCGCAATCAAAGAGACGCGAAAAACCGATACCCGACACCATGGCGAAATACGTTTACTTTTTTTCTCCCACCGGCGCCGACGGCGATGGCAAGCAGAAGGCTTTGCTCGGCGGCAAGGGAGCCAACCTTGCGGAGATGTGCCGGATCGGCCTTCCCGTGCCTCCAGGATTCACCGTTTCCACCGAGGTCTGTACTTATTTTTATGACAATGGCAGGGCCTATCCCGCGGAGTTGAAGTCCCAGGTTCAGGAGGCCATTTCACGCCTCGAGCGCGAACTCGGCAAGGAATTCGGCAGCGTGGACAATCCGCTTCTTCTCTCGGTCCGATCCGGGGCCCGCGATTCCATGCCGGGGATGATGGACACCATCCTCAACCTCGGGATCAATGATCGGGCGGTGGAGGGAATCGCCCAAAAAACGGGCAACGCCCGTTTCGCCTGGGACTCCTATCGTCGGTTCATCCAGATGTATGGGGACGTCGTCATGGGCGTGCAGACCCGCGAAGGGGAGCACCATGAGCCGTTCGATGCGGTCATGCACGAGCTCAAAGGTGAGGTCGGCGTCAGTGAAGACATCAACCTGACAGTCGATCACCTCAAGGAGCTGGTGAAACGGTTCAAGGCCCTCATCAAGAGCCGCACCGGTGAGGAGTTCCCCGAAGATGCGTGGGCTCAGCTCTGGGGTTCCATCGGCGCCGTGTTCGGTTCCTGGATGAACGACCGCGCCATCGTTTATCGTCGCAAATACAACATCCCGCACGAGTGGGGCACAGCGGTCAACGTGCAAGCGATGGTCTTCGGCAACACCGGAGAAACTTCGGGGACAGGCGTCGCCTTCACCCGGGACCCGGCCAACGGGCAGCGGGTCTATTACGGAGAATACTTGGTCAATGCTCAGGGTGAGGACGTCGTGGCCGGCATTCGGACCCCCAACCACATCAGCCAGATGGAGCGGGATCTCCCGGAGCCCTATGGTCAACTCGTGGAGGTGTTCAAGAAGCTGGAGAGCCACTTCAAAGATGTTCAGGACGTCGAGTTCACCGTCGAGCACGGCAAGCTGTTCATGCTCCAGACCCGGAACGGAAAGCGCACCGGTCTAGCGGCCATCAACATCGCCGTGGACATGGTGGAGGAGGGGCTTATCACTCAGGAGGACGCCATCAAGCGGATTCCCGCCGACGACCTCAGCCACGTGCTGGCCCCGATCTTCGATCATGAGGCGGAGAAAAAGGCCCGGTGCATCGGCAAGGGGCTTCCGGCCGGTCCCGGAGCGGCCACAGGTCGCATTTTCTTCAACGCCGCCGATGCCGTGGCCGCCGCCGAGAAGGGCGACGACGTGGTGCTGGTGCGGGTGGAGACTTCCCCGGAAGATCTTCGGGGAATGATCGCGGCGAAGGGGATCCTGACCTCGCGCGGGGGCGTTTCCTCCCACGCGGCGCTCGTGGCCCGCCAGATGGGCAAGATTTGCGTCTGCGGCGCACACGAAGTGGTGATCGATTACCACGACAAGACGGTGACCGCGGATGACGTCACGCTTCGCGAGGGCGACTTCATCTCGATCAACGGAACGACCGGTCAGATCTACGCCGGCAAGATCGCCACGGCCCCGTCCGAAATCATCCAGGTGCTCGTCGATAAAACGCTCGAGCCTTCCAAGTCTCCCCTGTTTGCCAAGTGGGAAAAGCTCATGAGCTGGGTGGATGCCCGCCGCAAAATGGGTGTGCGCACCAATTCGGACGACCCGGAACAGGTCCGCCGCGCCATTGGGTTTGGGGCTGAGGGCATCGGACTGACCCGGACGGAGCACATGTTCTTTGAGGGCGACCGGATCGACGCGGTGCGCGAGATGATTCTGGCGGAAACCAAGGAGGCCCGTGAGGCCGCTCTGGCCAAACTTCTTCCCTATCAACGGGAGGATTTCACCGGCATTTTCGAGGCGCTGCAAGGTCGTCCCGGAACCATTCGTCTGCTCGATCCGCCGCTCCATGAGTTCATCGGCACGATGACTCCGGAGCAGATCACGGAGTTGGGTAGCAAGATCGGGCTCAGCCCGGAGCGGATCGCGGAGCGCATCCATCAGCTCCATGAGGCCAACCCGATGCTCGGTCACCGCGGGTGTCGCCTCGGGATTGTCTATCCGGAAATCACCCGGATGCAGGCACGCGCCATCTTCGAGGCGGCCGCAGAAGTCAAGTCCCGCGGCATCGAGGTGCACCCGGAAGTCATGGTTCCGTTGGTCGGGTTCAAGAAGGAGCTCGATCTCCAGGTGGAACTGATCCACGCGGTGGCCACCGAAGTGCAGAAGGCACGGGGCATTGAATTCGCTTACCTCGTCGGAACGATGATCGAAATCCCGCGCGCGGCTCTCACGGCGGATGAGATCGCCGAATCTGCCCAGTTCTTCAGCTTCGGGACCAATGACCTGACGCAAACCACGTTGGGAATGAGCCGGGATGACAGCGCCGGCTTCCTCGGGGCTTACCAAGAGGCGGACATTCTCGCGAAGAATCCGTTCGCGTCTATCGATCAGACCGGGGTCGGGCAGCTCATCAAGATGGCGGTCGAGAAGGGCAAGTCCGCTCGTCCGGAGATCAAGCTCGGCATCTGTGGCGAACACGGCGGAGATCCGGATTCGGTGAAGTTCTGTCACC